>JAEYTB010000157.1 GCA_023434205.1 Planctomycetota bacterium | reverse complement strand
CGCGCCTACCGGCGGCTGGCGATGAAGTACCACCCCGACCGCAACCCGGGGGACGCCGAGGCGGAGCAGAAGTTCAAGGAGTGCGCCGAGGCGTACGAGGTCCTCAGCGACGCGGAGAAGCGCAAGCTCTACGACCAGTACGGGCACGAGGGGCTGCGCGGGCGCGGCGCCGCGGCCCACGACTTCTCGCGGATGGACGTGTCGGACATCTTCTCGATGTTCAACGACATCTTCGGCGGGGGCGGCGGGTTCGGGGGCTTCCAGGGCGGGCGGCAGCGGGGGGGCGTGCCGCGGGGGTTTGACCTGGAGACCGAGGTCGAGCTTTCGCTGGAAGAAGTCTCGACCGGCACGTCGCGTGATGTTGAGTTCACACGCTTGGACATCTGCGATAGGTGCACCGGGAGCGGGGCCAAGCCGGGCAGCAAGCCGGTGAAGTGCCCGACGTGCGGCGGGCAGGGGCGGGTGCAGCAGTCGGGGATGGGCGGCATGTTCCGGATGGTGACGGCGTGCCCCGCGTGCCATGGGCGCGGGCAGATCGTGAAGGAGTTCTGCGATGGCTGCCGCGGGAAGGGGCGCGTGCCCCGCAAGCGGCAGTTGTCGGTGAAGATCCCCGCGGGGGTGCAGGAGGGGCAGGCGGTTCGGGTTCAGGGGGAGGGTGAACCGCCGCCGCCGGAGGTCTCGCCGAGCGGGGAGGGCGTGCGCGGCGACCTGCACGTGCTGATCCGGGTGAAGCAGCACTCGATGTACCACCGCGAGGGGGATCACCTGGTGCTGGAGATGCCCATCGGGTTTTCGCAGGCGTCGCTGGGCGCGGAGATCCAGGTCCCGACCCTGGATGGGCCGGCGACGCTCACGGTGCCCAAGGGCACGCAGTTCGGGGCAAACTTCAGGGTCGCGGGCAAGGGCCTGCCCAACCTGCGGACCGGCCGTCGCGGGGACCTGGTGGTCGTGACCAAGATCGAGATTCCCAGGAAGCTGACCAAGAAGCAGGAGGACCTGCTGCGGCAGTTCGCGGAGACGGAAGACGCCGCGGTCTTGCCGGAAAGTCAGGGGTTCTTGCGGCGGGTGGCAGACTTTCTGGGTGGGAAGCAGTAACGCCGGGCACCGGTGAAGGGAATGCACATGTGGCCGCGAAAGAAGCCGGACGAACGGGGGGAGCAGTCCGGCGTGAAGGACGGGAGCTCAGAAATGGCAGCAGAAGGGATGCAGGACCCTGGCGTGACGGACCACGGCTCGGACCCGGGCGCGGGCGAGGTTCAGGAACGGATCGCGCAGCTCGAAGCTGAGCTGGAAGATGCTCGCGGGCGGGCGCTGCGGCTGATGGCGGACTTTCAGAACTACCAGCGGCGGGCGCTCCAGAACGAGGTCGTGGCGAAGCAGCAGGGGATCGCGGGGCTGGCCGGCAGCGTCGCCAACGTCGTGGACAACTTCGACACGGCCCTGGCCCAGACCAGCAACGCGGCGAGCGCCGAGCAGATCCTGACCGGCCTGCGGCTGATCCGCGATGAGCTGCTCAAGGCGCTTTCACAGCACGGCGTGACGCAGATCAGCCCGCAGCCGGGCGACCTGTTCGAGCCGGGCCGGCACGAGGCGGTGATGCAGCAGGCCGCCGAGGGCGTGGAGCCGGGGCACGTGGTGTCCACGTTCCAGTCGGGGTACATGCTGTCGGGCAGCGCGGGCGAGCGAGTCGTCCGGCCGGCGAAGGTCGTGGTCGCGCCAACGGAGTGACGGATGCCCACATACGAGTACAAGTGCACCGCGTGCAAGCACGGCTTCGAGGTGTTCCAGTCGATCAAGGAATCGGCGAAGCGCAAGTGCCCCAAGTGCGGGAAGAGCGCGCTGGAGCGTGTGATCGGGCCGGGCGGGGCGGTGATTTTCAAGGGGTCTGGGTTCTACCAGACGGACTACCGCTCCGAGTCGTACAAGAAGGCGGTGGAAGCGGAGCAGCCCAAGGCGGACGGGGCGGCGGAGAGCAAGCCCGCCGAGTCAAAGCCCGAGACGAAACCCCAGCCGAAGACGGAGACCAAGGCGCAGGCCAAACCCGCGGAGTCCGGGGCCAAGGGCAGACCGAAGAAGACTAAGAGCGGCGCGTAACGCATGCGCATCATCGGGCACGGCATCGACTTGGTCGAAGTCTCGCGCATCGCGGCGATGCTGGAGGGTCACGGCGCGCGGTTCGTGCAGCGCGTGTTCACGCCCGGCGAGGCGCAGCGGGGCGCAGGGAGCCGGCGCGAGGCCGAGCACCTGGCGGCCCGCTTCGCGGTCAAGGAAGCCGCGATGAAGGCGCTCGGCACCGGCTGGAGCAGCGGGGTCGCGTGGACGGACATCGAGGTGGTGCGGCTGGCGAGCGGACAGCCAACACTGAGCGTCACGGGGCGGGCTGCTGAGTTGGCGGCGGCGCAGGGCGTGAGCGAGTGGCGGGTGTCCATCTCGCACACCGAGACCCACGCGATGGCCTCGGTAATATCGATCGGAGTGTAGTTCCGCCGGTGTGGAGTTCAGCCCTTGCCGGACGCCGCGGTGGCCTGCGCAGCGGCCGCCTTCTTCGCCTGGTAGGGCAGGAACTCTTTGGCGTACCACTCCTTCCAGGCGGGGGTGCTCCAGCCAAGGTGGGCGAGGTTCTGGCCGTCCATCGCCGCGCTGCCGAGGCGCTGGAGGGCGTTGTGGATGTCGACGTTGTAGGAGATGACGACCGCGTCGAACACCCGGAGCAGGACGCCCTCGGTGACGACGGAGAGCTGCGGGTCAAAGGCAACAGCCCCGGGGCCGACGACAGGGGTGACGTCGCTGACGAAGGCGATCTGCGTGCCCACCAGGATCCAGGCGAGGGCGCCCTCGCGCTCACCGGTTCCGACGCCCGCGCCCTGGCTCTGTGGGGCGGAGACCTGGGCGTTGATCAGCCAAGGGATCGCTTCCAGCATCTGGAGCTCTACCGCGAGGTTGGCGGATGAGGCCATCGCGGGGATCTTGCCCGAGCGGATGCCCTCGAAGCAGACCTGGCGCACGCCGTCGGGCGTTTCACCCTCGGTCTGGATGCGCTTGCGGAGGCGGCTGGCCGCGGCGGCGCGGACCTCGGGCTTCTCGTCGAAAATTCCGACCCAGGTGAGGGCGGTGTCACCCTCGTGGGAGCGTGACTCTTCGAAGATGTCGAGCGTGGCGAGGCGGACGTCGAGCTGCTCGCGGCCGAAGATCTCGATCAGGCTGGGGAAGAGCGCCGGGTCGGTGTATTCGCGGAGCTTGAGCAGGCCTTCCTGGCGGATCTCCTCCTTGCGGATGGAGCCGAAGTGCTGGTGGCGGAGCTTGCGGAGTTCCTTCTCGCTAGCGACGCGGACTTTCTGGTGCTGGGCGTAGCGCTGCGCGGCGGGGCTCTGTGGGTCGATGGCCAGCTTCTTGACCCACTCGGGGACGCCGCTGCCGGTGGTGATGCCGTCCTGCGCCGTTGCGGAGCCGCAGAGCAGGGCGAGAGCGCAGAGACCGGTGCAGAGGGCGCGGGGCGAGTGGGGCATGAGGTAGTCCTTGGTGCGGTGGGCGGGCCCGGTGGGCCGGGCGCCTGTACTGTGGGCCGGCTCGCGCGGTGCGCGGCCGATCCGCAGGGCACGTACAGGTTAATACGCTTTGGTCCCGGGGCAGTTCCCTGGGGCTGGCGGGCCCGCGGGCTGGGGTACGGCCTTTAGTCGGCGGTGGTGACGAAGGCGGTGCGGCCCAAAGAACGGCGGAAGCGCTCGGCTTCCTGCTTGGTGGGAAAGCGGCCTACCTGGACGGCATAAAGGAGGCTGCCCCGTGCGTCGCGGATCGGGAGTGTGCGAGTGAAGCCGCGGGAAGCGAGTTTGGCGGCCTCCGCCTTGGCCTTGGTGAGCGTTGAGAAAGCCCCGGTTTGCACGGTGAAACGGCCGCCGGGAGCGGGCTGTGCGGTTGAAGACCCAGGGCTTGGAGCGGTGAGAGGGGCTGCCAGCCGATCCCCAAGGGCGACCTTGAGTTGGGAATCGGAGGCGAGCTGGCCCTGGGCCTTGGTGTAGGCGGCGTGGGCGTCGGCGGGTTTGCCGAGGGCCTTGAGGGAGTCGCCCGCGAACATGAAGGCCCGGGCGGCGTCGTCGCCCTTGAGCTTGGCGCCCGCGCTGAGGAAGAGGGGGGCGGCGTCGCGGTGGCGGCCTTCCTCCTGGGCGATGGAGCCCAGCGCGGCGGAGGCCTGGCCGGCGATGCTGGGGTCGGCATTGTTGGCGATGGGGGTGAGCCAGCGCTTGGCATCGGCGGTGCGGTCCAGGGCGCGGGCGGAGAGGCCGGCGACCAGGGAGGCGTGGTCCTTGAGCAGCGGGTTTTTGGAGCCGGCGACCTTGGCGGCGGCGTCGTAGCTGTCGGCGTAGCGGTGCTGGGCGAAGAGGGCGTTGTAGTTGGAGACGGCAGGGGGGTGGGTGGCGCAGCCGACGGGGGCCATCGCGGCCAGGCACAGGAGGGCGGCGGCGAGTGCGCGGCGAAGAGCGTGGAGGGTGTGGTCGATCATGGGCGTGTCCGTGCGGGGCGGGTGTGGATTCCGGCATCTCCGGGCACACTCGAACGCCTTCCGTTAGCATACTTGTCGGTCAGGAACGCCCCGCGGCATGAGCGGGTGTGGGGTTGGAGTTGGGCCGGGGGGCAGGGGTCGTACGTGAGCATTCATTGGCCGATCATCAAGCGTCTGGCAGGGTCCCCGGGACGCGAAGCGCTGGTGGACGACCGGCGGGCGTACCGGGCGGCAGAGGTCCTGGTCGGGGCGTTGCACGTGGCGGGGGCGCTGCGGGCAAAGTGCGGGACCCCCACGCTGGGGATCATGCTGCCCACGAGCGGGGCGTTCCCAATCACGGCGCTGGCGGGGTGGATGCTGGGCAAGACGGTGGTGCCGCTGAACTACCTCCTCAAGAAGGAGGAACTGCAGTACGTCGTGGACGACTGCGGGACGGACACGGTCGTGACGTCGCGGCAGATGGTGGAGCACATCCCTGCGCCCGAGGCGAAGAACACCGTGTTCCTGGAAGACATCGACTTCAAGGCGGTGCCCGAGCCGATCTGGCCCGCGTCGGCGGATGAAGAGGACCTGGGGGTGCTGTTGTACACGTCGGGGACGAGCGGGCGGCCCAAGGGCGTCATGCTGTCGCACGGGAACATTGGGGCGAACCTGGCGCAGATCATGGAGTGGGTGACGATCGAGCCGCGGAAGGACGTGATTTTGGGGGTGCTGCCGCAGTTCCACACCTTCGGGCTGACGGTGCTGACGCTGCTGCCGCTGGCGGCGAACGTGAAGTCGGTGTACACGGCGCGGTTTGTGCCGCAGAAGATCGTGCGGCTGATGCGGGAGCACCGGCCGACGATCTTCGTGGCGATCCCGAGCATGTACAACGCGCTGCTGAGCGTGAAGGACGCCAAGCCCGAGGACTTTGCGAGCCTGCGGCTGGTGGTGAGCGGGGGCGAGCCGCTCCCCGACGCGGTGTTCCAGAAGTTCCGCGAGCGGTTCGGGGTGACGCTGAACGAGGGCTATGGCCTGACCGAGACGGCGCCGGTGACAAACTGGTGCAGGCCGGAGGAGTGGCGTCCGCACTCGGTGGGCCGGGCGCTGCCGCGGGTGGAGGAACGAATCGCGGACCTGAACGATGGGCGGCTGCTGGACGCTGGGCAGGAGGGGGAGATCCAGATCAAGGGTCCGAACGTGATGCAGGGGTACTACCGCCTGCCCGAGGAGTCAGCGAAGGCGTTTACTCGGGATGGATGGTTCAGGACGGGGGACATCGGCCGCTTCGATAACGACGGCCATCTGTACATCACCGGGCGGCTGAAGGAGATGCTGATCATCGGCGGGGAGAACGTGTTCCCGCGGGAGATTGAGGAAGTGATCAGCACGCACCCCGCGGTGGGGGGGGTGGGGGTGATCGGGATGCCCGACCCGATGCGCGGGGAGGTTCCGATCGCGTTTGTGGAGGCGAGAGAAGGCATGACGGTGGAGGGGCAGGAGCTGATCCGCCTCTGCCGCGGGAAGCTGGCGGGGTACAAGGTCCCGGCGGAGGTGCGGGTGGTGGAGGCCCTGCCCCGCAACCCGACCGGGAAAGTGGTGCGACGGGAGCTGAAGAAGCTGGTGTAGCGCCGGGCGGGGTAATGGTGACGGGCAGGGCGGGAGCGACCCGATCCTTCGCCGCGGCGGGTCAGGGTCGGCTCCGGGATTGGGGTTGGGTGTCTAAGCACAATGGAAAAGGCCCGGGCTGTGGTCAGCCCGGGCCTTGGTCATTGCTGAGAGAGCGTGCTCAGACGATCTTGCTGAGCGGGGTGGTGACACCGAAGGGAACGCCAGCGGTGGTCCAGCCGCCCGAGAGGGCCAGGTCGTAGTGGGTCATGCCCGCGACGAAGGGGATGGTCGAGAAGGTGTCGATGGCGAACCAGGTGGGTTCGGTGCGGCTGCGGATCTCGTCGAGCTCGTGGAGCTGGACTTCGGTGAAGCCGCGGGCGGGGACGTTGCGGGTGATGATGTCCACCGTGCCGTCGATGTAGGTGAGGCGGATGGTGATGTTGTTGGCGACGTTGCCTGGGTTGTAGAGGAAGAGGGACTCGACCTGGAGGCCGGGGAAGCGGGGGTCGATGAAGGCGTCGCCGAAGAAGAACTGCGTGGCGGCCTCGGTGGTGGCGCTGGTGGAGTCGTTGTCTCCGTTCTGGCGCTGGGTGCTCGACGCGACGATCGGCACGTTGGCCCGGTAGGCGATGCCGACGGGCTGGTCGGGCGAGGAGCCCAGCTCGGAGCCGGTGAGCCGCACGCTGGTGCGGGCCGGGACCACGATGGTCTTGGTGAAGGTGGGCAGCGCGGTGCGGATGTAGGACGCGGTGAGCGTCACGGTCGCGGGCGAACTGCCGGGGTTGTAGAAGTTGACCTCGCTGTCGACCGAGGGGCCCTGTGCCACGGCGGTGATGACGCCGGCGGTGGAGCCGACGGTGGCGTCGCCCAGCAGGCCGGCGGCTGCGTTGGTGTTGAGGTCGTAGTGGCTGAGGGAGGCCACGACGCCGATGAAGGCGGCGTTGTTGGCCGGGTTGACGGGCGTGACCGTCAGCGAGGCGCCGTAGATCCCGGTGGGGAAGTCGGCGATGTCGTTGATGGCGAACCCGCCGCGCCGGTTGGCGCCGAAGGTGAGGGTGTGGGAGATGGAGACGCCGTTGACGTTGGCGGTGAGCGTCGCCAGGACGTCAAAGTCGTTGGGGTTGTAGAAGATGACGAAGTCGAGGATGCCGGCGTTCTTCTCCACGCGGGCGAAGTTCCAGGTCGGGGCGGTCTTCTCGGTGAAGCTGTCGCCCAGGCCGTTGCCGAAGTCGTAGTGGGCCAGGGTGGCGCCCAGCGGCTTGTCAGAGTTGATGACAATGGCGTAGGGGGTGTTGAGGCGCAGGCCGGGGGTGCGGTAGGTGGGGTCGATGATGGTCAGGCCGCTGCGGCTGTTGGCCGGGATGATCGCGGTCGCCACCACGGTCTCCAGGTCGCCGGTCTCGTAGCGGAGGTAGATGGTGTAAGTGACGTCGGTGTTGTTGGGGTTGACGATGGAGACGAACTCGCGGGTGTTCTCGCTGGCGTAGCCCTCGGGGTACACCAGCTCGTTGACCAGCGGGGTGGAGTCCACCTTGACGGTGTAGGAGCCGGTGCTGTCGCCCAGCCCGTCGACCACGATGTAGTAGGTCGTGAGGGCCGTGCCCTCGAAGGAGACCTGGGCGATGGCGCCGGGGACCCCATCGGAGTCGAAGGCGACCTCGGACTGCACGAGCTCGTTCGCCGCGTTGAGGACGCGGATCGAGGCACGCAGCAGCGACCCGTTGCCCGCGGCGAGCTGAACGAAGACCTTGCCCGCGGCGGTGGTGGAGAAGCTGAAGAGGTCGCGGTCGTTGATGACCTCGATCGTGTCGGCACGCTGCCCATCGCCGGTGCGGGGGCTGAGGGTGATGACGTTGGGGTTGGCGAAGTCGATGGCGTCGGGCGTGGTGCCCGGGCCGCCGCCGGTCGCCGCGGGGCCGGCGACGGTGATGCTGTACTCACCGGTGGTGGTGGTGAGGGGGACGCCGGTGAGGGCCTCGACCAGGGCGTAGTAACGCGTGCCCGCGGCGGCGTTGGGGATGGTGATGGAGATGGCCTCAAGACGGCCGCCGTCCACGCTGGAGATCAGGTTGCCGTTGGCGTCGAAGATGCTCAGGCGTGCGGCGATGCGACCCGCGGCGGCGTCAAAGGGCGTGATCGTCACGACCACGTTGCCGGTGCGGATGGTGGTGAAGGTGAAGAGGTCGGTGTCGCCGCTGTACTCAAGGACGGGGTTGGAAGGGTCGCCGCCGGCGGTGCCGCCGATGCGGCCCACGCCCGTGGAGAAGACGATCGGGATGTTGGACGCCGCGTTGGCGAGGGTGAACTCGTCCTGGTTGGGGTAGTCGTCCACGCGCGGGGAGATGACGCTGACGGTGTAGTCGCCGGTGCGCGTGGTGTTGACGTTGGGGTTGAGCGGGTCCTCAAAGCCCTCGACGACGACGAAGTAGGTGACGCCGCGGGCGACGTTGAGTGTGGCGATGGCGGTGCCGGCGATCAGGTCGTCGGCGGCCAGGCCGGAGGCGATGACCTGGGCGTTGGCGTCCAGGATGCTGACCCGGGTGCGGAGCGTGGAGGTGGAAGGACGGGAGACGACGATGGAGGCCGGGCCGGTCGCCGCGGCGGTGAACATGAAGAGGTCGCTGTCGGTCGAGACCTCGATGGAGCCCGAATCGCCGCCCTGGCCGGTGGCCGCGTCGATCACGATGCGGGTGGCGAGGCTGTACTCGCCGGTGTCGAAGTTGCCGTCGAAGTCGGTGTCGCCGTCGGCGTGGTCGTCGGTGGGCGTGAAGTTGACGTTGATGTTGTAGCTGCCGAAGTCAGACAGCGGGTTCGCGCCCTTGATGACGACGTAATAGAAGGGGTAGGCGCGGACGACGTTGCCGTTCTGCACGATCTCGCGCCCGGGGGTCACGGCGAACGTGGTGGTCGCGACGTTGCGGTTGTCGGGCCCGGGGGTGCCGGTGGCGATGCCCACACGCAGGAGGATCGGATTGCCCGAGAGGTCTTCAGAAACTTCGTAGATCGTGACGTCCGGGGTCAGGGTGGACTCGGAGTCGACGGTGATGGTGAAGGGGACAAAGTTGCTGACGCGGAACTTGAAGACGTCGGAGTCCGCGGCGGCCTCGATGCGGCCGTTGGCGGCGCCGATGCCCTGGAAGTCAAAGAGCTGGATCTCGGTGGCGTGGGTCAGGTCGAGGTTGTCGGCGTGGTCGTCGACGACCGGGATGCCGGAGATGTCGACCTGGTACGCGCCCTGGCTGGTGCCCTGGCCGATGACGCGGAGGACGAACTTCTGGCCCGCGACCACCTGGAGCGTGGCGCCGACGCCGCCGCCGGTGATCGGCTGGCCGGTGGCGACCGCGACGGGCGCGAGCCGGCCGTTGTCGTCGTAGGCAAAGAGCGCGAAGGTGGGCAGGAGCGCGTTGCCCGTGCCGGTCGGGCGGACGGTGATCGCCATGTTGCCCGAGCCGGGGGCGATGAAGCTGAACAGGTCGCTGTCGAGCGGGTTGAGCGGGGTGTTGCGGATGACGCCGGTGATCGAGCCGCGGCCGTTGGTGAGCGAATCGGCCGGGTTGTCGCCGATGGCGATGGGGGTCGCGAGGTCGCCGTCGGTGACGATGTTGGTGTTGTTGTCGGCGTGGTCGTCGAGCACCTGCTGGCCGTCGATGATCTCGGCCTGCTGGAAGGGCATCTGGTTGATCATGAGGCGGTACGCGCCGTGGGCGGAACGAGCCTCGCGCTCGCGGGCGAGGGTTTCCGTGCGGTCGGCGGGGTCCTCGGGGCGGCCGTCCACCCACTTCTGGCCGCTCTCGATCTGGATGAAGTAGAAGTTGCCGGCGATGACCGGGATGACGACGCGCGGGTCGCGGCGCTGGAAGGTGGTGACGGCGACGGCGTTGGGGTTGTCGGGATCCTGCTCGTTGAGGAACACGCCGCCCAGGGTGCCCACGCGGGTGCCTCCGGTGGTGAAGAAGACCTCCTGGCCCTGGGCCTGGATGGCGAAGTCGCCGCCCGAGGCGTAGTTGTCGTCGTTGTAGGCGACCTGGACGAAGTCGTTGCGGAAGACGCGGATGGCGCCGTCGAAGCGGCTGTTGACGAGCGAGGTGTCGGGGCGGAAGGTGTTGCCGACGTCGCCCTGGAGCGCCTCGCCGTACTCCATCGGCAGGAAGGTGGTGTCGAGGCGGATCTCGACCATGCCGGTGAACTCGGCGCGGAACGAGTAGAGGTCCGTGTCGTCGATATTGTGGATGTTGCCGAAGTCGAAACCCTGGATGAAGCGGTCGCCGATGGAGGGCGTGACGTGCTGGGTGCGGCGGTTGTTGCCGTTCAGGGGCGCCTGGCCGGGGTTGGTGGCGGACTGGCGGTAGTTGGTGCCGTCGCCGTTGCCCAGGGCGGTGTCGACCTTGAAGTTGAACGCATTGGAGAAGCGGCCCGCGTCGGGCTCTTCGTCGAAAGTCGCGTTCACATCGTCGAGGCGGCCGTCGCCGTTGAGGTCCTCGGGCGCGGCGGCGGTGGTGACGGAGAAGTTGTAGCGGCCGGTGCCGGCGCCGGAGATCTCGATGTAGTAGGTGGCGCCGGCCCAGACCTTGACGCCTTCGAGCTCGACGATGAAGCCCCCGCCCGGGGCGTCGGGCGGAACGGCCAGCGAGCCGGTGAGCATGCCCGAGGGGTCGGGGAAGGGCGGCGAGATGGTCTCGCTGCCGGGGCGGTCGAAGTCGTAGATGACGTTGAAGTTGGAGTCGAAGACGCGGACGCGCGTGTTCAGGAAGGAGGGCGTCTCGGGAGAGACCACGATCTGCAGGCGCTGGGCGCGGCGGTCGTGGCGGTCCCACTCAAGCGGGTTGCCGTCATCGAAGGAGGTGAGCGCGAAGACGGTCGCGGCGCCGAGCGTGGGGTCGGTCATGTCCACGCCGGTGCTGACGGTTGGGAACGCGGTGTTGCTGGGCAGGGCGAACTCGAAGAAGTCGCCAAGGCCGAGGTTGTGGGCGGAGAACTGCGCGACGTGCAGGGCGTCCCAGGGGTTGCCGTCACCGTCAAAGACCTGCGTGAAGTCGCCGCCGAGGTAGAGCACCTGCTGCGGCGTGTCGCTGATGGTCTCGGAGATGTCGGGTTCCTGATCGTCGATCAGGACGGTCAGCGCGCGGACGATGCCGTTGGTGCCGCCGTTGAAGGCCTGGGCCGCGGCGAGGCCGTCGGTGATGCCGATGTGACCCATGCCGGGCAGGTTGCCGCCGACGACGAGGAAGGGCGGGACTTCGTTGCCGTTGAGGTCGGCGGGGTCCCAGACGGCGAGATCGAAGACCGTGTGCGCGGCGGTGCCCGCGGAGAGGCCGAAGTTGCCGACGAAGAGCTGGGGGTTGTAGATGTCGTTCTGGGGTTCGTCTTCGAGCGTGTACCCGAACGCCATCAGGTTGGGGCCGATGGGCGCGCCGTTGACCTGGGTGAACTGACCGCCGATGTAGAGGATGCCGCCGGCGGGGACGCCGATGGGGCCGTCGTCATCAGGGTCTGCGGAGTTGAAGACCTCAAGCGCGAAGACGGGGCCGTTGAGGTTGATGACCGGGGGCGTGCCGCCGAAGGGAGGCACGTTGGGCTCCCCGTCGCCGTCCGGGTCGGGATCACCCGGGATCGCGTTGATGCGGCCGGTTCCGAGGTTCTCGAAGTTGAGGCCGTTCCACGCGACAATGTTGCCGGCGTTCACACCGCCGGCGTTGGAGAACGCACCGCCGACAATCAGCGAGCGTGGGCGGTCGGGGGTGTCGGCGACGAAGCGAATGGAGGGCGTGGGAGGCGGGCCGGGGTTGCCGGCCTGGAAAGCTCGCTCCGCGCCCGGATCACCGAAGTCGTAGACGGTGAAGGCGTGGACGGGGCCGTTGGTGCCGGTGCCCATGGCAAACCAGCCGCCCTGCAGCAGATCGAAAAAGGCGATGTTGTTGGCGGGGGTGCCGCCGCCGACCGAGGTGAACTGGCCGCCGATGAAGAGCTGCGGGATCTCGCTGTTGTTGGGGTCGTCCTCCTCGCCGCCACCGAGTGATCCGTTGGAGTCGAACGCCTCCGGGTCGTAGGCGGTGATGGCGCGGACGGGGCCGTTGACGTCGCCCAGGCTCAGCCAGCCGAAGCGGCCGGTGCCGGGGTCCTGGATCCAGATGGCAAAGTTCTTGATGGTGACGACCTGGCCGGTGGCGGGGTCGATGAAGTTGAGGTCGAAGTCGCCGCCGACGACCAGGACGTGGTCGGTGAAGCCGTCGGCCGGGTCGGAGGTTGGGTCGAGGTCCCAGTCGTAGAGCGCGTAGATCTCGGCGCGGTTGGTGCCGGGGGTGTCGGCGTTGTCCACGAAGCCGAGCTGCGTGCCGGAGGGGATGTGGACGTTCTGGGCGCCGGTGAAGAACCAGTCCGCGGCGTCCCAGATAGCGAGGTTTCTCGAGGTGGTGGGCCAGGGCTCTGCGGGGTTGGCGATGTTGAAGGCGCCGCCGACGTAGAGCGCGGTGCCGTTGTCGTCGTTGTCGCCCGCGTGCTCGTTGAGCATGCTGACCTGAGGCGTGAACTGGAAGATGTCGGTGTCGCCGGAGGCCTCGATGCGGCCCTGGCCGGTGGCGGTGGTCACCTGGCCGTGGTCCTGGATCACGTTGCCGTCGGCGTCGGTGAGGGCGCGGCGGGGCCCGAAGATCAGGGCTGTGGCGAGGTCGGCGGCGCGGCGGGTGTCGTTGGGGTCGCCGGCGGCGGGGGTGTCGGCGTGGTCGTCCAGGCCGTTGTTGGTGTTGAAGGTGACGTTCGTTTCAATGCCGAGGGCGTACTGGGTGCCGCTGTTGAGCTCGAAGCCGTCCACGACAAGGAAGTACCGCTTGCCGCCCTCGAGCTGGGCGCTGATCTGGGGGTTGGGGCCGGAGAAGTCGTTGTTGAAAGCGACGAAGTTGCCGGCCTCGTCGTAGAGGCGCAGGGCGCCGTCGGTGAGCGGGTTGAGGCCCGCGGGGGTGAGCGAGATGATCGTGAGGCCGGTGCCCTGGGAGGTGAACTCGTACGAGGTGGTCTGGAAGCGCGGCGCACCCATGTTCGGGTTGGGCTGCGTGGAAGGATTGTCGAAGCCGATCATGCCGCCCGCCGGGTCACGCCCGACGCGCGTGACGGGGTTGATCGGGAGGACGTTGGTGATGGCGTCGAGGACGAGGTAGAAGGGGCCGGTGGCGAGCGCGGCGTTGGTGTTGCGGATCTCGTCGCTGCGGACGCGGATGTAGAAGGTTTCGCCGGGGCGGGCGCGGAGGGTCGCGAAGGCGTCGTTGATGCGGCCCGCATCGGAGTCGCTGCTAATGAGCTGGCCGGACGCGTTGTAGATGTCCAGGCGGGTATCGAGACGCTGAGAAAGGTTGCCCTGGGTGGACTGGGCGTTGATGGTGACGAAGTTGTCCCACTGCGCACCCTGGGGGACGACCCACTTGTACACAATGTTGTCCTGGCGCTCGCGGGAGGAGATGGGCAGGCCGGTGCCGCCGAGCTGACCGAGGATGGGGAGCGGGAGCACCTGCGCGTAGTCAGGGAGAGGGAACTGGCCCTGCTCGCGGCCGACGCCGAGCTCGGGGTTTTCGCCGCCGATGTCAAAGGACTGGTTGCGGGCGACGACGCGGACGGTGTAGGTGCCCGTGGTGGGGCCCGTGCCGTCGCTGCTCACGACGACGTAGTAGCGCTGGCCCGCGGCGGCGACAAAGCCGGCCCAACCGTCGCTGGCCACGCCTGAGGTGAGGGTGCCGTTGGTGGTGCCGCTGGCGACCTGGACCTGGTTGGCGTCGAACACCTGGATGCGGGTGTTGAGGGTGCTGGCGGGGTTCTCGTTGGAGGTGTCGGCGAGGACGGTGACGAATGCGTCCTCGAGGGCGTCGAAGAAGTAGAAGTCGTTGTTCGTGGCCGGGTCGGCCGAGTTGATGAAGTTGGTCCCGGTATTCACGTCGGCGATGGAGGCGCCGCGGCCCGAGCCGTTGTCCAGGTTGATCTGGACGGCGCTGGCGAAAGAGCCCTCGAGCATCATGCGGCCTTCGAGGGGCTCGAAGGCGCCGCCGCGGCCGGCAAGGGTTGCGCCGACAGCCTTGCCGACGCGCTTGAGCAGTCTCGCCGGGGCGGAGGCGTGCGGGGTGCCAGCAAGCTTCGAGAGGAGAGAACGGAAGTCCTTCCGATCCATACCGGGCTCCATCTAGGATGACCTTGCTGAGCAGCCGTATCCGCCGGCAGTCAACAGCAGGGCGCCGTGTGGCGTGTCGCGGGGGTCCGGGGCACCTGACCTCGGACTCTGTTGCGGTTGCGCCCGTGAGGGGCAAACGCCTGAAGGACCGCGCCAGTCGGCCAAGGCCGGCGTGCGCAGTCCCCTTCGCGCCAACTTCGTCAGCATAACTGGAACATCGGGGTGGTGTCCAGTCAAGGTTGGGGGGACGTTGGCCGGCGTCCTCCCACCATCCGGCGGCCACAGCCACGCTCCGGGGCCAGCCGCGGACGGGAAGCGATTCGGGCGGACGGGGTGGGCGGTTCCCGCGTCGGGCGCGACCCGGTGGGATTGTGTGGTATTGCACAAAACCGGCAGAAAGTGCGGGGTTGTGTCAGCGTCGGATGGTGCGGCGGACGGAGGCCTCGGCCAGGACTTCCGCGGAGTCGTACACGGGAAGGGGGGAGTTCTCGGAGGTCACGAGCAGGGAGGCCTCGCTGCTGGCCAGGATCACGCCCTCGCACCCCCGCCGGGCGAGGTCGCCGATGGCGCTCAAGATCGCGACCCGGGATTCGGGACGGGTTTGGCCGTAGACCAGCTCCCCGAAGATGATCTGGTCGATGGTCTCGGCCGCATCCTCGTGGGGGGCAAGGACTTGAATGCCGCGGAGGCCGAGGTGGGTCTGGTACGTGCTTGAGAGCATCACCATCTTGGTGCCCACGATTCCAACGACCCGGCGGCTGTCGTGGGCGACGGACTCAGCCACCAGTTCGGTCATTGTCAGCCAGGGGATGGGCGAGCCGACCTCGGCGAGCTGAACGCCGTGCTGCACGGCGTTATCGGGGGTGAGGCAGAAGTCGGCCCCGCAACGGGCGAGGAGCTCGGCGGAGCGGCGGAGGAGCTTCCCGACCGTGTGCCAGTCGTCGTTGCGGATCGCGGAGATGTAGGCCTCGAGGGGCTCGTTGTGGACAGAAATCCGCGGCTGCTCGTTGGGCGGGAGGGCGCGCGTCGCGTGGCGCGTGATCTGGCGGTAGAACAGCGCGGCCCCCTCCGGGCTGACTCCGACGATTCCGATGTGGCTGCTCACGCTGTCACCGGTTGGCTTCCTGTGGAGGTCACGCCGCGGGGCGGGGGGAGGGTCCGGGTGGAGGAGAGCGTACCGCGCCGGAAGGGTGCGGGCGAGGCGGAGCGCTTAGAGTCGGGGCGTGGAGAACCCTTTTCAGGTGCTGGGGCTTCCGGAGCGGTTCGATCTGGACGGGGCGGCGGTCCAGCGCGGGTACCTGGCACGCGCGGCGCAAGTCCACCCGGATGTGGTTGGCGATGAGGACGAGGCGGCGGTGCGGGCCGCACAGCTCAACCGCGCCCGGGCCGTGCTGATCAGCGATGAACGCAGGGCGAACGCGTTGCTGGAGGTGCTCGGGGGTCCGGGTAAGGAGCAGGACAAGTCACTGCCGGACGGGTTCCTGATGGAAGTCATGGAAACGCGGGAGGCGATCGAGGCGGCGGTGGCGGGCGGTGATGAAGCGGAACGTGAGCGGTGGGTGAAGTGGGCTGATGGGCAGCGGAAGGCGTACGTGGCGAGGGTGGGGGAGCTGTTCCGGGGAGGGTCCGGGCCGGAGCAGTTGCGTGCGGTGCGGCGGGAGCTGAACGCGTGGCGGTATATCGAGCGGCTGATCGAGCAGCTCGGTCCGCGCTATGACCCCAACGTCAGCGACTTTGAGGGCATGTGACTGATCTGTCGGGCTTTTACTCGCCGGGCAGGGCTTCACCGGGGAGGGTGCTGCTCTCGCGCCGGGCACGGCGGCGGCGGCCCCAGCTCCAGAAGGCCCAGACGCCGACCACGCCGACCGCCGCGATGAGGGCGGGCACGAGGATGAACGCGGAGACGGCGAAGACGGAGGTGAGGACCAGGGCGGCGACCAGGGCACCGATGATGAGGACCGTCGCCCCGACCGCGGCGAGGGGGTGAGCGGGCTGCTCTCGCTCGGCGTCGGTGTCCTCCTGGATGTTCTGTCGGCGCCTGGCATCGTGCTCGCTCTGCGGGCGTCCGTAACGGCGGCGCATGTCGTCGTCGATTTGGCGTCCGGTATCAGAGAGCTGTCTCATCACGCACCTCCTTCGGTCTGGGATAGTGTCCGTCGGGCTGCATGCAAGGGCGGTAAAGTCCCTCTGAAGGGGTGTGCCCCGCTACGGTTAGGCATGCTGACCCCGGAGTTTTTCAGAGCGAAGTTCGGGCAGGGGCTTTCCTACGACCGGTATCTCGAAGAGGGGAGTGCTGACCAGCGGGCAAGCTGGAGGCGACACTGGGAGGCAGTGTCGCTGCGGGCGGAGCAGCGGGCGCTGCTGGCAGGGTTCACGCGCCGGATGAACGTGCTCGTCACGAGCGGCTTGTGGTGCGGGGACTGCGCGGTGCAGGTGCCGATGCTGGCCCACATCGCCGCGGGGGCGAAGGTGATCGACCTCAGGATGCTGGACCGCGATGAGCATGCGGACCTCTCCGAGCAGGTCAAGATCTGCGGGGGGCTGCGGGTGCCCACGGTTATCTTCCTCAATGAGGACTTTGAGTTCACGTCAATTCTGGGGGATAAGACGCTGGCGCGGCTGCGGACACAGGCCGCGCGGGTGGTGGGGGAGGGGGCGTCCTGCCAGCTGCCCGGGGCTTCGCAGGGCACGGATGTGGCGGCGGCGACCCTGGCGGATTGGCTGGCGGAGTTCGAGCGGGTGCAACTGCTGCTGCGTCTGAGCCCCAAGCTCAGGCAGCGGCACGGGGACTGACCGTACGTGGTCCTAAAACCGGGCTGTGCCACCGAAATGTGTACAAGACCTTGACAAAACTTGCGCGTTCTGGGATATTTCGACCTGGACGAGTAGAGGCGGGAGAGAGAGACAAGACACCTCTTCTGCCTTGAGCTCGACGGCATCGCGGTGGGCCGCTCTGTTTGGGCGGCTTGTTGTCCGTGTGTTTCCGCACGCGGGCCGCGAGACGCCGGGGGGCCCGCCTGTGTTGGGCGGGTGCTCTGCACGCGGTGCTGAGAGATGCAGCAGAGGAGAGAAGAACATGAAGAGTGTGATGACGGCAGCGGTTCTCGTGGTGGGCGCGATGGCGACCGCCGCGGGCGCCCAGACGGCGACCTTTACTGAAATCGGGCAGATGGCGCAGGGTGGGTACAGCAACCGCCTGGCGACGGCGTACACCGGGGTCCCGGGCCCGTACTCCGCGTTCACGGCGGCGACCGGCAACGCCGGGTTCGACGACTACGGCACCTCGATCACCGACTCCAGCTTCGCTCTGGCGTCCATGAAGTTCGTCGGCGGCGTGACCACCATCGGCGGCACGATGCAGATCCGCTTCTACGACAGCACGGCGACGCTGTTCTCCAGCGCCAGCGTGAACCTGCCTTCCGCGGGCGACTTCATCTGGACGATCACCTTCGGGACGCTGCCCGACGGTTCCGACTCCACGTTCAACGTCCCCAACAACGGGTTCCTGGAGCTGGTAGTCGGCGCGAACACGACCGGCCGCTGGTTCATGACGACGACCGCCCCCACGGTCGGCACCAACGACATCGCCGTGGGCACCGGCAGCACGCTCAACCCGCAGCGGTACAACGCGTTCGAGCTGATCGCGGTTCCCGCCCCTGCCAGCCTCGCGCTGCTGGGCCTGGGCGGGCTGGTGGCGACCCGCCGCCGCCGCTGATCCGGCGTTCGAACTAAACTGACTCCTCGGCACCGCGCTCGGAAGGGCGCGGTGCTGTGTTTTTGGCTTCGAAGCGGCGGACTCAGTGCAGCTTGTGCAGGCCGCGGGAGGCACGGGACTGGTTGAGGAGCACGAGCGCTGCTGGGTGTTCCTTGATGAGCTTGAGGAGTTGGCTGGCGGAGCAGGTGAGGCGGAGCGCGGCGGAGGCGAGGTCCAAGTCGCAGGCCCAAATCGTGTCGAGAGCCTCGGCGAGGAGGGTGGGGTAGTCGTGGTGCTGGGGGTTGCACACGATCCTGCCCCTTGAGCACCGGGACTGCCAGAGCGCTGAGCGGGCATCACCCGGGGGGACCGGGGTGCGAGCGCCCAGGGCGAGGGCGAGGCGGAGGCGGAAGAGTGCGACGCGCTGGTTGTCCACAGCGCTGCGGCGCTCGCCGGCCATTGCTTCGATGCCGGTAGGGGTGTGGACGATCGTGACGCGCGACTCGACCTTGTTGCGGTGCTGGCCGCCGGGGCCGCCGGCCTTGTCCTTGGAGAAAGTGCACTGCGCGGCGAGGGCCTCGTCGTCAAGGGATGCGGGGTGGGGGGCGGGGAGGAGCAGTGGCTCTGGTGGTGGTGGGGTGTCGCCGGTGCGCTTGTGCCTGAAGGGGTTAAGCATGGGCTAGCAGGCGGTGGTGGGGGTGGCCTGGAGGTCGAGGTTGGAATGTTGCCCGGCTCGGAGGAGTTCGTGGGCGAGGCCGGCGATCATCGCGGCGTTGTCCACGGTGAATCGCGGGGCGGGCAGGCGAAGGTCCAGGCCGCGGGCCGAGGCCCAGTCTTGCAGTTCGCGGCGGAGGCGGGAGTTCGCGGTCACGCCGCCGCCGGTGAGGATGACCCGCTGGTGGTCTCGGTCCTGACTAGGGAACAGGTTGATGGCACGGCGCAGCTTGAGCATCACGGCGTCGATGGCTGCCTTCTGGAAGCTCGCCGCGAGGTCGACGCGGCGCTGGTCGCTCAGCGGCGGCGCGGCGGCGGGTTCGGCGTGGCGTCCCGGGACGCCCCGCGCGGCGTAGAGGACGGCGGTCTTGAGGCCGGAGAAGGAGAAGTCGAGGGAGTCGGGGCTGAGGCGGCTGATGGGGAGGTCGAAGGCGCGGTCGTCGGCGCCGGGGGTGGAGGCGAGCTTGTCGAGGTTGGGGCCGCCGGGGTGCGGGAGGCCGAGGATGGTGGCGGCCTTGTCGAAGGCCTCGCCGACCGCGTCATCGATGGTGGCGCCCAGGCGCGTGAGGGTGGCCCAGGACTCGAGGCGGTAGAGGGAGGTGTGGCCACCGCTGACCACCAGGCCCAGGGCAGGGAAGGTGACGGTCCGGGCGTGCTCATCCTTCAGGGAGGCCTCTTCGAGGAGCATGCCCGAGTAGAGGTGGGCGTGGACGTGGTCGATGCCGATGAGCGGCTTGCCGAGCGACCAGGCGAGGGCCTTGGCGGCCGAGACGCCCACGAGGAGCGAGCCGATCAGGCCAGGGCGGTTGCCCACGGCGATAGCGTCCACCCAGCCAAGGCCGACGCCCGCCTGGGCGAGGGCTTCGCGGATGACAGGGACGATGCGCTCCACGTGGGCGCGGCTGGCGAGTTCGGGGACCACGCCCGCGTACTGCTGGTGCAGGTCAAACTGGGAGGAGACAACGCTGGAGAGCACACGCGTGCCGTCCTGCACGATGGAGGCCGCCGTCTCGTCGCAGGAAGATTCGATGCCCAGGATCAGCATCAGTCCTGCTTCTTGACGTCGGCGTCGAGGAGCCAGCGCTCGAGGTTGTTCCCGGTGATCTGCAGCGTGGTGACGACCTTGCCGTCCTTGTCCTTGATCTCGAGGAGGCCTCCGGTCAGGTCGATGGTGTCGGCCCACAGGTCAGGGCGGGGGGCGTCCTTGGCCGCGGGGACGGCGTCCTCGATGGCCTGGATGCGCTTCTCGGTCCGGATGATCTCGCGGGCGAGGCGTTCGTGGAAGAGGCGCAGCTGCTGGAGCTCGGCGGTCGACAGCTTGCCGGTCTCGATGCCCTTCTCACCGGTCGGGACCCACTTGCCCTGGTCGACATGGCCCTGCACGGCTCGGACGGCAGCGGAAAGCTGGTCGTCCTTGAGCTCGGTGAGGATCCATTCCGGGTTGGACCAGTCTTGGGGGGACGCAGCGGCCTTGGGGTCTTCCGACGCGGGGGCGACGGGCTTGCCCTCGGACTTGCGGACGCTGATGACCTCCTCACGCCGACGGACCTCGATCATCGCGGCGACTTGCTGGTCGGTCATGGGGACGTAGAAGCCCTCCGTGGGGTCGACACCCCACGTCGCGGAATCGTCCTTGCGGGTGATGCTGCGGCCGCTGGGGAGGAAGTAGCCCTGCTCGGTGAGCTTGATCTCGCTTCCCTTGCCGCTGGGGAGCTCGA
This sequence comes from Planctomycetota bacterium, assembly GCA_023434205.1. Lineage (GTDB taxonomy): Bacteria > Planctomycetota > Phycisphaerae > Phycisphaerales > UBA1924 > JAEYTB01. Next base: position 5,719 of record JAEYTB010000157.1, on the reverse strand, counting down.
TGACGGCCTGGACGCTGCCCTTGCCGAAGCTGCGGGCGCCCACGGCGATGGCTCGGTGGTTCTCGGTGAGCGCGCCGGCGAGGACCTCGCTGGCGGAGGCGCTCTGGCCGTTGATCAGCAGTGCGACGGGGAAGTTGGGCAGGGTGTCGCCGGTCCTAGCGCGGGTGACCTTTTCCTGGAAGGCGCGGCCACGGGTGGAGACGATAATGCCGTCGTCGAGGAAGAAGTCGGCGATGGCCTCGGCCTCGCTGAGGAGGCCGCCGGGGTTGCCGCGGACGTCGAGGACCAGGCCCTTGAGCTCGCCCTTGTCGGCGCCGACGGACTTGAGGGCGGTGAGGAGCTCCGCGGAGCAGCCGGGGGTGAACTGGGTGAGGCGGATATAGGCGATTTTGCGGGCGGGGTCGATGAGGTAGACCCACTTCTCAGGGTCGCTGGGGTCGCGGTGGAAGCCCTTGACGTTGCGGGTCTTGATCTTGTTGCGTTCGATGTCGATGTCGAAGCGTTCGCCCTGGCGCTCGATGGTGAGCTTGACGGCGGTGCCGGCGGTGCCCATCAGCATGTCGACGCACTTGTCGACGGGGACGTTTTCGGTGGTCTTGCCGTCGATGGCGACGATGCGGTCCTGGGGCATGAGGCCGGCGCGGAAGGCGGGGGAGTCTTCGAGCGGGGAGACAATCGTGAGCCAACCGTCCTGCCCGTTGACGGTGGCGCCGATGCCGACGTACTCGCCGGTGAGGTCCTTGTTGAAGGAGGAACGGTCGGAGGGGGGGACGTACTGGGTGTAGGGGTCGTTAAGGGCCTCGACCATGCCCTTGATCGCGCCCTCGCGGAGGGCCTGCTCATCGGGGGACTCGACATAGCGGCTGGAGATGAGCTGCTTGACCTCGATCAGCTCATCGAAAAAGGCGTAGTCGCTGTTGCGCTGGGAGATGGCGAGGGTGGAGCCAAGGACGGCGCCGCCGAGGATAACGACGAGGGCTGATTCGAAGACGATCCGTCGCTGAGCCACGCACGACCTCCTGTGTACACCCCTGACGGGCTGATAGTAGGTTCGACGCCTTAGGGCCCTCCGGGTTCACCCATTGAGGGGCGGGCTGCCCGGGCGGGCGGTTGGAAGCGGGGGGGTGGATGACCGTACGCTTGGCACCTATGCCATTGGTCTACCCCTTCCGTGCCGTGCAGTACGCCGCCCGCCCCGACCTGTCCGCCCTGGTGGCCCCGCCCTATGACGTGCTGGACGCGTCGGCGAAGGGTCGGATGCTGGCGAGGAACGGGAAGAACATCGTCGCGATCGACCTGCCGCACACCCCGGCCAAGGAGCTGGGGCCGCCGGAGGCCTACGCCAACGCGGCGGAGATGTACCACGCGTGGCTCGCGGACGGGACGCTTAAGCGCGGCGAGAAGCCCGCGATGTTCGCCTACCGGCAGACGACCCGCACACCGGACGGGAAGGTGAGCCAGCGGAGCGGGATGGCGTGCTGCGTGGAGGCGGTTCCGTTCGGGCCGCGGGAGGGCGGCGGGATTCTGCCGCACGAGGAGACGTTCAGCGGTCCGAAGGAGGACCGCATGGCGCTGATGAAGGCGACCAGGAGCCAGATGTCGCCGATCTTCGGGCTGCACGCGGATGAGAAGGGGTACGCAACGAAGCTGCTCCAGAGCGTGATGGCCAAGGGCGCGCCGGACATCACCGCCGACATGGGCGACGGCGTGAAGCACGAGGTGTGGACGATCACGGATGAGCAGACCATCCGCGCGTACCAGCAGGCGCTGGCGGGCGAGGATGTGTTCATCGCGGATGGGCACCACAGGTACAACACGGCGCTCAACTACATCAAGCACCTGGAGGCCGAGGGCGGCAAGCCGATTCCGGCGGATCACCCCGCGCGGCGGTGCATGATGGTCATGGTGGGGATGAACGACCCCGGCCTGATCATCTGGCCCACGCACCGGGTGCTGGGCGGGATGAAGGACTACTCGATCGACAAGTTCGTCGAGGCCGCGGGCAAGCACATGACCATCACCCCCGCCGGCGATGACCTGTCGCGCCTGGAGGCGGCGATGCAGGCGGCCGCGGAAGGGGCCGGCGGGCGGAATGTGCTCGGGCTGTACGACGCCGCGAGCGGACGGACGTTCGTCGCGACGTTGGCCAGCGCGGACCCCCTGGTGGAGAAGTTCCCGGCCAAGCCCAAGGCGTGGCGGCAGCTCGATGTCGCGGTGATCCAGTACGTGCTGGTGAACCAGATCGCCGAGCCGGTGCTCAATGGTGGGCAGCCGGTGAAGTGGGCGTTCCCGCACACAATCCGGGAGGTCCAGGAGATCTGCTCGGGGAGCGAGACGGGGGCAGGGGGCGGGAAGGCGTTCGTGGCGCAGCTCGCGGTGATCGTCCGGCCGACGCCCCTGACGGCGGTGCGGGATGTCAGCCGCGCGAACGAGCTGATGCCGCAGAAGAGCACGTTCTTCTACCCGAAGATCGCGACGGGGCTGTTCGTGAACCCGTTGGAGTAGGTTGCGCACCCAACCATCCCCCGCCGACCTCAGTCCGCCGTGAGTTCCTTGAGCTTGCGGAGGTGGTCGAACGCCTGCATCGGCGTCAGCGACTCGAGCTTGACCTCTTTAAGGGCATCGATCGCCGGGTGTTGGACGTACTGGGTGAAGAGGGGGAGCTGGCCGTCCTCGTCGGTGGGGCGGGGCTTGGGGACTTTCATGGTGTCCGGCTTCGCCGCGGCGGTCCCGGCGGTATGCACGGCCAGGGAGGCGAGGACTTCGCGGCCGCGGGAGACGACCGTTGCGGGGATGCCCGCGAGCCGCGCGACGTGCAGGCCGTAGGACTGGTCGGTGCGGCCGGGGAGGATGCGGTGGAGGAAGACGATCTGCGCGTGCTCATCGCCGCCGGGCCACTCGCGGACTGCGACGTGGAGGTTGGTGACGCGGCCGGGGAGACGCTCTTCCAGGTCGGTGAGTTCGTGGTAGTGGGTGGCGAAGAGGGTGCGGGGGCCGCCGGCAAGGTGCTCGACGATGGCCCACGCCAGACTGAGGCCGTCGAGGGTGCTGGTGCCGCGGCCGATCTCATCGAGGACGACGAGGCTGTGCGGCGTGGCGTGGTTGAGGATGTTGGCGGTCTCGATCATCTCGACCATGAAGGTCGACTGGCCCGCGTGCAGAGCGTCGTCGGCGCCGATGCGGGTGAAGACGCGGTCGACGAGCCCGATGGTGGCGCGGTCGGCGGGGATGAAGCTGCCGGTGTGGGCGAGAAGGGTGAGGAGCGCGGTCTGGCGGATGTAGGTGCTCTTGCCGGCCATGTTGGGGCCGGTGATAAGGGCCAGCGAAGCCATGTCGGATGTGGGATGTCGGAGGTCGGAGCCGGAGGGGTAGGCGAAGGCACTGCGGTCGCCCAGCTCGATGTCGTTGGGGACGAAGTCGCCACCCAGCGACTCGTCGAGCACCGGGTGGCGGCCGGCGTGAACTTGCAGAGCGGGCTGCTCGACGATGGTGGGTCTTGTCCAGCCGCGGCGCTGGGCCTTGTCGGCGAAGCCGAGCAGCACATCGAGCTCGGCCACGGTGTCTGAGAAGACGGAGATGGCGGGGAGGGCGGTCGTGGCCTGCTCGCACAGCTTCGTGAAGATGTCGCGCTCGCGGTCGAGGCCCCGGACCTCGGCGCTGGTGACCTTGGTCTCGTACTCGCGGAGCTCGGGGGTGGTGTAACGCTCGGCGTTCTTGAGGGTCTGCTTGCGGGTCAGCTCGGGCGGTGCGTTGCGGGACTGCGCCTGCGGCAGCTCGATGTAGTAGCCCGAGACCTTGTTGAAGCCGACCTTGAGGCCGGGGAGCTTGTGGCGGGCGACGAGCGTGCCCTGATAATCGGCGAGCCAGGAGCCCGCATCGCGCTGCAGGAGGCGGGCCTCGTCGAGCTGAGCGTCGTAGCCATCGCGGATCAGGCCGCCCTCGCGGAGGTGCGCGGGGGGCTCTTCCACACACGCCGCGAGGATCGCGGAGGCGATGGGCGTGATGGTGTCACGCGACTGGCGGATGCGGGATTCGATGGAGGCAAGCGAGGGGACGCCGTCGACCGCTTCTAGCAGGGCGTCGGCCTTATCGAGCGAGCGTGCAAGCCCGACCAGGTCGCGGGGCGTGGCGCGGCCGAGGGAGACGCGGCCCGCGATGCGGGCGATGTCCTGGACGTTGTCGAGCGTTTCGCCGAGCTGCGCGGCGAGGGTGCGGTCGTCGATGAGCGTGGCGACGGCGTGCTGGCGGGCCTCGATGGCCTTGAGGTCGCGCAAGGGGCGGCAGAGCCAGTCGCGGAGCGTGCGCTTGCCCATGGCGGTGCGGATCACGCTGCGCGGGCCGGTGACCGCGGCAAGGAACACGCCCAGGAGCGAGCCCTCGAGTGCGCCCGCGGAGGCGGAGGTCTGGCCGCGGATGGTGCGCTCGATCTCCAGGGAGCGGAGGGAGACGGCGTCGATGGTGACGAAGTTGCTGGGGTCCTCGCGCCGGGGTGGGCGGAGGTGCTTGAGGCTGGCCCGGCTGGCGGCCAGCCCCGCGCTGGCGGCGGTCTTGGCGTCCTCCTCGCTGAGGGTCTGGGTTTCCTGGAGGTAGCGGATGATCGCGCCCGCGGCGGGGATCGCGGCGTCATCCTCGCGCAGGCCGAAGCCGGCGAGGGTGGTGACCTGGAAGTGGCTCGTGAGGGCTTCGAGCGCCTCACTCACGCGGAACTGCCAGCTTGCGCGCGGGGTGCCGGAGAGGCCGAGGCGGTCGAGGACCTTCTTGACACGCGGCGCGGGCTTCAGGTCCGCGGCGGCGTAGAGCAGCTCGCGCACGCCGCGACGGGCGAGCTCGTCGGCGATGGTGTCGCCCGTCGCTGAACCTTTGCAGTCGATCAGCGTGAACAGGCCGGTGGCGACCTCGACCACGGCGAGCGAAGCGGGGGAATCGTCGCCCTCGCCGGTGAAGACGATGGCCGCGAGGGTGGTGGGGGCCTCGGACTCCAGCAGCGATTCATCGACGAGCGTGCCGGGGGTGAGCACGCGCGTGACGGCGCGGGGGACCAGGCCCTTGGGCGCCTGGCTGGCCTCCATGAGCTGCTCGCACACGGCGACCCGGAACCCCTGGGCGATGAGGCGCTTGAGGTAGGTGTCGAGCTGGTGGTAGGGCATGCCGCACATGGGCACGCCCTCGGTGCGCTGGGTGAGCGTGAGCCCGATGGCTTTGGAGACGGTGACGGCGTCGTCGTCGAAGAGCTCGTAGAAGTCGCCGATGCGGAACAGGAGCACGCAGTCGGGGTGCCGCTTCTTGAAGCGGTAGTACTGCTGCATCGCTGGGGTTTCGCGCGGGTCGCCGGCCATGGGTCGGATAGGGTACCGCGCGGAAATCGCGGGTTGGGATTGCGGATCGCGGATTGAGCAGATGACAGCAAGCGACAGGGGTGGGATGCCGTGGGGCCCTACGTCCGGGGGGCGAGAAGCTGGGCAATCTCGCGGGCCATGGCCCGGGCGGCGTGGCCGCGGTGGGAGAGGGCGTTCTTCTGGTCTTTGGGGAGCTCGGCGGAGGTGCGGGTGAAGCCGGGGGCGACGAGGAAGAGGGGGTCGTAGCCGAAGCCGTGGCTGCCGCGGGGGACGTGGGGTGGGATGCCGATGCGGCCCTCGAAGGTGCCGCGGGTGAGGGCAATGACCCGAGGAGCGGGGGGGGGGGGGGGGGGGCCCCCCCCCGGGAATAGTTGGGGGGGTGG
>JAEYTB010000241.1 GCA_023434205.1 Planctomycetota bacterium | reverse complement strand
GTGTGGGGGTTGGCGTGGGGGAGGGGGCCTCCGCGGCGTCGTGGCCGGGCAGGCCCAGCACGGGCTCGGCGTTCGCGAGCTCCTGCACGCGGCGGACGACTTCCTTGATGAACGTGCCGTTCTTGAGCACCAGGCCGCGGACGCCCAGCCGCGCGACGCGCACCACCAGCCGGCGCTGCGCGAGCCCGGACATCATGATCACGGGCAGGCCCCGCAGCCGCTCGTCGGTGCGGATGGCCGAGAGGCACGTGATCCCGTCGATGGGCGTCATCTCCACGTCCAGCAGCAGGGCGTCGAACCCGCCCGCGCGCAGCAGCCGCAGCCCGGTCTGCACATCGCCCGCCGCCTCGCAGGCCACGCCCGCCTTCTCGAGCGCGTGGCCCACACCCAGCCGCACCAGCTCGTCGTCGTCGATGATGAGGACCCGGGCCATCGGCCACCGCCTTTCTGCCATCAACGTCTTCCCGCCTCCACCGTGCCGGAACCCGGGGAACATCGTCACCGCGCGCCGCACGCTCGAGGCCCCGCGTGCCCGCTTTCGCGCGGAGCGCGGCCCTTCACCCCATCACCCCCCACGATCGAGACACGCTCGAAGAGCAGGGGCGGGCCGCGGCGTCCCGGGGGGGTGGAACATCGCACGGCCCGCCCGCTGGTTCGGACCGGGCAGCACACCCGGCCGTCCGCAACCACGCAGACACCCCTGCATCGGCCGTCCCCCCACCCCCCTGCACCCGGCAGGGGTGGGGTCTTTTCCCCAGTTTGAGCCGGGGGTGGGGAAAGGCCGAACGCGGAGGGGACGGAGCGGAGACGGAGGGCGCGGAGAAGAGACTGATCGGAGGATCAGAACCCGGGGACGGCGGTCCCTGGGTTTTCTGGTTCGTGATGGGGAGCCGTCCCCGCCGCGGATGCGGCGCACGGTCCTAGCCAGGGTGTGGCGTCTTCCACACCCCTGGATCGCTATAGTCCCAATGTGTCAGGCCTGATTGAGCTATGGAGCGCGTCCTTCCCGGAACACAAGTTCGGTTGGTATCGCCCCTTCCCCTTGCTCCCTAGCTTCACCTGTGCAACCTGCCCCCCATCCCGCTCCGACCCCTTCCTCAAGCGAGCGTCTATCCGAGGGCTGCTCCTTTTCCTCGCCCTTCCCGGAGTGCCTCGCTTCGTAAGAGGGAAGGAGACACGGCTTCGGTGGTGGGTTTCGATGTTGCCTTTTGCTCTGGTGATCGAAGCTCTTTTTGCACTGGGGGTCCAATTGAGGCCGTACGTGTTCGGATTCTTCTTCGTCGTTGGCGTTCTAGCGCTAATCACTGGCCCCTATCTCCTCGACAAACTCGCCGGAATCAAGTCGGAGGGAGCAGCTGGCATTCTCTTCGACATCCTGCTGGCCATTTGGTCCATCGGTGTGTCGTACGTTCTAGCAAAGCCGATTGCAGATCGGCAGGCTCGCCAGCAATGGCTCCCTTTTGCCGAGCTGGCGTGCAACAACCTGATCACTATCGCCTCGACGGCAGAGCGGATGCGCAGGGTTCAAAAGAATCAGTGCTCAGTCATCGAAAAGACGCTTACCCCTCAGGTTGCCGCACAGGTAAAACCCGCTCTAGCCCTGGTTGAAGTGCAGTGCCAGGATGCGAGCGAAAAGCTGGCTGCACTGCGGAACCAGCTTCGTGACGCTCGCCGTGGTTGGGAGTCTTTCATCAGGACGCACTGCGAGGGAGTTGAGTGCAGCGCGATTGATCTCCGCTTGAAGCAGGCGGCCCAGGAACTCGAGGACGCCATGGCGAAGGAGGTTCCTGACTCCCCTTGCGGTGGGACCGCGAAAGTCCGATCCGTCGAGGACGCACTGACTAAGGCGGGCTCACCGGTACCAGACAAAGTAGCTGAGAACTAGAACGCCGCCGATCACGAGGATCACGAGCGGCCAGTTCCATTGCGAGCTTTCATGGTCCGGAGCGACAGTGCGGTCTTCTTGCCGGATGGCCACCAGTTCGTCGAGTTCCGGTACACCTGGGAGGTAGCCGGAGCAGGAGCCACAACCAAACGGCGGGTGGTCAACTTGAGAGACTTGCCTTTCGGTAGGACCGTCCACGGATGATGATAGGGCCCCGCTGACATGGGGGGCGGGTGGCACTGGCAGCCCCCTCGCGCAACGTGCCACTGGCGGCTCGTCCGCCAGTGCGGCGGCGACGTGGGGTGCAGAACCATCGCTCGTGCGCACGCACGCAACCTCCGCACTGGCAGGCAAGCTGCCAGTGGCACGGGCCTGCGGGCACCGGGCTGCGGCGGCGCGGCCGGAAGAAGCTCCCGCGCCGATCAGCCCCTCGGTGGGGTTTATCGACGTGCCCTACGTGGACACGCAGGTGCAGAACTTCCAGGGCGGCTTCGTGCGGCCCGGGGGGAGCTGGTTCCGGCCGATCATGGGGCCGTGAGGGCGGGCGCGTGGGGGCGCGGGGCCGGGGGATAAAGAACGAATTAGCTTGTTCGGCGCGCGCGGGCGTGCTAAGGTGCGGATGGCCCGTGTGTTGTCGGCCCGCGTCCCAGTCGGCCTCGCTTGCAGGTGAAGGCAGCTTACGACGGTCGTGCCCGCCAGAAACGGCAAGTCCCCGTGCCCCATGCAAAACAAGGTTTTCCCCACCCGGCTCCGCAGGAGACGGGGGGCCCCCGTGTCTTTGAGCTGATGGGCACGCCCGCCGTGCTCGCGTGCCTGCCCCGCCAGCGGGTGCTGGATCTGGCGGTGGCGTTCGGCGTGTGGGACGACGCCCCGCGCCAGGGCCGGGCCCGGCCTCTCGACGCGGGCCGGGCCGGGCCGGCGCTGGAGGCGCTGAGCACACCCGAACTGGTCGAGAGGCTCGCGCTGCGCCGCAGCGTCACGCCGCGGGCGCTGTGGCACGCCCTCACCCCCGGCGAGCGGATCAAGGTGCTCTCGCACGTGCCGACGCTCTGAGAGTGCGGCAGTGCGACGGGGCGACAGTGGGACAGTGGGAAACGTCCTGACGCTGTCGCACGGTCGCTCTGCCGCTCTGTCGCACTTCCCCTACCGCATCCCTCCGAGCAGGGCTTCGAGCTGGGCGTCCATGGCGCCGCGGGTGAGGACGCGGTCGGCGCCGGCGGCCCTGGCCCGGGCCATGAGGCCCGTCTCGACGTGGGGGGCCCAGCAGAGGACCGGGAAGGGGTGGGCGGCGCGGGGGCCGGGGGGGGCGGCGGGGGGGCGGAGGTGGGCGAGCATGGCGAGGGCCTCGTCGGGCTTCTCGAGGTCGAGCAGCACCCCCCGGACGGGGTCGTCGGCCGGGGCGTCGGCCAGGCGGGCCAGGAGCATGTCGAGGGTGCGGACGGGGCGGGCGTTGACCCCCACCGCCGCGGCGGTGGCCTTGATCTTGGTGCCCCAGAGCAGGTCGGCGGCGAGGTAGAGGACCATGGGCCCATCATTGCCCCCGCGGCCGGGGCCGGCGGGGTGGGTGCGGGCGGCAGGGCGGGGTACGATGCAGGCCCCCGCGGGCCGCGTGCGCACGCCGGGAAAAACGCAAAGGAACGCAATGAGCAGGACACTGAGCAAGCCCGCCAAGGGCGTCAACGGCACCAGCACCCCCACCGCCCCCAAGGGCGCGAAGAAGAAGGGGCGGGCCGCCGGCGCACCGGGGGACAGCGGGAATGCGGAGCTGCTGCGGCACCCGGTGTTCGATGAGCTGGCCTTCCCCACCGACCCCAACAACCTGTACCGCCAGACCGTGGGCAGCATGCTCAGCGCGGCGGACATGATGAACCTGCCGCACGAGCTGAAGATCATCCTGGCGCAGCCCAAGAACGAGATCATGGTCCACTTCCCGGTGCGGATGGACGACGGGCAGTTCCGGCTGTTCAAGGGCTACCGGGTGCAGCACAACAACGCCCTGGGGCCGTACAAGGGCGGGCTGCGGTTCCACCACGACGTCCACCTGGACGACGTGAAGAGCCTGTCCTTCCTGATGACGATGAAGTGCTCGCTCGTGGGCGTGCCCTACGGCGGCGGCAAGGGCGGCATCAAGGTTGATCCCTACAAGCACAGCCGGGCGGAGATGGAGCGGATCGTGCGGCGGTTCACCGCGGCGATCGCGCACGACATCGGGCCGGACTACGACATCCCCGCGCCCGACGTGGGCAGCAACAGCCAGCACATGGCGTGGATCGCGGACACGTACTGCTCGATCAGCGAGGGCAGCGGCAAGAACGGCATGGCCGTGGTGACGGGCAAGCCGGTGGAGATCGGCGGCAGCCTGGGGCGCGAGAAGGCCACGGGCCAGGGCGTGGTGGACACGCTGGTGGAGATGCTGCCCGAGATCGGCGTGGACATCAAGGGCTGCAAGGTGAGCATCCTGGGCTACGGCAACGTGGGCTCGTGGACGGGGCGCATCGTGCAGGACAAGGGCGCGAAGGTGGTGGCCGTGATGGACCACACCGGCGCGATCCGCAACGACGGCGGGCTGGATGCCCACGCCCTGGCGGTGCACTGCCAGAAGACCGGCGGCGTCGCGGGCTTCAAGGGGGCCAGCGCCGTCAGCAAGGACGAGTTCTACAAGACGCGCGTGGACGTGTTCATCCCCGCGGCCCTGGAGCAGATGATCCAGGAGCCCGAGGCCAAGATGCTCAACTGCAAGGTGCTGGCCGAGGGCGCCAACGCCCCCACCACGCCCGCGGGCGAGCGCGTGCTCCAGCAGCGGGGCATCGAGGTGCTGCCGGCGATCCTGTGCAACGCCGGCGGCGTGACGGTCAGCTACTTCGAGTGGGTGCAGAACAAGACCAGCCACGCGTGGGAGCTGGAGACCGTGGACCGCGAGCTGAACAAGCACATGATCGCCGCGGCCAAGCGCTGCCGCGAGGCACGGAAGAAGTACAAGTGCGACCTGCGGACCGCGGCGTACATCGGCGCCCTGGAGCGGTTGAAGCAGGCGTACCTGGTCCGCGGCATCTTCCCGTGAACGCCGGGGAATAAGGAACTCGAACGCCGCCCGGGTGAAGGCCCGGGCGGCTTTGTTTTTTGGGGGGGCGGTGGAGTCGGGTCAGAAGATCTTCTTGGTGATGAAGATCGCGGCGATCAGGCCCAGCACGAAGAACACCAGGAAGATGTAGAACAGGACCTTGGCGATGTCCGCGGCGGCCCCGGCGAGGCCGACAAAGCCCAGCAGCCCGGCCACGACCGCGACGACAAGGAAGATGAGTGCCCACTTCAGCATGGGGCTAGGGTGCCGGCAGGGGCTGATCCCCGCGTGAGAAAGGCGGGAAAACCCAACCGCCCGGCCCGGGCGGGCGTAAAGGGTGGCCATGAAGAACACCCTTTTCGTGCTGATCGCTGCCGGGGCCGGGTCGGTGCAGGCCGTCGCCCAGGTCCCCACCGAGTGGACGTTCAAGATCGTGGCCCGCGAGGGGCAGACGGGGCAGGGCGTCGGCCTGCCCCCGGGGGCGGAGTTGGTCCAGAACGACCCGGGGCTGGACGACGACGGCTCGGCGTGCGTGCGGTTCACGGCGGCGGGCGGAGACGGGGTGTTCGTGTACGACGCGGCGGCGGGGACGGGCCAGGTGGTGGTCAGCAACGCGTCGGCGGTGTACTTCTCGTCCATCGACATGCTCGGCGGACGCATCGCGCTGACGAGCGCCGACGGCGTGGAGGTGCGCGACAAGGCGGGGGTGCTTTTGTACAGCTTCCCGCTGGGCGGGAGCGAGGGCGTGACGGGGTCGATCAACCGCGCTCGGCTGACGAGCACGGGGGCGGTTGGCTACCGGGCGGCGTCGGGCAGCCTGACCAAGAACCTCACCGACCGCTACGACGCTGGCGACCGCGTGCAGGTGGCGCTCGCGAGCACCTCGGGGTACACGTTTCTCTACTCCCCCACCGTCAACAACCTGCTGCAGATGGCCGGCAAGGCGGACCCGCTCTCGGGTGGCAACGCCGTGGTGCGTTGGGAGCAGGGCCAGCCGGCGGTGACAATCCTGGCCACGGCGGGGTCGGACTACAACCTGGTCTCCAACGGGACGGACCTGAATGATGCGGGGGAGGTCGCGTTCTTCGCGCGCCGCAGCGCCGACAGCCAGTTCGAGCTGCTGAAAGGATCGGGCGGGACGCTGACTCGGATCGCCGCGGCGGGGGACCAGGGGATCGCCAACAGCGCGTTCGCGAACTTCCCTCCGGTCATTAACAACAACGGGTTCGTGGCGTTCCGCCCCAACAACGGCGGAAACCGGATCTACCTGGGCGATGGGGCGGAACTGGTGTACGTGGCGGGCGACAACAGCGAGATCCCGGTAGGCGATGGGACGACGCTGACGCTCGGTTCGGGCACAGGCTCGCCGCGGACCTCGATCGTGGGCAACATCGCGCTGAACAACGCGAACCAGATCGCCTTCATCGGGCGGCTGAGCGACGGCACTGATGCGCTGATCATCGCAACGCCGGTGACCGGGACTGCGTGCGGCACGGCCGACTTTGACGGCGACGGGGATTCGGGGACGGATGCCGACATCGAGGCGTTCTTCGCGTGCCTGGCGGGGAACTGCTGCGGCGCCTGCTGGCACCTGGGCGCGGACTTCAACGCCGACGGCGACG
>JAEYTB010000178.1 GCA_023434205.1 Planctomycetota bacterium | reverse complement strand
TGCCTGTGCTTCTGCTCGAACAACTACCTGGGGCTGGCGGACCACCCGGAGGTGGTGGAGGCGGGGATCAGGGGGTTGAAGGAATATGGGGCGGGGACGGCGTCGGTGCGGTTTATCTGCGGGACGTTCGCGCCGCACCGGCAGCTTGAGGAGCGGATCGCGGGGTACATGGGGACGGAGGCGGCGTACACGTTCGTGTCGTGCTGGAACGCGAACGAGAGCGTGTTCGCGACGCTGTGCGAGCCGGGGGACATGATCATCAGCGATGAGCTGAACCACGCGAGCATCATCGACGCGGTGCGGCTGGCGAGCGTGATCAAGAAGGGCGTGCTCAAGAGCGTCTACAAGAACAACGACCTGGCCGGGCTGGAGTCGCGGCTGAAGGAGGCGCGGGCGAACAAGGACGTGACCGGGCAGGTGTGGGTGGTGACGGACGGGGTGTTCAGCATGGAGGGGTCGATCGCTGACCGGCCGGCGATGCGGCGGCTGTGCGATGCGTACGGGGCGCTGCTGGTGGTGGATGACAGCCACGGGCACGGGGTGATGGGGGAGACCGGGCGCGGGACGCACGAGCACTGGGGGATGGTGGGGGGAAAAAGTGCGACAGTGGGGGGCGTGGGGGAGGTGGATATCTTCACGGGGACGCTGGGGAAGGCGCTGGGGGGCGGGGCGGGGGGGTTTGTGGCGGGGCCGCGCCGGGTGATCGAGATGATCGTGCAGCGGGGGCGGCCGACGCTGTTCAGCAATGCGCTGCCGGTGACGGTGGCGTGCTCGGCGGACAAGGCGATCGAGATTCTGCAGAGGGAGCCGGAGCGGGTCGCGAAGCTGCGCGAGAACGTGGCGGCGGCGCGGGCGGGCATCAAGAGCGCAGGGTTTGAGGTGCTGGAGTCACCCACGGCGATCCTGCCCATCATCGTTCACGACACGGCGCGGGCGATCGCGATGAGCCAGAAGCTGCTGGAGATGGGCGTGTTTGTGATCGGGTTCGGGTACCCGGTGGTGCCCGAGGGGCACGCGCGGCTGCGGGTGCAGATTTCGGCGGCGCACGAGAAGGGGCACATCGAGGGGTTGGTGGGGGCGTTGAAGAAGCTGAAGTAGCCCAACTACGCGGCCACGGGGGCTTGGTAGAGCCGGTGTACGGTCAGCGCCTGCTGCTCGTAGACCGCGCGGCGTTGCCAGATCTGGTCCTGGTTGATCCAGGAGCTGATGATGACGTCGGTCGCGCGGGTGGCGGCGGCGTCGGCTGGGGCGATGACGGGGAGGTCGAGCAGGCGCGTGGTGCGGGCGGCGGGGTTGTCGTCGGCGAACGCGGCGATGCTGGCGCGGTGCTCTTCGTACACGTGGAGCAGCTCGCGGGTGTGGTTGCCGGTGGCGTGGATGATGAGGCGGCGGCCTTGGAGCGAGCGGAGGAGGTCGCGGAGGCGCTGCTCGGCGTTGGGGGGCGTGGCGCCGCTGCCGTGGGGTGAGGGGGCGGTAAAGCAGGTGTTGCGGGCGGCGGGCCAGGAGAGGGCGGGCGAGGCGGCGAGGGCGTCGATGAAGCGCTCGGCGTGGTTGGCCTGCTGATCGAGGGAGAAGCGGGCGTGGATCGTGTCGATGGCGGCGCGGCTCATGGGCGGGAGCCTGTCGAGCGCGGCGGCGATGGCGCGGGCCATGGCGGCGCCCACGGCGGCCTCATCGGTGTCGGGCGCGGCATGGACGATGAGGCCGTTGTCGGGCGAGACGGCGTCGGCGGCGCCGGAGGTGGGCGTGGTGCAGGGGACCGTGCCGCGGGACATGGACTCGAGGAGGGAGAGGCTGAGGCCCTCGACGCGGGAGGGGAGGAGAAAAAAGTCGTGGTCGTCGAAGAGGGCGGCGAGGGCGGCGGGGGGTTGGGGTGGGAGGATGGTGACGGTGTCGAGGCCGGCGCAGGCGCGGGCGAGGTCGGCGGCGGCGGGGCCGTCGCCGATGATGGTGAGAGAGTGGGGGACGCCCAGGCGCGTGAGCTCTTGTGAGGCGGCGGGGAGGGCGAGGACGCGCTTGATATCGCGGCAGAGGCGGCCGGCGAAGATGAGCTGGGGGCGGGCGGTGAGGCGGCGGGGCCGGGCTGGGGAGACCGGGACGGCGTTGGGGATTTGCCAGATGCTGGCCTCTGGGAGCGTGGCGCGGGAGGCGGACACGAGGGCGGAGCTCACGGCCGCGGCGTGGCGGATGACCGGGCGGTAGAAGTCGAGGATGCGCTGCTCGTAAGGAATGTCGGAGTGGACCCAGGGGGCGAGGCGGGCGGGCAGCCCTTCGGCGATGAGCTGCGCGAAGAGGCCGGCGGAGTCGCCGAGCTGGGTGGGGACGCAGATGACGGGGAGGTTGGTGAGGGCGTGAAGGGTTTGGACGGCGTGGCGGTACGGGGCACGTGCGACCGTGCGACCGTGCGACGGTGCGACAGCGGAAGAGAGGGGTTGTGGGGCGTGGAAGAGGTGGATGGAAGGGTGGAGGGGGAGGTCGAGGGGTGGGCCGTCGGGGGGGTGGAGGATGAGGCCGCAGGGGTGGTTGCGGGCGGCGAGAGTGTTGAGCAGGCGCGCGGCCCAGACCTGCACGCCGCCGAGGGTGAGGCCGGAGGGGAGGGAGATGAGGAGGGGCGCGGGCATGGTTGTGTTCAGGCGGCGCGGACGTGGGACCAGGGGAGCGGGACGTTGCCCTTGGCCCAGCCGATGTGCTTGGTGTCGCGCAGGCGCGGGGCCCCGCCCCAGGCGGTGAGGCGCTGGATGAGGCGGTCGTGGCGGTGCTGTGGGATGGTGCTGATCTTGTGGGCGTGGGTCTCGACGAGCAGGGCGGAGAGGCGGTCGATGGCGCCGGAATCGAGCAGCCGCTCCAGCACGTCGTACTCGGCGCCCTCGATGTCCATCTTGAGGATGACGGTGTCGGCGGGGGTGAACTGTCGGAGCACGCGGTCGAGGTCGATGCAGGGGACACGGACGGGGGCGGCGTAGTTGACGGCGCCGGTGGACTTGCCGCGGGCGAGGGTCGAGCCCTCGTGGTTGGGGTCGTGCGCGTCGTCGGTGAGGAAGAAGTCGATGGCGCCGTCGGCGGTCCACACGGCGGCGTGGTGGATGGTGATGTTCACGGTGGGGTGGCGGGTGCGGACGGCCATGAGCGTGGGGATGAGGCGCGGGTTGGCCTCGTAGGCGATGTGCTCGAAGTGGGGGAGCTGCGACGCGGCGGCGTCGAGGACGATGCCGCGGTTGGCGCCGCAGTCGATGCGGACGGAGCGGGGTACGGTCATGCGGCCCTCTCGTGGATGGGCGTGGAGGCGGGTGTGAGTGTCTCGAGCGCCGCGGCGAGGAGCCGGCGGGCGCGGTTCTGGTAGCTG
>JAEYTB010000111.1 GCA_023434205.1 Planctomycetota bacterium | reverse complement strand
ACCCGGAGGGCGGCCCTTATCTCCGCGGCGTGACGGCCGGCCTTGCTCGCGATCTTCAAGCCCCCTCCCCTCCTCCGCGCAACTCCGACCTTCCGCGCAACTCCGCGTACGGCCTTTCCGCTACGCTTCGCCCCGTGCGCCTCCTCCTCTTCACCGACACCCTCGCCGACGTCAACGGTGTCTCCCGTTTCATCCGCAACTCCGCGGCACAGGCCCTCTCCACCCACCGCGACCTCCACGTCTTCACCTCCACCAACTTCGACTGCCCCAAAGCCCCCAACCTCCACAACTTCAAGCCCCTCGCGGCAATGAAAATGCCCGGCTACCCCAACCTCGAGCTCACCCTCCCCCCCTTCCTCAAGATGCTCCGCGAGGCCCGCGCGCTCCGCCCCGACGTGATCCACATCTCCACCCCCGGCCCCGTCGGCTGCGTCGGCCGCCTCGCCGCCCGCGCCCTCCGCGTCCCCACCCTGGGCGTCTACCACACCGACTTCCCCGCCTACATCGACCGCCTCTTCGACAACGACCTCTTCACCGCCCTCGCGCGCACCGCCATGCGCCGCTTCTACCGCCGCTTCTCCACCCTCTTCACCCGCAGCCAGGACTACGCACAATCCCTCGAGAAGCTCGGCATCGCCCCCGAGCGCATCGTCCCCCTCCGCCCGGGCATCATGACCGACCAGTTCCACCCCAGCGCCCGCGACACCTCGATCTGGCCCGGCTACGGCGGCGCCCCCGACGCCCTCCGCTTCCTCTACGTCGGCCGCGTCAGCATCGAGAAGAACCTCCCCCTCCTCACCAGGGTCTGGAAAGCCGCCGACGCCGCGCTCCGCGCCAGGAACACCCCCGCCGAGCTCATCATCATCGGCGACGGGCCCTACCGCCCCGAGATGGAAGAAGCCCTCACCGGCGCCAACGCCCGCTTCCTGGGCTTCCGCTACAACGAAGAGCTCTCCCGCCTCTACGCCAGCGCCGACGCCTTCCTCTTCCCCAGCACCACCGACACCCTCGGCCAGGTCGTCATGGAAGCCCAGGCCGCGGGCCTCCCCGTCCTTGTCACCGACCAGGGCGGCCCCAAGGAAGTCGTCGAGCACAACCGCACCGGCTTCGTCCTCCCCGCCACCGACCCGCACGCCTGGACCGAGCACATCATCAAGCTCGCGACGGACGCCGCTCTCCGCGCCAGCATGAGCGCCGCCGCGCACGCGTACCTCCAGCCCTACTCCATGGCCGCAAGCTTCGACCACTTCTGGTCCGTGCACGAGAACTCCGCTTTGGCACGAAAGCCGTTGGAGACGAACCCCGAACGAAGTGAGTGGGTTGCGGGCACGTCAAACTGAGACGCGATCACCGCGCCCCTGTTTCGCTCGAAGCGCCCCCCGAACCCGCCAGTTCCTCCACCACCCCCACCAACCCCGTCACAACCCGCGCCATCCGCTCATAGTCCAGCTTGTCCGGCGTGTCCGTCGCCTTGTGGTAGTGCGGGTACCGGTACGGCGCCGTGTCCGTCACCATCAGCGCCGGGTACCCCTGCTTCCAGAACGCCCAGTGGTCGCTCGCCGCCACCATCGGCACAAAGCTCGACAGCGCCGCCCCCTCGCTGGGAAAGTCCACGCTCGCGCGGAACGCCGCCACGCACCGCTTCACAAACTCCTCCGCCTCCCCCATCCCCACGAACCCGATGAAGTTGCCCTTCTTCGGGTACGCCACCCCCACCGGCGGCGGGTAGTTCTGGCTCCCATCCACATCCGTGAAGTACCCCATCGTCTCTAGGCTCAGCATCCCCACGATGTTCTCGCCCTTGGCCTTGCACGACCGCGCGTACACCAGGCTCCCCATCTCATCCGTCCAGAAGAACGGCGGCTCCTCGTTCACGAACAGCACGAACCGCACCGTCCGCGCCATCGGCCTGCCCGAAAAGTGCCGCGCCAGCGCCAGCGTCGCCGCCGTCCCGCTCCCGTTGTCATTGGCCGCCGGGCACCCCGCGAACGAGTCGTAGTGCGCGCCCACCACCACGATCTCCTCCGGCAGCGTCGTCCCCTTCAGCTCCGCGATCACGTTACTGCACTGCACCCCGCTCACCGGGAACGTCTGCCACTCCACCCGGTACCCCGCCCTCGCCAGCGACGCCGCGATGTAGTCCTCCGCCGCGGCAAGGCTGTGCGGCCTGAACACGTGCCGCTCCCCGATCCGCCCCGCCAGCACCTGCACGTGCCCGCGCATCTCCTCCGCCAGCGACACCTGCGCTGGTGTCACCGCCGGCAGCGGCCCGTCATAGCTGTCCCCCGGCATCATCACCGAGCATTGTGACATCGCGAACAGCACCGCCCCGCCCGCCACCACCGCCGCGATCCCCAGCCTCCACCGCCGCCGACCACGCCCCGCCTTCACCTGTTCCATCGTTGGGCTCCTGATAGTTTGTATACACTAACCTGAGCCCCAGGGTTCACCCCAACCACAAAAAAAGGGCGCCCGAAGGCGCCCGTTGAAGCAAGATCGTCGCCCCGCTCACCGCCGCCGCCGGACCCCCAGCAGCCCCGCCAAGCCCAGCACGCCCAACCCCGCCGGCGCCGGCACGATCGACACCTTGTCGTACTCAAACGTGAACGCCTGGTCCACGCCCGCCAGCGACTGCGGCACCATCACCCCGAACTGCACCCGCCCGATGTTGCTGAAGATCGTCGCGAAGTCGCTCATCTCAAAGTTGATGAACTGCGGGTTCGCGGCGTTGATCCCGAACTGCAGCTGCGTCCACGTGTTGGGCGCCACCGGCGCAAAGCTCACCGCGATCGCCCCCGGGAACGGCGTCTGCGCCATCCGCGAGAAGTACGTCAGCGGCACCGGCGCATCGTGCCGCACCCACACCGACATCGACACCACCCCCGCGCTGATCCAGTCCCCCACAAACGCCCCGCCGCTGAACCCGCCCTCCCCACGCACCACCACCGGCGTCGCGTTGGTGGCCTGCCCGACAAAGTTGAACGACCCCGCCGTGTACGCCCCGCCATCGGGCCCGCCCGACGCGACCGCCGTGAGCGGTGCCGAGTTGCTGAAGTTGGTCCACCCCGCCGCGCCGGAACCGAAGTCCTCGGTGAAGGGGTTGATGACACCCAGGGCCGCGGAGCCACAGGACGCGACGACGAGCGCAACTGCCGAAATCTTCATGTGTTACAATCTCCCGGCGGGCTCTCCACGCCCGGCCGAATTACTGTAGCACCAGAATCCATGCTGTCCAGCAAGAACTCTACAGCCGCGTCGCCACCAGCTCGTACACCGGCGGCAGCTGGATAAAGCTCGCCGGGTCGTGGCTCGCCTCGTCCCACGCCGCATCAAAAGCTTCCTTGTCCTCGCGGCTGATGAACCCGCCCTCCACCAGCTTGGGCACGAACGTCTGCCAGAAGCTGTTGGGCCAGTGCCACAGGCTGCTGCCCGGCCGCGCGATCCGCTGCACCACGCCGATGTGGTCCACCCGGAACCCGTTGGCCTGGAGCATCCCCGGCAGCCGGCCCATGATGTCCGTATCCCCGCCCCGCGCCCGCCACGACGCGGCGACCGCGCTGATCACCCGCGAGAACGCCTCCCGCCGCGGCGCCAGCGTCAGCGCCCGCTCATAGTTGAAGTAGTCCTGCACCGCCAGCCGCCCGCCGGGCTTGAGGACCTTCGCCAGCCCCTGCACCACGCCCTCGGGCCGCTCCAGGAAGCAGAACACCCACCGCGCGTACGCGACGTCCGCCGTCCCCTCCTCGCCCGCCAGCACCTCGGAAATATCCTGCACGTCGCCCAGCACCCGCTCGATGTGCAGCGCCTTGCGCGACACCGCCGCGTCGTGCAGCTGCTTCAGGAACGTCGCCGATTCGTCGATCGCGATCACCCGCCCCGTCGGGCCGACGATCTGCGCAAGGTCCAGCGTCGCGTGCCCGGGCCCGCATCCGATGTCGATCACCGTCTGCCCCGGCTGCACCGCCGCCTTCTCCCACAGCTCGTGCGTCGCCGCGGACCACAGCCGGTGCTGGAGCCCCAGCCGCACGGCTTCGTCCATGCCCGTCCCGAGCACGTAGTCGCCCGGCGTGTGGTTTGAAGGGGTGACAGGAAGATGGGGTGTGCTGGTGGGCATTCGTGGGTCCAAGCGTAGGCCGTACCTATTCGTACTCCGGCCCCGCGGGGATTCGTCCGTCTGCACCGCACCCAAGCCGGGGAGCGTGGGAGGTGATTCCTCCCATGTTCTCATCGGCTCTCTGCTTGCAGTTCTTCGGCCCGACCATGCCGCAGAGACCGATATCCTTCCTCAACTTGGCGTTACGTGACGATTCATCCGGCTCGACCCTGCTGCCTCAAGACCTCCCAACCGCGGTCTCCCGCGCACGCGAGGCCATCACCAGCTTCCATCCGGACGCCCAGCCGCTGCACAGCCGCCGCTCCTACTGGCTCGAGGTTGTCACCACCTTCTTCTTCGCGATGACCCTCATGGTCATCGACGGCAACGTCGTCGCGGTGTTCACCAAGCAGACCTTCGACGGCGTGATCGCGGTCGCGACGCTCAACCTCCTCGTCGCCGTGCTCGGCGCCACCAGCGAGCTCGCCAACCTGCTCTCCTTCTTCTGGGGCTCGCTGGGCCAGGGCCGCCCCAAGGTCCGCCTCATCAACGCGCTCCAGCTCGCCGTCATCGCCGCCACCGCGCTCATCGCCTTCCTCCCGCAGACCCCGGTGGGCCTCTACGGCCTGGTCGCCGCCGTCATCGTCGCCCGCGTCTGCTGGTCGGGCATCCTCACCCTCCGCCCCACCCTCTGGCGCGCCAACTACGGCCCCGCCGTCCGCTCCCGCATCGTCGGCCAGATCCAGACCGTCCAGATGCTCATCATCGCCCTCGGCGGCGCCGCCATCGGCTACACCCTCGACCGCCTCGACCCCTCCGTCTACCGCACCATCGTCCCCTTCGCCTGCGGCCTGGGGCTCATCGGCGTCCTCACCTACTCCCGCCTCAAGGTCCGCGGCGAGCGGGCCATGCTCGCCCGCGAACGCGCCTCGACGCTGATGCGCTTCTGGGACGGCCCCATCGTCATGTGGCGCATCCTCAAGCGCGACCCGCGCTACGCCCAGTTCATGGGCTGCCTCTTCGTCCTGGGCTTCGGCAACATCATGGTCGGCCCCGTCCTCGTCATCACGCTCCGCGAGCACTTCAACCAGGGCTACTTCCAGAGCATCCTCATCGCCAGCTCCGTCACCAACCTCGTCATCCCCTTCGCGATCCCGCTGTGGGTCCGCCTCATGGACCGCGCCCACGTCGTCCGCTTCCGCTCCGTGCAGAGCTGGACCTTTGTGGTCTCGTCCATGTGCTTCCTTGCCGGCGCATACTTCCATGTGCTGCCCCTGATGTTCGCGGGCGCGGTCGTCCAGGGCGTCGCCTTCGCCGGCGGCAACCTCGCCTGGCACCTCGGCCACGTCGACTTCGCGCCCCCCGCCGAGACCAGCCACTACATGGCGACGCACGTGACGCTCAACGGCCTCCGCGGCCTGATCGCCCCGTTCGCGGCGGTAGCGTTGTACGAGG
>JAEYTB010000154.1 GCA_023434205.1 Planctomycetota bacterium | reverse complement strand
CCGCCCCGCGCGGGGTGGAAGACCTGGTCCTGCTGCTGGTCCGTCAGGCGCGAGTACAGCGGCAGCACCGCGGCGTCGATTCCCCGGCGTGTGACGGCGTCGCCCGCCAGCCTGATCTCGCGCTCGCCGGGCAGGAACACCAGCACATCCCCGCCCCCCGCGCTGGCGCACAGGTCCTCGACACTGTCTGCGATGGCCTCGAAGTTGAGCCGGTCGGGGCTGTCCGCGTCCACGCCCGTTGGCCGGTAGCGAACCTCCACGGGGTACATCCGTCCCGAGACCTCAATCACCGGTGCCCCGCTGAAGAACGCACTGAACCGTCCCGGGTCGATCGTCGCCGAGGTCACGATCACCTTGAGGTCCTGACGACGCGGCAGGAGGGTCTTGAGGTAACCCAACAGGAAGTCGATGTTCAGGGACCGCTCGTGCGCCTCATCGATGATGATGACCGAGTAGGCCTTCAGGTCGCGGTCGCCAGCGAGCTCGGCGAGGAGCATGCCGTCGGTCATCACTTTGATGCGGGTGCGGGCGCTGGTCTGGTCGCTGAAGCGAACCTTGACGCCGACCGTGCAACCCAGCGATTCGCCGTGTTCCTCGGCGATGCGGGCCGCGACGGCGCGTGCCGCGAGGCGGCGGGGCTGCGTGTGCCCAATGACTCCGGACTTGGCGAGCCCCATCTCCAGGCAGATTTGCGGGAGCTGGGTAGTCTTTCCAGAACCGGTCTCTCCGCACAGCACCACGACCTCATGCTGATGGACGGCGGCCTCGATATCCGCGCGCCTCTCGAGGATCGGCAGGTCGGGCGTGGTCGGGCGCGCGGTCACGGTGTGGGGGTCGGTCACGGATTGAAGTGGGCAGGCGGGGATTCGAACCCCGAACCCTTCGCGTGTAAGGCGAATGCTCTAGCCGTTGAGCTACCCGCCCGGCTGGCTGAGTTTAGGCCCTCACTGCCCGTCGCCGAAGCTCGCGCCCACCGACCGGGCCGCCGCGACCAGCGGGTCGTTCATCGGCTTCACCAGCCGCTGCTTGCCCGCGGGCTCCTCCATGTCGATGTCCGTCAACTGCCCGTTCTGCACCGCCACCATCCGCCCGGCTTTCCCCTCGCGCAGCAGCGTCATCGCGTGGCTGCCCAGCAGCGTGCTCAGCACCCGGTCCGCGGCGACGGGCGTGCCGCCCCGCTGCGTGTGCCCCAGCACCACGTACCGGCTCTCGACCCCCGTCACGTCCTCGATCTGGTCGGACAGGTACTTGCCGATGCCCCCCAGCCGGATCGGGTCGGGGCTGGTTTCCACGACGCGGGCGACAATCTGCCGGCCGTCCACGAGCCGCGCCCCCTCCGACACACACAGCAGGCTTGAGCGCTTCCCCATCGAGCGACGCTGCTTGACCCGCTCGAACACCGCGTCCAGCGAGAAGGGGATCTCCGGAAGCAGGATCACGTCCGAGCCCGACGCCACACCCGCGTGCAGGGCGATCCACCCCGCGTTGCGGCCCATCACTTCGACCACCATCGCGCGGTGGTGGCTGTCGGCGGTGGTGCGGACCTGGTCAAGGGCCAACGTCGCGGTCGTCACGGCCGTGGCGAAGCCGAAGGTGATCTCGGTCCCCTCGATGTCGTTGTCGATGGTCTTGGGCACGCCCACCACCGGCACGCCGCGCTTGGCGAACTTCGCCGCGCCGGTCATGGTCCCGTCCCCGCCGATCACCACCAGCGCCTGCACCTTATGCTCGGTCAGGGTCGCCAGGCACCGGTCCATCACGTTCTCGTACCGCGGCGAGCCGTCCGGGTTGGTCCCCACGGCGTGCCGCTCGGGGTTGCTTTTGTTGTTGCTCCCCAGGATCGTCCCGCCCATGTTGAGGATGCCCGACAGGTCGGTGTCGGTGAGCGGGCGAACGCGGTTCTCGATCAGCCCCAGGAACCCGTCCTCGATCCCCACGACCTCCAGGCCGCAGTTGAGGGCGTCCCGGGCCACCGCCCGGATGACCGCGTTAAGACCGGGGCAGTCGCCCCCGCCGGTGAGCACGCCGATCCGCCGAACATTGGGGCACGTGGTGGAGAGTGACATAGACAGAAGATATCGGGCGTTTGGTGCCGCGTCTCAAGTCGGTTCGGTTTTGAACGGGAGTTGGGCTGCTCGGCGGTAGAACTGGACGGGTGGCGGTGAGCCCTCGCGCCTTCCCCGAACTCAACGAGGAGGTCCACATCACTTCCTGAATCGTCCTCTCCCCGCGCCATCGACCCGAAAATCATGAGCGATAAGACTCCGAACTTCTCCCGCAGCAGCGGGAGTTCGCCCCTGAGTTTCGCCATGACCTCATCCCGCCGGCTCATACCCCGATATACGTTCACTCCCGCTCCGCGAGCACCTTCTCCAGCCGCCTCGCCACCGCCGGCAGCTCCCGATGCACCGTCTCCCACACCAGGCGCGGCTCGACCCGGAAGTACACGTGCACCACGAAGTTCCGCAGCTCGCGGAGGTCCTCCCAGCCGATGCTGGGGTGCTGCCGCACGACCCGGCCGGGCGTGAACTTGGCCGCCTCGCCGATGATCACCAGGTTCATCAGCACCGCCTTCTGGGTCTTGAGGTCCGCGGCGTACTCCGCGAGCGTCATCCCCGCGGTGAACGCGATGCACTCCTGGCAGGCCAGGACGATGTCCCGAACCCGGTCGGCCCAGTGCCGCCGCTGCTGCTCGCGCTCGCGCTGCCCGCGCCCGCCGCTCCGCCCGCGCCTGCCGCGTTTAGGCCACACGCACACGCTCCTTCAGCACCCGCTCCCGCGCCGCGCGGCTGAGCCCCTCGCACGTGCCCAGGTCCACGGGGCGCAGCAGGGCGGCCTGCAGCCGGTGCTTGATGCGGGCCAGCGTGAAGAGCGTCGCCTCGGGGCCGACCTCGACCAGCACGTTGATGTCGCTGTGAGGGGTGTCCTCGCCGCGGGCGACCGAGCCGAAGAGGTACAGCTCGCGCACGCCCAGCTCCTCCCGGAGGCCCGGCAGCAGCTCCCGCAATGTCCCGAGCACCTGCTCGCGAGCGCTCATGCCGAATCCTAACCACAGAGTCACTGAGACACCCGCAGGACAGAAAAAAGGCCCGGATCAACGATCCGGGCCTTGAATCTTCTCTGTGTTTCGGCGTCCTTGCGGCTCGCCCTTCTCAGATGCCGCCCAGCTTCTTGAGCATCATGCGGAACTCGTCGATGTTGGGCGACGCGTCTTCCGCGACCTTGAGGGCCACGTACTCGTCCTCCACCAGCTTCACCAGGTGCCAGTTGAAGTCCTGCATGCCCACCTGGCGCGCCTCCACGCTCTTGAGGTACTCGCGCAGCTCGCCCTCGCGGCTCTCCAGGATGTGCTTGCGGACCACGGCGTTGTTGATCAGGATCTCCAGCCCCGGGATGCGGGCGATGTCCTTGTGCAGCGTGGGCAGCAGCTTCTGGTACACGAACGCCCGCATCTGGTACGCCAGGATCTTGCGCACCTGCTCCACTTCCTCCTGCTCGAACAGGCCGTAAATACGGCTGAACGTCTGCGTCGAGCTGGAGGCGTGGATGGTCCCGTACACCAGGTGGCCCGTTTCCGCGGCGTGCAGCGCGGCGTGGAACGTCTCGTTATCTCGCATTTCGCCGACCAGCACGATGTCAGGGTTCTCACGCACGAGGGCGCGGAGGGCGATCTTGAAGTCGAGGCAGTCGATGCCGATCTCTCGCTGATTGATCGTGGCCTTCTTGTCCACGAAGATGTACTCGATCGGGTCCTCGATGGTCACGATGTGGACGGGCTTGCGCTCGTTCACGTAGTCGAGCATCGCCGCGATCGTCGTCGACTTGCCCGACCCGGTCACGCCGCTGAGCAGCACGATGCCGTTGGGCTGCATGGCGATCTCCGACATCGTCGCCGGGAGGTACAGCTCCTCGAACTTGCGGATCTTGCTGGTGATGAGGCGGCACGCGACCGACAGCTTGCCGCGGGCCTGGAACAGGTTCACGCGGAAGCGGTTGTTGGCGTCGTAGTCGTACGCGAAGTCGACCGAGCCGAACTTGTGCAGGTCTTCCTGCTGCTCGGGGGAGAGGATCGCGTCGGCAATCTGCCAGAACTCTTCCTCGCTCACCGCGCCGGTCTCCAGCGGCTTGAGGGCGCCGCGGAGGCGCACCTTGGGCTGCTGGTCGCTCTTGATGATGAGGTCGCTGGCCTCGAACTTGATCGCCGCCTGCAGGAACTTGCCCCAGCGCGTCGCGTGGGGGTCGTTCTTCTGCTTGCGAGACATCACGATGTGGCCCGTGTGGGCCGAGGAAGTCACCGGTTCGGCTTCAACGCTCACGCCTCTGCTCCCGTCCCGCGCGCCGTGCTGGGAAGATTCCTGCTGACCATTCACGACCGCCGCTTGCGTAGACAAGATAACCTCCCGGCCGCTGCCCCGCGAGGGGGTTGGGGGCCAAACCAAGCACGAACCGATACTCGGGACGCCCCTCAAAGGGGGGCGGAACCGTATTCAGCCTGCACCCAAATCGGCACCACTATCCGGTCAAGGGCACGTGAAGGTTCCCCTCCCCGTGCGTTCCTTTCCGGCCCGCCTCACCGGCCCTGCTGGGCCTGCAGCAGGAAGGGCGGGTCGAGCGACTTGATGATCTTCTTGCCGCACCCGTAGTGCGCCAGCCGGACGCCCTTGCTCACGCGGTAGATCAGCGTCATCCGCTGGCTGCGGGTCGTGCTCAGGCGGGGCAGGTCGCTCATCTTGCTGATAGGGTTGCCGGGGGTGTACCGCAGGACGAACTTGGTCTCGTCCTGGTAGACGTAGCCCACCGGCACGTACGGCACGCCGTCGGTGTCGTACAGGGTGGGCGGCTCGTCGCCCTCCTGGTTGGCGAACACGCGGTGCAGCACGCTCCACTGCGTGCCGTCGTCGACGTCCACCTGGACGATGTTCTGGTCGGGCGCCACCTGGAGCCGGTTGATCACCAGCGACTTCTCGATGCCGCGGGTGTTGGCGACGGCCTTGGGGTCCAGCGTCACGTGCCCGCTGATGATGAGGTTCTTATTGTTTTCTTCGTCCAGTTCCAGGGTGTCGTGCGTGCCCTTCTGGATGGTGTGCTGGAGCGTTTCCTGCACACGCATGCCCTCGGGCGGGAAGTCGCGCGCGTTGTCCACCGCGGGCAGCGCGGCCTTGGTCGCGTCGCTCAGGTCCAGGTCCGTCACCCGGGCCCCGGTGCCGCCCGCCGCCGCGAACGCGGAGTTGATCAGTGCGTCGCGCTCCGCCGCGGAACGCAGCACGGCCTTGGGCTTGGCGGTCTTGGCATCCTCCACGACGTGCCGGGCGCCCTTGATATAGAGGGCGATGGGCTCATACCCGGGCGGGCAGGGGAACTCGAACGCGAACAGGGCCTCCGAGCCGCCGCCGACGGAGCCGATGAACGCCTCCGGGGCGTCGTACCGCCAGCGGCCGTACGCGAGCCGTTCAGAGCTGGCCTGCGACGACACCGCGATGGGGTGAACCGTCTTGCGTTCCCCGTTCTCGTTCTGGAGCAGCAGCCGCACCTGCGCCGAACCGACCGCGACCTTGCCGTCCTTCTCCTTCGCGCCGGACTTAAAGTTGACCACGAACATCTCGAGGTGCGTGTTCTCCGGGAAGTCGCTGCCGTCCAGATCCTTGATCTTCTGCACCACGCCGGCGTTCCACTGGTCCGTCAGCAGGCTGCTCAGCCGGGCCCGGCCCGGCTCGCCGATCTGGAACCTCGCCATGACCTCATAGTCGGTCGGGCGGGTGGTGTTGCGGCCCTTGCCCTCGAACGCCGTGAGCTGGAGCGCCCCGCCCTCTTCATGCACATCGGGGTGCCACTTGGCCAGGGGCTCGCCCGTGCGGAACGCGCTCTCGGACAGCATGCCGTAGAAACGGGCCGTCACCTTGTCCACCGGCACCCACAGCGGGTTGGCCCGCTGGAGGTTGCCCTGGCCCACATACTTCACCCCGCCCACGCTCGAACCCGTGCGGAAGTAGGACAGGCCCGTCGAGGCGATCCCCGCCGTGAGCACCGCCGCCATGATCCCGCACACCGCCCCGCCGACGTAGTTGAACTTCTGCGAGAGCACCACGTTGGCCGGCAGCAGTTGGTCCACGCCCAGCCGGAGCACCGCCAGCGACAGCGCGAAGGGCACGATCAGGGCGATGCCCCACGCCATCCCCGTCAGGTGCGAGGTCAGCCCGGTCGTGGGCGCGCTCTCGAGCAGCCAGTACGCCAGCGGCTCCCACACCCCGAAGGCGATCGCCCCGGCGATCACCGTACACACCAGGTGGATCAGGGCGGAAAAGAACCCGCGGATCACCCACATGTACGCCACCAGCAGCAAGAGCGCCAGGATGATTGCATTGAACGTCATGACCGCTTCTCCGAGACGCACGCCCCCGCGGCGTGCAACGAACCTTCAGACTCCCGAACCCGACACCGGTTCTACCCTCACGCCTTGCCCGCGGGTGCGGGCGGTGCGGGGGGCTTGGCCGCCGCCGGCGCCGCCGCGGCCTGGCCAGGGGCGGCCCCCTCGCCGGTAATCCGCAGCACCTCTTCCACGCTGGTCACGCCGTCGATCGCCTTGCGCAAGGCCGACTGCTGGATGGTCGGGTACCCATGCTTGCGGAACTCGACCTTCAGCGCGTTCCAGTCGCCGGCCTTGAGCATGGCCCGCGCCGCCTCCCCGATGGGGAACACCTCGAACACGCCGTCCTGGCCCAGGTAGCCGCCGCCCCCGCATACCGGGCAGACCTCCGGCTTGTTCTTGATCAGGACCTGGCCGCCCTTCTTGAACAGCTGCTTGACCTTGTCCGGCGGGAGCCCCAGCTTCTTCACCATCTCCGGCGAGGGCTGGTAGGCCACGCGGCAGTTCATGCACAGCTTGCGGAGCAGCTTCTGCCCCACCGCCCCCCGCAGGCACTTGCTCGCCGAGTCCAGGTCCCCCACCGCCTTCATCCACGTCTGGAGGGCCTGCATCGCGTTGTCGGCCTTGAGGGAGACGTACGTCCGCGTGCGCTCCTGGTCGATGCGGGCAATCTCCTTCGCCGTCGCCGCGTCGGGCAGCTCGGCGAGCGCGACCACGTCCGGGTCGCGACGCATGATCGTCCGCGTCAGGGTCGAGAACTCGGCCCCGTCGGCCTGAGGGTCGAACTTGTTCTGCCGCACGCCCTCCAGCGCATCCTGCACGTCGATCTCGATGGTCTGCACGTTCTTGGTGTACGCGTCGTGCATCTTGACGATCGTGTACATCGTGGTCGTGCGGCCGCCGTCGAGCGGGGCGCCCAGCAGCACCACGCCGTGGGAGTCATCGATGATCTTCTTCAGCTCGGCCATCTGGGGCTCGAGCAGGCCCAGGTCCGCCGGCTTGCGGCGCACCTGCGCCTCGGGCTCCATCAGAAGCGTCATGCGCGGGCCGCCCTGACCGCCGATCGTCGTCAGCCGCACCTTCTTGCGGCTGTCGCCCCGCTCCACGGCGAGGTCCGCCACCTGCTTCTTGCGGCGGTCCGCCACGTCCAGCTTGGCGACGCCCTTCCAGAAGTCGATGATCTTGACGGCCTCCGCCGCGGGCAGCGGCTCCGGCGGGGTCCGCACGCCATCCACCAGGTTGGAGACGGCGTAGACACCCTCCTTGGCCGTGGGGCCGATGTCGATCTGGTTCGCCCGGACCGACGAAGCCTTGATGTAGACGCCCTCGGACGCGACCCGCACCCCGAACTCCGGCGTGTCCACGTTGGGCGCGGCCACCGCCACTTTGTCCGGCCCCTTGAGCACGAGCTCGACCTTGCCCTGCAGCTTCGCCGCGGCCTTGGCCTCCCGCTTCTCCTGCAGGCTGGAGAAGTCCAGCCGCAGGTGGTGCTCCTCGGGCACGCGCTCGTCCTTGTTCGCCACCAGCGCGAAGACCACGACGTCGGTCACGAGGATCACGATCATGATCCCCCAGCCGATCCAGAACGAGGCCTCGCTCTTGGTGTACGGCATGAGCACCGCCATCAGCGCAACCAGCCCCGCCACCAGATGCACCATGTTCCACGCGTCTCGGTTCAGGAAGAACCGCGCGGCGTGCTTGTCGAGCACCCGCGAGACCACGTGACCCCAGGGCACGAAGGGAAGCAGGATCAGCAGGGGCTTCCAGAGCGACATGAGGATGAACCCCTCGGCCGCAAGAGTCGGGCTCGCCCCCATCGCCATCGTCAGGTGTTGCATGTGCATGACTCGTCGAACTTCCTCAACGGGACCGACCCCGGCCCCTGACCGCCAAAGCGGACCAGTGTAGTGCCACCCGGGCTCCCGCCCGGAGTCCCCATGTATACCGCTGTGGGGGGCGTCCAGAGTACCAAACCCGCGAACTTCTGCCGAATCCCCTTTCGCACGCCGGGGGCCCGGGGGTCCGCCCATTCCCCCACCAGCCCCGGGTGGGTTGGGCGACTCATATCCGGCGCGCCCGAACATCGTCCAGCCCTGATCCCTATACCATCCTCGGACCTCCATGGCCGACACCCCCACCACCCCCCCGCCCGCCGCGCCGCGCACCACCCCTCCCGAGGGTGACGCCTCGCTGTACCTGCACCCGCAGACGCTCGCGCGCCTGGCCAGCTTCGAGCTTCGCGCCAAGATGATCGTCGAGGGGTTCAGCAGCGGCGTACACCGATCCCCCTTCCAAGGTCTTTCCGTCGAGTTCGCGCAGCACCGGCCCTACGTCGCCGGCGACGACCTTCGGCACCTGGACTGGAAGGTCTACGGCCGCACAGACAAGCTGCACCTCAAGCAGCACCAGCAGGAGACCACCCTCGACCTGGTGGTCCTCGTAGATTCCTCCGGCTCCATGAACTACGGCAGCCGCAGCTTCGAGGAGGCCTCGGGCGCCGGGAGAAAGAAGAGCGCCGACGGCCGGGCCAACTGGACCAAGTTCGACCACGCCACCGCCCTGGCCGCCGCGCTCTCCTACATCACCCTCCGCCAGGGGGACCGCGCCGGCCTGGTTGTTTTCGCCGATGAGATCCGCGCCATGGTCCGCCGTTCCAGCAGCCAGGGCACGTGGAGGCAGGTCGTCGGCGCGCTCTCCACCCACCCCCTCAACAAGGACAACCAGTCCCGCGGCACCAACTTCGGCCGCGTCGTTGATCAGGTCCTGGGCAAGCTCACCAACCGCTGCCTCATCGCCCTCATCAGCGACCTGTTCATCGATATCGCCGACATCCGCGCCGCCTTCGCGCAGCTCAAGCACGCCGGCCACGACCTGCTCGTCTTCCAGGTCCTCGACCGCGCCGAGGAGGAGTTCGGCTTCACCGACGCCGCCCCCTTCGAGGGCCTCGAGGGCGAACCCACCCTGCGCGTCGACCCCCGCGCCCTCCGCAAAGCCTACCTCGAGGTCTTCAACGAGCACACCGACGCCGTGCAGCGGCTGGTCCGCGGCATGGGCTTCGACTACCAGAAACTCAGCACCCACGACTGGCTCGGCCCGCCGCTGGCCAGCTTTGTCGCCCGCCGCAACGCCATGATCAAGCGCAGCAAGTACGCCTGATGACTTTCCTCAACCCCACCATCGCGGCGGTCGGGCTGGCGTGCATCGCCATCCCCATCATCATCCACATCCTCATGCGCCGCCGCCGTCGGCCCGTGCCGTGGGCCGCGATGAAGTTCCTGATCGAGGCGTACCGCCGCCAGCGCCGCCGCATGAACCTCGAGCAGATCCTGCTGCTGGCCAGCCGCTGCCTGCTGGTGGCGCTGCTCGCGATGGCGCTGGGTAAGCCGGTGCTGGGCGCGATCGGGGCCCTCTCCCAGGGGCCGCGCACGCTGTACCTGCTCATCGACAACGGCCTCGCCTCCGGCGCGGTCGAG
Source organism: Planctomycetota bacterium (assembly GCA_023434205.1). Classification (GTDB taxonomy): domain Bacteria; phylum Planctomycetota; class Phycisphaerae; order Phycisphaerales; family UBA1924; genus JAEYTB01. The sequence continues at coordinate 25,737 of JAEYTB010000154.1, read as the reverse complement.
CCGGGAGAAAGCCGGTCCGCCTTCGACCGCAGCAAGGCCGCTGCGCTCGAACTGCTCGCGCAGCTCGATCAATCCCAGGGCGACCGCGTGGGCATCGTCGCGCTGGCCGCGCCCTCCGAGCCCCTCGTGGTGCCGCCCAGCGGCGACCTGTCCGCGGCCTCGGAGCTGATCCGGACCCTCCAGCCCAACGACAGCCGAACCGACCTCAACGGCGCGCTCACCCGCGTGCGCGATGAGCTCCGCCGCACGCCGCTCAAGGGCGGCGAGTCGCTCTGGGTCGGGGTCTTCAGCGACCTCCGCGCGGGCTCCGCCGAGGCCGAATCCACGCTCCCCGCGCTGGCGCAGAGCGAAGGCCAGACCTACCTGCTCGCCCAGGCGCCCGCCTCGGTCCCGCTGGACAACGTCTCCATCACCGGCGTGGAGCCCGCCAACAGCGTCCTGATCGCCACGCCCGACGCCGGCGCGTCACCCTCCGCCAGCACACAAGTCCGCGTCTACCTCCGCCGCAGCGGGCCCGGCGTCGCGTCCGGCGCCGTGACCACCGTCTCGGTGGAGGGACTCGCGGTCTCGCCCTCGGGCCCGCCCGTCGGGCGCGGTCAACGCGCCCAGACCACCGTCAACTGGTCGCCGGGCCAGGACGCCGTCACGGCCTACCTCACGGCGGAGGTCCCCGTCCCCGCGCAGGGCTCGCGGGCCCCCGTCGTGCTCGTCGCCTCCATTGATGACGACGCCATCGCCGCCGACAACACCTTCCGCCGCCCCATCGACACCCGCGAGCGGCTCGAGGTCGCGCTGCTGGTCCCCGGCGCTATCGGCGGCAAGGGCACCATCGACACGTTCACGCCCGGCGACTGGCTCGCCCTCTCGCTCGCCCCCGACGCCGACCCCATGCGCCGCCGCCAGTCCGGAGAGGTCCGCGTATCCGCGATCGACCCGGCCCGCGCGTTCGCGCCGATGCCCGGCAGCCGCAGCCCCGCCGGCCTGCTCGCGGATTACGACGCGGTGCTTATCCCCCGCCCCGACCTCGTCGATCCACCCGGATGGAGGCTCGTCCGCGCCGCCGCGGACCTCGGAGCCCTGGTCGTCATCGCCCCGCCCCGGGACCCGCAGACCCACACGTGGACCGACGCCATGACCAGCGGCCTGGGCCTGGAATGGACCATCGCGCGCGAGCCGCGTCAGTTCTCACCTTCAGCGACCCTCTTCCCCGAACGCCCGATCCCCTCGGGGCCCGACCTGCTCGAGCAGCTCTCCGGCGAGCTGCCCGAACTCCTCAAGCATGTTCACGTCATCCAGACTCTGCCCCTCTCGGGCCCGCCCGGCAGCTTCGAGCCCCTCCTGACCCTGGCCGACGGCTCGCCCCTGCTCGTGACCGCCCAGCCCGGCAGCGCGGACAAGTCCGCGCGTGCCTCCCGCGGCATCATCGCCTTCTTCACCGCCGCGCCCGACCTGGCCTGGACCGACCTGCCAACCAAGCCGCTCATGGTCCCGCTCATCCAGGAGCTCGTCCGCCAGGGCGTCGGCCGCTCGGCGGGCCCGCGCACCGCCGTTGCCGGCGGGGCCCCGACGCTGGTCCCCGGCGCTGTCGAGCTCGCGCCCATCCCGGACGGCTCGTCCGAGCCCGGCCCGGCCGTGGCGATCGACGCCGCGGGCCGCCTCTCGCAACCAATCCGCTCGCGCGGCCTCTTCGCCGCGCGGAGCAGCAGCGGCGTCACCGCGGGCGTGCTCGCCTTCAACGCCGACACCGCGGGCGGCCTGACCGACCTCCGCTCCCGCGAGGAACTCGCCCGCTGGTTCACGCCCGTTGCGGGCGAACTCACCTGGCTTGAGCCCGGCGCCGACCCCCTCACCCCCGGCGGTGCGCCCGCCTCCACGGCGGGGGCGCTCTCGCGCGATTCCAAAATCCCCCCCATCAGCTTCCCGCTGCTCATCGCGGCCCTCGCGGTCGCCGTCGTTGAAACCCTGATCGCCCGCTGGTTCAGCCACGCGCAGGCCGAGAGCGGCCTGCTCAAGGCCCGTGCGTCCGCGCTCGCCGCGGAGGAGGCCGCCGCCGCATGAGCAGCTTCCTCGACCGCATCTTCCAGCTCAAGAGCGTCTCCGCCGGCGCGGAGGGCGTGGACCTGCGCTGGGCCCACCCGCTGCCCCTGTGGGCGTGGGCGTTCATCGCGCTGTTCTGCTTCCTTCTCGCGGCGTGGAGCTACTGGAATCTCATCGGCAAGACCGGCGTCCGCGCCGCCCTCGCGCTGGTGCGCACCCTGCTGCTCCTCATCGTGGCCGTGCTGATCGCGGGGCCGGAACTGGTCAAGCAGAACGACCAGGTCGAGCAGGACTGGGTCATCGTCATGGCCGACCGCTCCGCCTCGCTGACCGTCGCCGACGGGCCCGAGCGGTCCACGCGCGAGCAGCAGCTCGCCGCGGCGGTCCGGCAGGGCTGGCCCACGTTTGCCCAGCTCGCCCAGCAGCGCAACGTGCTCTTCCTGGGCTTTGACTCGGGCGCTTTCGACCTCCGCACCATCGCCGAGCCCGACGGCTCGGTCACCGGCATCGACCTCGGCCAGCCCGCGGGCCGCCGCACGATGCTCGGCCACTCCCTCGAGCAGACCCTCCGCCGCGTCGCCGCCCGGCCTGTCGCGGGCGTGGTGGTGCTGTCCGACGGCCGCTCGAGCGACTCGGTCGGCCGCGCCGCCCTCAAGCAGCTCGAGGCGCGCCAGATCCCGGTCTTCAGCGTGCCCCTGGGCAGCGCCGACCCGCTGACGGACATGGCCCTGGCGCGGCTCGACGCCCCCACCGCCGCGTTCATCGGCGACTACGTGCCCGTCAGTGTCGATGTTGAGCGTCTGGGCGGCAACCCCGACAACCCCGTGAGCGGCACCGTTCAGCTCGTGGACAACGCGACCGACACGGTGCTCGACGAGCTCCCGCTGGACCGCGCCATCAGCCAGCCCCAGCGCGTCACGCTCACCGCCCGCCCCGAAGAGGCCGGCGAAGCGTCCTGGTCCGTCCGTCTGGTGCTCGATACGCCCGACCTCACCCAGGAAAACAACCGCCTGCCCGTCCGGGTCGAACTCGTGGACCGCCCCATCCGCGTCGTCTACTTCGACGGCTACCCCCGCTGGGAATACCGCTACCTCAAGAATCTGCTCCTCCGCGAGCAGTCCATCCGCTCCTCCACCCTGCTCCTCGCCGCCGACCGCCGCTACATCCAGGAAGGCACCGACACCCTCGACGCCCTGCCGCGAACCCAGGACGGCTGGAACCAGTTCGACGTCATCATCATGGGCGACCTGCGCCCCAGCCTCTTCAGCGATGAGCAGCTCCAGCAGATCCGCACGCTCGTCAGCGAACGCGGCGCCGGCCTGGTCTGGATGGGCGGCTCGGCGTCCACCCCCAACGCCTGGCGCGGAACCCCGCTCGCCGACCTCGTGCCCTTCTCCCTCACCGCGTCCGAGGGCGCCGGCACGCAGACATGGCTCGACCCCGTCGTGCTCCAGCCCGGCCCCGCGGCGTCGCGCTACGGCGTCCTCCAACTCGGCGAGTCGCCCCGCGAGCCCTGGCCCGACTTCCTTTCCTCCACCGACCTTGGCTGGAACACCTTCCGCTGGGCCCAGCGCATCGAGCCCGCCGCGCTCAAGCCCACGACCGAAGTCCTGGCCCTCGCCTCACCAACCACCACCACCGGCGGCTCGAGCGTCTCGCCCTCCCCGCTCGCGATGACCATGCGCTACGGCGCCGGGCGCGTCGTCTATGTCGCCACCGACGAGACCTGGCGTTACCGCTACGCCCGCGGCGAGGTTCTCACCGAGCGTTTCTGGATCCCCGTTGTCCGCCTGCTCGCCCGCGGCAGCCTGGGCCGATCTGGCAAGCCCGCCCTCATCGAGACCTCCCCTGAGCGCGCCCAGGTCAACCAGCAGGTGCAGGTCAGCGTCCGCCTGCTCGACCAGACCTTCGTCGACAAGCGGCCCGAGTCGCTCAAGGTCCGCCTCACGCCCCAGGCGCAGCCGGGCGTCGCACCCCGCACCCAGGGAGCGGCCGAGCTCACCCTCAAACCCCAGCCCCGGCCCGACGATGCCGGTCCATCCGACCTCTTCACGGCAACCTGGGTCCCCACCGAGCCGGGGACGTACCTCGTGCAGCCCGCTGACCAGCTCCTCTCGGGCCTGGACCTGTCCGCCCGGCTTGAGGTGGTTCTCCCGGATGACGAACTGCGTGTGCCCCAGGCCGACCACGCCGCGCTCGCCACGCTCTCCCAGGCCACCGGCGGGCGGGTACTCCAGGCCGCCCAGCTTTCCGAGCTTCCCAACCTGCTTCCGAACCGGGAGCTGCATCTGCTGGGCACCCCCGATGTCGAAACCCTGTGGGATAAGCCGATCGTCTGGACGGTCCTGATCCTCCTGCTCATCTTTGAGTGGGTGGGCAGGCGTCTGATCAAGCTCTCATGACGCCCGCGACGCCACCGTCAGGATCGGGGGCCAGATTGTCCAAGTTGTCACCGGCTCGTCACACCCGCCGCACCTGCCCACCCGCCCGGGGCGTAGATAGACAGGTGCGGCAATCCGCCGCAGGTCCGGGAATTCCATGACTCCGAGGTCCTGCCCCAAGAACCCCCTGCCCCGCCCAGCGACGCCCGGGTAGTCTGGTCGATACTGAGAGAGAAGGACACTGGTGCCCGCGATCAAGGAAGACGACATGACCGGCAACCAGCCAGCCAGCCCGGAGACCCCCTCGGGGATGGTCGCGGTGCTCAGCCGCCTCCGCGCCACGGCACGCGCCCAGCTCATCCTTCAGCGCGTCGGCCTCCTGACCGCCGCCTTCGCCGCGTACGTCATCCTCGCCGCGGTCATCGACTACTTCCTCCGCATGCCCATGGCCGTCCGGCTGATCCTCTGGACCGGCTCGGTGGCGGCCCTGGTCTACCTGCTCCGCAAGCACGTCATCCCCGCCCTGTTCTTCAACCCTCCCCTCACGCAGGTCGCCCTGCGTGTCGAACAGTCCGAGGAGGGCCGGAAGGCCGGGCTCAAGGGCGTGCTCGCCTCCGCCCTCGAACTCTCCAGCGGCACGCCCGACTCGGTGCTCGCGGCCGAACTGCGGATCATGAGCGCCGAAGAGGCCCGCCGCCGCTTCACCATCCCCACCTCCACCCTGCTGTCCAAACGGCGCCTCGGGCAGGCGCTGACAGCGCTGCTCGCGGTGGCTATCCCCACGGCGGCGCTCGTGCTCACGGTCCCCGCACTGGCCCGCATCGGCACGGCCCGCGTGCTGACCCCTTGGTCCAGCGCCGCGTGGCCCAAGCGGACGGGCGTTGTCGACGCCAACCCCATCGTGGCCCACCCCGCGGGGTCCGCCCTGCCCCTCCGCGCGGTGCTCTCTCGCACGGGGAGCTCGGCCGGCAACCCCAAGGTCGCTGTCACCTACCGCGTCATCACCAACGGGCGCGCCGGCGTGACCCAGCGGGCCCTGCTCACCAGCCAGAACCGCGCCGTCACCTACGAGCCGCTCGGGGGCGCCCCGCCGGTCAGCGGCGAGCTCTACGAGCGGCTGCTGGACACCACCTCGATGGTGCCCGCCCATGCGCCCGGAACGCCCCCGCCCACCGTCGAGCTCGAGTACTACTTCGAGACCACCGACGATGAGACCGACTGGGCCACCGTCACGCTCGTCGAGCCCCCCGCCATCGTCGCGGGCTCGGTAAGCGTCGTCCCGCCCGAGTACGCCAGGGCGGCCCTCGCCGCGCAGGCCGAGTCCCCCACCGCCCTCCTCCGCGGCACACGCGACGTGGGCCCGGGCCGCGACGAGCGGGCCCTGATCGGCCCGATCCTCGCCGGTTCGCGCACCACCCTCGACCTGACGCTCAGCAAGCCGCTCCCCATCCCCGCCGACGGCCCGATGCTCGACTGGACCCGCGCCGCCCTTCCCGGTTTCGACCTTGTGGAAGAGCGCACCATCACCCTCGAACCAACGCGGTGGCGCATCTCGTTCATCGCCCGCGACAACCTGCGCCTGCCGGTGATCCTGACCGACTCCTACGGCATCACCGCCACCGACGACTCCGCGTACCGCTTCGACGTGGTCGAGGACAGCCCCCCCGCCGCGGCGGTGGTCGAGCCCGCGCAGGACGAGGCGATCCTGCCCACCGCGCTCGTGCAGGCGGCGGGCGAAGGCCGCGACGACGTTGGGCTTTCGTCGGTGTCGCTCCGGTGGCAGGTCGCCAAGCCCCCCGCCGACTCCGCCGGCGCACCACCCGAACCGATCGCAGAGCCGGCCGAGCTCGCGCGCACGCCCGCGGGCGAAGAGTCGCTGGTGCTGCGGGCGGCGGGCGAGGTCGACGTTCCCACGCTGGGCGTACGCCCCGGCGACGAGGTGTGGCTCACAACGCAGGTGCTGGACATCTTCGCGTCGTCCGGCTCGCAGCGAGCTCCCGTCGTCTCCAGCAAGCGCCGCCTCCGCGTCATCAGCGAGAGCGACCTGATCGAGCAGTTCCGCAGCGAGCTCGCCGGCGTGCGGGAAGCCGCCAAGCGCCTCGAGCTCGACCAGGACCGTCTCGGCCAGCAGCGGGCCGAGGCCGGCGCCGATGCGCAGAAGGCGGGCGAGCAGGGCCAGCGCCAGGACGCCATCACCGACCGTCTGGGCCCGCTGGCCGAGGCGGTCAACCGCCTGTCAAACCGCGCCCAGCGCAACCGTTTGAGCGACGACTCGGTCGAGAACCTGCTGGCGGACGCCGCGGAGCTGATCCAGAGCGCCGCCGACAAGTCCGACCAGGCGACAAGCGCGCTGGACCGACTCTCCGGCAACGCCCCGTCCGAGAGCCGTGAGCAGGACCAGCAGTCGCTCGAGCAGGCACAGAAGGCTGTGCAGGAGGACCTTTCTCAGCTCGCCAACATGCTCGACCGGGGCCAAGACACCTGGGCCGTCAAACGCGGCATCGAGAAGCTTCTCGCCGAGCAGAAGGCCCTCACCGCCCAGACCGCCGGGGTCGACCCCGCTTCCCGCGGCCAGCAGCCCGAGAACCTTACCCAGCAGCAGCGCGACGACCTTGAGCGGATCGCCCAGCGTCAGCAGGAGCTCGCCCAGCGCGCCGGCGCGCTGATCGACCAGCTCCAGCAGCGGGCCGAGCAGATGCAGCAGGTCGACGCCGCCCAGGCGCAGGCGATGCAGAACGCCGCCGACCGCGCCCGCCAGCAGCAGGTCGACCAGAAGCAGCAGCAGGCGGCGGAGCAGATCCAGCAGAACCAGACCGACGCCGCCCAGGAGCAGCAGCAGGCCGCCGAGCGCGCCCTTGAATCCATGCTCAGCGAGCTCGACCGCGCCGAGCAGCAGCGCGACCAGGCCCTCCGCCGCGTCCTGGCCGACCTCATCCAGTCGCTCGACAAGCTCATCACCCAGCAGGAGAGCGAACTCGCACGCCTGCTCGCCTCCATGAACAGCGGCGAGGTCGACAAGACCCTCGACGTCGGCATGATCTTCCTCAACCAGAACACGCTGGGTGTCCTGGCGACCGTCCAGGCCATGCGCGAGGCCGCCGAGGTCGCCGGCTACATCGACTCCGCCGCCAACGCCCAGTCCGCGGCCGTTGTCGCCCTCCGCGCCGGCGACCAGCCCGAGGCCGACTCCAACGAACGCATCAGCCTCGCCCGCCTCAAGGAGGCCCGCGCCGAGGCCCAGAAGCTCGAGGACGAGGCCGAGGAACGCGAGGCCGACCGGAAGCGCGAAGAGCTCAAGCGCGGTTACATGGAAGCCCTTGAACTCCAGGTTTCTCTGCGGGCCGACACCGCCCCGCTCCTGGGCAAAGAGCTCGACCGGCGCGAGCGTCAGACCGCCCGCCTGCTGGCCGAACGTCAGGAGGCGATCCGTCAGGCCCTCGCCGCCCTCCGCTCCTCGACGCAGGAGATGGACGAGGCGAAGATGTTCGACTACGCCCACGCCCGGCTCGACACCACCACCGGCCAGGTCTCCCGCACGCTCGCGGAGGGTTCCGCCCCGGCGTCCGTCGGCCGCGACCAGAACTCCGCCGTCCGCATCCTCCAGGGCCTCATCGCCGCGGTCGAAGAGATGCAGCGCAAGAAGGACGACTTCCGCGAGGAGGAAAGCGGGAGCGACGGCGGCGGGGGCGGGGGCGGCGGGGGCGAGCAGCCCCTGATTCCTCCCATCGCCGAGCTGAAACTCCTCCGCTTCATGCAGGTCGAGGCCGCGGAGCTGACCCGCGGCGCGGAAGAATCCAGCGATGCCGAACTGACCGAGCACGTCACCCGCCTGCAGCGCGAGCTTGCCGACCAGGCCAAGGCCCTGCTCGAACGCATGCAGGAGGACCAGGGGCCCGGGCCTCAACCCCCCGCACCTCAGCCGCAGGAGCCCAACTGATGTCACCCATCCCCTTCGTGCTGCTCGCGGCCCTCGCCCAGCCCGCCGCCCAACCGGCAGTCCAGCCCGCGACCCAGCCGCAGCCCAAGCCCCCGGCCCAGCCCGAGCCCTCGCTCGATGAGCTCCTCGGCCTCCCCCAGAAGCCCGCCAAGCCGGCCGATCCTGCCGCGCCGGAGAAGCCCGCGGATGCGCCCCGGCCCGCCGACCCCGCCCGCGCCGAGCTCGAACGCCAGCTCTCGCCCGGTGAGGTGCAGGCCCTGTTCGATCAGGCCGTGGTGCTGATGGACCAGACCGCCCTCCGCCTGACCAGCGCCCAGGACACCGGCCTCAGCACCCAGCGCATGCAGGAGGACGTGATCCGCAAGCTCGACACGCTGATCGACGAGGCCAAGAAGCAGCAGTCCAAGAGCCGCAAGAGCAAGCCCAACCCCCAGCAGCAGCAGCAGCCCCAGCAGAGCCAGCCGCAGCAGTCCAGCCAGCAGAACGCGCAGAACAACCAGGGCCAGAACCCCGGCCCCGGCCCCGCGATGACCGAAGGCAACCGCAACGCCTCTCCGGGCGGCTCCGCGGCGTGGGGCAACCTCCCCGCCCACATCCGCGATGCCCTCTCCCAGGGCAAGAGCGAACAATACAGCTCCAGGTACAAGCTCCTCACCGAGAAGTACTACAAACGCCTCGCCGAAGAACCCAAGCCCGGAGAGCTCCCCCGCCAGCCATGACACACGCCCGCTCCATCTCCCTCGTGGGTGCAACACTCGCGCTCGCTTCCACCGGCGCCCTCGCGATCGGCCCGGTCGGTTACGGCCTCGTGCTCGCGCCCGCGCAGCGCCCCGTCGCCGAGTTCGCCCTCGCCGCCCAGCCCACCTCGCCCCGCTCGGCCGCCAACAACCCCACGCAGGACGAGATCACCCCGGAACTCGACCGCGCCGTCACCCGCGGCCTCTCGTACCTTGCCCGCCGCCAGAACCCCGACGGCTCCTTCGGCGAGTCGCAGTTCGGCCGCGGCGTGGCCGTCACCGCCCTCGCGTGCCTGGCGCTCATGGCCGACGGCAACACCCCCGGGCGCGGCGCCTACGGCGAGAACGTCCAGCGCGGCCTCAACTACATCCTTGCCAACTGCGCCGAGTCAGGCCTCGTCGCAACAGACCAGGCCAACAGCCCCATGTACGGCCACGGTTTCGCCACGCTGTTCCTGGGCGAGGTCTACGGGATGACCCAGGGCGGCGGCGACACCGCGCTGGCCGAGCGTGTCCACAAGGCGCTGGTCAAGTCGGTCCGCCTGATCGAGTCCACGCAGAACGACGAGGGCGGCTGGCGCTACAACCCCGTGGCCTTCGACGCCGACGTCTCGGTCACCATCACGCAGATCATGGCGCTCCGCTCGGCGCGCAACGCGGGCCTCGACATCCCCAAAGCCACCATCGACAAGGCCGTCGAGTACGTCCGCGCCTGCCAGAACCCCGACGGCGGCTTCCGCTACCAAATGATGGCCGGCCCCAGCGCCTGGCCCCGCTCCGCCGCGGGGGTCGCCAGCCTCTTCTACGCCGGCATCTACGAGGACCGCGGCATCGACCGGGGCGTGCAGTACCTGATGCGCAACGCCCTGCCCGGCGCCGCCGCGGACAACAACGCCATCCACTACTTCTACGGCCAGTACTACGCCGTGCAAGCGATGTTCCTGGCCGGCGGGGACTCGTGGGCCCGCTGGTGGCCCGCGATCCGCGCCGAGCTCCTCCAGTCCCAGCAGGCCGCCGGCCACTGGTCGGACACCAGCGTCGGCCCCGAGTACGGCACGGCCATGGCCCTCATCATCCTTCAAATGCCAAAGCGCTACCTCCCGATCTTCCAGAAGTGATCACCCTTGCCACCATCCCGTTGCTCGCGTCGCTCCTGCTCACGCAGCCGACCACGCCCGAGGCTCCGCCCGAGCCCCTGGAGCGCGTGCTGATCGACCGCACGCTCTCGCACCAGGCGGTGCGCGTGTCGTCCATCGACGCCACCACCGTGCGCATCATCGACGCCGCGGGTCGCTCACAGGCCCTCGCCCGCGCCGACGTGCTCGCCCTGCTGCCGCCGCTGCCCCAGCTCGACCCGCCGCACATCCCCGACCCGGCCCCCCTGCCCCGCCCGACGCGCATCAACCGCTTCCCGATCCAGGAGCCCGCGCCCACGAACGCGGTGGCGCCCGCCATGGGCCGCCTTGAACTCACCGACGGCCAGGTCCTCCCCGGCGCGCTCACCCCCGGCGGCAAGGACGAGTCGGTCGCCTGGCGCAGCAACCTCTGGGGCCCCCTCGAGGTCCCCCTCGACAACATCGCCACGATCGTGACCAACACCAAGCGGTTTGATGCCGCGGCAGAGGCATTCCGCCCCACGGAGGACGGCGTGCTGCTGGCCAACGGCGACCGCCTCGAGGGCTTCGTCGCGTCCGTCACCACCGACGTCAAGCTCGAGCAAGGGGACAAGGTGACCTCGCTGCCGCTCACCCGGATCGACGGTGTACGTCTCGCCAACCCCGTCCGCCCCGCGCCCGGCGCGTGGGTCTGGACGGCGGATACCGCGGCGGCGGTCTCGCAGATCACGCTCAACACCAGCGGCGCGTACACGCTCGCGGGCAGGATCCCCGGCGCGACCAGCCAGCCCACCGCCACCGAGCCCGGCGAGAGCATCCACGCCGTCTGCTTCGACGCGGGCGCACTGCACGCCCTGGCCGCGATGCCCATGACGGTCCCGCCCCCGCGTGACGACCCGGCGCGGCGGTGGACTTCGCCTCCCAGCATCACGCCGGGGCTGACGCCCCTTGGCGCCGCCGACATCGAGCTGCCCGGGCCCATCCGTGTGGAGTGGACGCTGCCCCGCGGCGCCACCCGCTTCAGCGCCATCCTCGAACTCCCGCCCTCGGCCCGCCTGTGGGGCGACTGCGAGGCCGTCATCGAGGCCGTTGGCCCCAGCAACAACGCCGTGCCCCTCGCCCGCGAGCCGCTCAACCAATCCCGTCCCACGGCGGTGGTTAACGCGCCGCTGAGCAACGCGACCCGCCTTCGTATCACCATCGACCCGGGCCCCAGCGGCCCGATCCAGGACCGCGTGTTCATCCGGCGCGCCCTGGTCCTTGCCCCCGCCCGCTGACGGGCCTCAGCGGACCTTGATCAGCGCCAGCGCGAGCACGACGAGGATCACCGACACGATCCAGAGGCGAGCCACCACCTGCTGCTCGGGCCAGCCCGACAGGTGCAGGTGGTGGTGGTACGGCGCGACCTTGAAGATGCGCTTTCCTCCGGTCGCCTTGAAGTAGCCCACCTGCAGAACCACCGAGCCGATCTCGGCCAGGAACACGCCGCTCATCAGCAGGATCAGGAACTCCTGACGCGTCACGACCGCGACGTAGCCGATGATCCCGCCCAGCGAGAGGGCGCCGGTATCCCCCATGAAGACCCGCGCGGGGGAGCAGTTCCACCACAGGAACCCCAGGCACGCGCCCGCCGTGGCGCCGCACAGCACCGAGAGCTCGCCCGCGTTGGCGACGTAGGGCACGTACAGGTACTGGGCCCAGCCCAAGTCCCCCGCGATCATCGCGAGCACGAAGAGCCCGAACATCACGGCGGTGCTGATGCCCGCCGCGAGCCCGTCCATGCCGTCGGTGATGTTCACCGCGTTGCTGAGCCCCGCGATCATCAGGGTGCCGAACACGATGAAGACGGGCATCGAAAGGAAGATCAGCGCCGGGTTGTGCTCCTTGCTCACCGGCTCGAACGTCCGCTGGAAGGGCAGGTTGAGCACGTGCCGCAGGTCGTCCGCCCCTTCGGCCCCCTGCACCACGCCCTGCCCGTAGATGAACCAGCTGATCAGCACGCCCAGGCCGAGCTGGAAGATGAGCTTCTCCCACGCGTACAGGCCCTGGCGGCTGCCCGTCCCGCGGCTCTTGGCCGTGAGCTTGAGCCAGTCGTCCATGCCCCCCAGCACCGCCAGCCACACCACCACCACGATGGCGTACTTCATGTACGACACGGTCAGGTCGCCCAGCAGGAAGACGCTGGCCAGGATGGAGCCGATGATGAGGATCCCGCCCATGGTGGGCGTGTTAGCCTTGCTCTGGTTGTGGCCGCGCAGGGCCTCGGCGTCGGTCGCGCCGCTATCGCCGATCTTCTGCCGCACGAGCCAGCGGATGACCGGCTTGCCCAGCACGATGACGATGAGGAACGCCAGCCCCGCCGCGGCGAGCGCGCGGAACTGCAGCTGGTACATCACGCTGAGAAAGTCGAAGTAAGAGGCGAGCTTGAGCAGCATGCGGAGCGCGTCCTACGCGCGGCCCTCGATGGCCAGTTTCAGTCCTTTGAGGTCGTGTTGGCCCGGGGCCGGCTCGAGCCGCGTCGCCGCCGCGGACTCCAGCCGCCGGAGCACGCGCTCCAGCCGCATCCCGCGCGAGCCCTTCAGCAGCACCAGGTCGCCGGCACGCAGCAGGGCCGCCGCCTGGCCGTCGCGACCGTCCTCCAGATCCTCGAACGTCGCGAGCTTCACGCCCGGCTGCGCCTTGTTCAGCCGCTCGCCGACGAACAGCGAAAGCCTGCCCACTAGGACCACGAGGTCCGCCCGCACGCGGGCCGCCGCCTCGCCAACCTCCCGGTGCAGGTCCGGCCCGTGTTCTCCCAGTTCCAGCATGTCGCCCAAGACCAGCACCCGGCGGCCGAACTCGCCGCCCGCGCCGACCTGCCCGAACGTCTTGAGCGCGGCGAGCACGGATTCGGGGTTGGCGTTGTACGCGTCGTTGATCACCGACACCCCGCCCGCCACGCACCGCTCCAGCCGCATCTCCGGGCCCCTGGCCTTGGAGAGCCCCTCACGGATGGCGTCGTTGTCCAGGCCCAGCCGGCGCGCGACGGCGATCGCCGCCGCGGCGTTGCCGGCGTTGTGCTCGCCCAGCAGCGGCAGGTCATAGCAGTCGCGCTCGTTGAAGCAGAACCGCAGCCCCTCGAACCGCTGGTCGCAGCGTGTGATCCGCAGGTCCGCCGCGTCGTGCCAGCCGAAGGTGACCAGGGCGCGGGCGGACGGCCCCCTGCCGCCCAACGCGGCCAGCAGCGGCGTCGCGGTCTCCACCAGCCCCTCCGCGTCGGCGTTGAGCACCGCCACTCCCCCCGGGCGCAGGCCCGCGAGCAGGCTGGCCTCCTCCTGCACCACGCCCCGCAGCGAGCCCAGCCCCTCGAGGTGCTCGCGGCCGATGCTGGTGAGCACGGCGATGTCGGGCTCGATGCACGCCGTGAGCGGCGCGATCTCGCCGGGGGCGTTGGTGCCCACCTCGCACACCAGGTACTGGTCCGTCCGCTTGGCGCTCAGGATCGTCAGCGGCACGCCCACGGCGTTGTTGAAGCTCTTGATCGAGGCCGTCCCGCGCAGTCGTGTGCCGAGCACCTGGTGGATCAGATTCACCGTGGTGGTCTTGCCGTTGGACCCCCCCACCGCGATGACCCGGGTCCGCTCCAGCGTCCGGCGGTACGCCGAGGCGAGCTTGAGCATCGCAGCGCCGGTATCGGGCACGTGCAGCACCGCGGGCGGGCGCTCCAGCCCGGCGATCGACGCGGGGTCGTCCACGATCAGCATCCCCGCGCCGGCGCTCGCCGCCTGGGCCAGATAACGGTGGCCGTCGGTGTTCTCCCCACGCAGCGCGATGAAGACCTGCCCCGGGCGCGTCGTGCGAGAGTCGGTGGACACGCCGTCCAGCGCAGCGTCGCCGCCGCGCGCGAGCCACGCCCCGCCCAGGACCGTCTTGATGCTCTCGACCGACCAGAAGCTCATGTCAACGTCCGTGCTTGTGCGAGCGTGTAGAGCGGGGGGAAGGCCGCGCGCCGGGCACGCGCCTCGACTTAACCTCGGCCACGATCTTCGGGCTGGGCGGGGGCCGCCCTTCGGCCAGGATCGTTCTTGCCACTTCGCGGTCATCAAAGTGCGTGCGGATGGTGCCCCCCGCGCCGTCGGGCAGCACCTGCTCGGTCTCGTGGCCCTTGCCGGCGATCACGATCACGTCCCCGGGCGCGGCCCCCTCGATCGCCGCGCGGATGGCGCGCTGACGGTCGATCTGCACCGTCACCCTGTCTTTAAGCTCGGCGGGGATACCCGCCAGGACCTCGTCCACGATGTCCCCGGGCCGCTCCGTCCGGGGGTTGTCGTTCGTGATTACCACATGGTCCGCGAGCGTCGCCGCGGCGAGCCCCATCCGCGGGCGCTTGGTGCGGTCGCGCTCGCCCCCGCAGCCGAAGACCACCCACAGCCGGGGGCCCGGCGGCCGGTCTACCGGCGCGCCCGCGGCGTCGTGGACGTGCGCGCCCTCGTGCCGCCGGTCCTCCATCACCGATCCGACCGCGGAGAGCACGTTGCGAAGGGAATCATCGCTGTGGGCATAATCGACGAACACGCTGACCGGGTCGCCCGGCTCGCCGACGCGCTCGAGGCGGCCCGGGGGGGCGCTCACGCGGGGCAAGCCGCGGGCCAGTTCCGCCTCTGTCATGCCCAGCACGTGGCACGCCGCAGCGGCCTGGAGCACGTTCATCGCGTTGTAGCGGCCGATCAGCGGGACGGTGGCCTGGACACAGCCCCACGGGCCGGTGAGCTTGAGCAGCATGCCGTGGATCGACTCTTCCAGGATGTTCACCGCGCAGTCGGCGTTGACGTCGGAGGGGCCCACCGCCAGGCCGCAGCGGAGCACCGGGCCGGCGTGCCCGCCCAGCACCTTCTGCGACCAGGGGTCCTGGGCGTTCACGATTGCCACCCCGCCCGGGGCGAGCAGACCGAACAGGCGCGACTTGGCCGCCGCGTACTGCTCCATCGTCTTGTGGTAGTCGAGGTGGTCGCCCGAGAGGTTGGTGAAGACCGCGGCGGCGAACGGAAGGGCGTCGGCGCGCTTCTGGTCGAGCGCATGGCTGGAGACTTCGAGCGCCGCGGCGGTGCAGCCGCCCTCGACCATGATGCCCAGCGTGCGGCTCACCTCGATGGCGGGCGGGGTGGTCATGGTGGCGGGCGCGACCTCTGCGCCGTCGTCCACCAGCACCGTGCCCACCAGCCCGCACCGGGTGCCCGCGCTGTTGAGGAGCTGCCAGGCCAGGTAGGTGGTGGTCGTCTTGCCGTTGGTGCCGGTGACGCCGATGAGCCGGAGCTTGGAGGCGGGCCGGCCGTAGAACCGCTCGGCGAGGTGGCTGCTGACGCCCATCACATCCGGGGCGACCAGGACCGGGACGCTCAGCCCTTTGGGGCAGCGCAGCTCGGCATCGTCGGTCAGGATGGCGACCGCGCCGGCACGCAGGGCGCCTTCGACGAAGGCCTTGCCGTCCACCTTGCCGCCGGCCCGGGCGATGAACAGCGAGCCGGGCACGACCGTGCGGCTGTCCTCGGTCAGGTCGCAGACGCGCACGCCCGCCGCCTTCCCGGCCGCCACGCGCACATCCAGCCCGGCGATCAGCTCCTCCAGCATCATCCTTCAGCGGTCCTCCGTGCCACAAAGATCGGCACAAGGGTACGCCCCGGATCAATCCCCCCCTGTCCCACGCTCGGGGCGGCTAGGGCAGGATGAGCATCGCATCGCCGTAGCTGAAGAATCGGTACCGCTCGCCGATCGCCACCCGGTAGATCTCCCTCAGTCGGTCCAGCCCGCCGGTGGCGTCGAAGAGCGATGCGATCATCGCCAGCAGCGTCGACCGCGGCAGGTGGAAGTTGGTGAGCATCCCGTCCACCCACCGCCACTGGTACCCGGGCAGGATGAAGATGCTGGTGTCGAGCGATTCGGGCAGGGGCCCGCCGGCGGCGTGCAGGCCCGCGTAGGTCTCGATGGTGCGTGCCGCGGTGGTGCCGACGGCGAAGACCCGCCCGCCCCGCGCCCGGGCACGCTCGATCGCGGAGCGGGTGGCCGGCGGCATCGAGCAGTGCTCGGCGTGGATGGGGTGCTGGTCCACGAGCTCGGTTTCGATCGGCTTGAAGGTGCCCGAGCCCACGTGCAACGTGACCTCGGCGCGCTCCACGCCCTTTGAGGCGAGCGCGGCCAAGAGGCCGGGGGTGAAGTGGAGGCCGGCGGTGGGTGCGGCGACGGAACCCGGGCCGCCGCCGGAGGTTGGGTCTTCCAGGGCGTAGGTGGTCTGGTAGCGGGCGCGGTCGAACGCGTCCTCGATTGCGACACCCTGCGCCTTGCGCGCCGCCAGGATGTAGGGAGGGAGCGGGGTTCTGCCGACACGCGCGAGGATGGCCTGGTCGGACTCGAGCGTGGAAGGGGCGTGGACGGAGACGACCCAGGCGCCCGGCTCGTCGGTGGAGCGCTCGAGAAGCTCGAGTTCGACGTTGTCGCCGAGCGAGACCCGGACGGAGGGCCGGAGGTGGCCGCCCTTGAGGTAGACAAGCCAGCGGCGCTCAGGGCCGGCCGCCGGTGCGGGGCCGAGGTACAGGCCGGGCACCCGGCCGCCGGTTTCGGCGCGGCGGCCTTCGAACCGGGCGGGGATGACGCGCGAGTTGTTGACGACCATGAGGTCGCCGGCGCGGAGGAACTCGGGCAGGTCGCGGGCGGTCCGGTGCAGCAGCAGGGAGGGGTCGGACCGGCTGACCGCCAGCAGGCGCGCGGCGTCGCGCGGCTCGGCGGGGGTGGTGGCGATCAGGTCGCCAGGAAGGTCAAACTCAAGGTCGTCGGTGCGGAGCACGGAGCCCTCCGGTGCGCCGGGACAGGGCGCAGGGCGGGGAGCGGGCGCCACGAGCGGATCACCCGGGACGTCGCTCGGGGCAGCTCAGTCCCGGCGTCGAACGTCAGCGGCCGTAGCGGCGGACGACACCCTTCACGATGCCCTGAACCTGGCAGAACTTGACCCGGATGGGATCAAACTGGGGGTTGGCGGGCTGAAGGCGGATGTGGTCGTCCTCTTTGAAGAACGTCTTGAGGGTGGTGGAGCCGTCGGGGAGCAGGGCCACGACCTTGTCGCCGTTGGTGGCGACCTGGGTCCGCTCGATCAGGACGAAGTCGCCGTCCAGGATCCCCTCGTCGCGCATGGAGTCGCCCTCGACCTTCAGGGCGAAGGTGGAGTTGCCCGCGGCGCGGGCGGGCGGGCAGAGGACCTCGGCCAGGTCGATCTCGTCCTCGTTGGCGACGCGCTCGATGGGGTTCCCCGCGGCGATCTTGCCCACCAGCGGGAAGCGGAGGGGGCGGGCCTCGTCCGGGACGGCGATCCCGTCAGCAATGGACAAAGAGCGAGCCTTGTTCGGCTCCCGCACCAGCGCCTGCTTCTTGATGAGCGCTTCGACGTGCTCGAACACGGTCACCTTGCTGACCCCGATCTCGTCCGCGAGCTCTTGCATGGTTGGGGAGTACCCCTTGCGGACGCGCCAGTCGCGGATCAATTGCAGGATGCGGAGCTGTTTGGGTGTCAGGTTCATGGCTTGGCCTTTCTAACTGGGACGTCCGTGTCGGGAATGCCGGTTCAACCCCGGCGAAGGTGTTCGTTCCCGCGAGCGCGGGGGAGTTCCAGGAGAGGGGCCGGCGCGGGCGGCCGAGGGCGGTCGCCAGCACCGAGGTGAGGGCCGATCGCTGGGAAGCCAGCCGCCGCTCGAGCGCGGCGAGCAGACCGACCTCTTGCGCCAGCACCAGGTGAGCCTCCGGTGATGGACGCTCCGGCGAGGCTGGGGACGGGCTGAACACCCGGGCGATGGTCGTGACAAGCTTGGACGAGTGCGCCGTCACCGGCGAAAACTCCTTCACGTAGTCGCCGCCAGGGCCGAGTCGCAGGATGGCAGAGAGCATCGTCATGGCTGGTTTCCACTGAAACCTTCAGGCGGGTCCCGAACTCTTCGGGCTGACCTGACTCCACTCTTATCGTGCCTCCGGCGACGACCCGATCAGAAATCCGACCGGCTTGTTCGGGTAACAGTAGCATAGCAGGCCCCTCACTGCAAGGGCTATGTTGGGATTCTTGTGGGGAAGCCCAACGGTTCCCACAAAATTCGTGGGACCGCCCTCACCCAGGGTTTATCGACGGCTCATCGGGACCCGCTGCAAGCGTCCCCCGGCCCGGGAAACCCGCTTCTGGACCTCCAGGAGCGTTATTTCGACCCGGAGACGGGCCGGGTCCAGGCCGGTGGCTATGCACAGTTCATCCACAGTCTTGGGCTCGATGAGAGCCGCCAAGATTTGCTGGTGGTGTTCGGGGAGCGCCGGCATGGGCGGGTCGGCGGGCTCTGGGTTCTCGAACAGGCCGTCGTCTTGCGGCTTCGAGAAGCGCGCGGCGTGCGTGCCCGCGTGCTGGTGGCGGGCCTGAGACTCCAGCGTGTGGATGACATCGCCCGGGTCGGTGACGAGCGCGGCGCCCCCAATCTTGATGAGCTCGAGCGTGCCGCGGCTGGTCTGGGAATCCACGCGGCCGGGCAGGGCCATGACTTCGCGGCCGTGCTCCTCCGCGGCGACACGCGCGGTGATGAGCGCGCCCGAGCGGCGGCCGGCCTCGATCACCAGGATCCCCAGGCTCAGGCCGGAGATGATGCGGTTGCGGGCGGGGAAGTTGTCCGCCTGCGGCGCGGCGTTGAGGGGGAGTTCAGAGATGACCGCCCCGTTGGCGGCGATCTGGTCGAAAAGCTTGTCGTTCTCGGGCGGGTAGCAGTGGGCAAGGCCGCAGCCGAGCACGGCGATGGTGCGGCCCCCGCTCTGGAGGGCGCCACGGTGGGCGGCGGTGTCGATGCCGCGAGCGCCGCCGGAGACAATGGTCAGGCCAGCGCGGGCGAGCACGCCGGCGAATCGGGCGGCCTGTTCCATCCCGTAGGCGGAGCACTGGCGGGACCCGACGAGGGCGACGCTGAACTGGTCGGGCCCGGCGGCATGGAGCGTTCCCCTGACGTAGAGGATCGGGGGCGCATCGGGGATTTCCGCCAGCAGGGCCGGGTACTCGGGCGTGTTCTTGGCGAGTAGGGAAACACCCAGCTTCGCGGCCGTCTCAAGCTCCTGGTGGGCGAGGGCTTCGGAGGTTCGGATACCTTCAGCAACCTTGGCCGCCGTGGGACCGCCGATGCCATTGATGGATTCGAGCGCGGCGGGGCTCGCGCGGAGGGCCTCGGCCGGTGAGCCGAAACGGTCCAAGAGCCGGGAGATCAGGATGGGGCCCAGGCCGGGCGTGAGCGTGAGTCGGAGGAGGTCGAAGGTTCGTGGGTCCACGGGGGCATCTTACAGAACCCCACCAGCGGCACCAAGCCTTCCATCACTTTGGTGCCGCGGGTGTGTCGCCGGCGCTTTCGCTCTGGGCCGCGGGGCTGTATGGTCGGCTCGAACGGGTGTCGTCGGAGTCCAGGGTTCGGGCGTACACCTTGATGGATCGGGAGGTCGGCACGGTTGTGGCGACGCGCTGCTCGACGACGACCTGCGGATAAAGGAAGCCGGGGTTGGGCCGGCGGAGGGAGACAAACACCGCGTGATGGCGGTACTGCTCCGCGACCCGATCTAGCGAAATCACCCAGCCGGGCGTGGGGGCCTGGACGACGATGTCGTACTCGGGCTTGGATGTGTCGAGGGTCAGGCCGGGGCCGCGGTAGGGGTCCGCGGTGGTGTCGGGTAGAGACGGACGGCTCTGGCAGCCGATCTGAACAAGGAGGATCGCCGCGAGCGCGGCGGCCGGGCGGGCCGGTGGAAACATGGTGGTCCCCTTTCGCGGGGGAGCATAGTTCGAAAGATTGAGTGCTGCGATGAAGACAAAGCCATTGGACCGCGTGGCGACGATGTTCCGGCCGGTGCTCTGGATGGCGCCGGCGATGGCCCTGGCGGGGGCGCTGGCGTCAGCCCCGGGGTGCGAGACGACCGGGGGCGTGGCGGACCTGCGGCCGGCCCCGGTCCGGAGCGAGCCGGCGGCCCCGGTGACGTTCAAGCACGAGCCGGACATCCGGGTGCGCGTCGAGCGGGGGGCCTCTAAGAAGCGCATCTCCGGGCCGCCGCAGGTGGTGGCCCGCCAGGTCGGGACGAGCGGGAAGACGCTGGTGCTGCGCACGCCCGTCACGGTGAGCAGCGGCAACGACGGGATCATCGCGGTTGACGGGGCGGGCGCGAAGCACGCGTGGCCCTTTGGCAGCGAGCTCGAGGTGCTGACGACCGAGGCCGACCCGCTGGCCCCGGTGGCGCAGTCGCTGGTGGTGGACGGGGCACGGTTCCCCGGGTTCCTGACCTTCCGCCCGATGTGGAACGACCGGCCCCACCTGTTCGACCTGGTCGTGACGATGCCGATCGAGACGTACCTGCCGGGGGTGGTGACGCACGAGCTGCTGCCCAAGTGGCCCCGACAGACCAACGAGGCGCAGGCGGTGGCGGCGAGGACCTACGCCCTGCACGAGCGGGGGCGCAACCGCGCGGAGCGGCGCGCGTACGACGTCGAGGCCACCACCGCGGACCAGGTGTACGGGTCGTTCACGGCGCCGGTCGCGGTTGATGCCGTGGTCGCCACCCGCGGGATGATCCTGACCTCCGAGGGAAAGGTGCTGCGGGCCTACTTCAGTAGCCAGTGCGGCGGGCGGCCCGCCTCCGCGGCGGACGTGTGGCCCATCGAGTACCCGTTCAACAAGGCCCGGCCGCTCCAGGGGCAGCCGCGGCAGGCCTACTGCCAGCGTTCCAGCCTGTACCGCTGGGAGGTGACGCGCCGTCTTGATGATGTCAACCAGCGGCTGCGCGCGTGGGGCAAGGCGAACGAGCACGCGGTGGGCAGGCTGGCGCGGGTGCGGAGCATCGAGGTGCTGGAGCGCAACGCCGCGGAGAGGCCGAATAAGTACCGGCTGACGGACGACCACGGCGAGCGGTACGTGCTGAAGGCGGAGGAACTCCGCAACGGGCTGAACCATCCGGTGACGGGGCTTCCGCCCATCACCCGGGAGAATCGCATCCACAGCGGCGACATGGAGGCGGAGGTGTGGGCGGACCAGGCGCGGTTCGTGGGGCGCGGCTGGGGGCACGGCGTGGGGATGTGCCAGTGGTGCGCCAAGGGGATGGCCGACCAGGGGATGGACTGGCGCTCGATGATCGAGTCGTTCTATCCGGGCGCGGAAATCGTGAAGGCGTACTGAGTCAGTTCTTCGCCTGCTGCTGCTCGTAGTACTTCTTGACGCTGGGCCACCACGTCGGCAGCGGCGCGGCGGGGTTGGTCTTCCTGAACCAGGACTCCATGGTGCTCATGCGCGGGGCGAGGTTAATGTAGTTGAGGGGGGCGTACGTGGTCCACGTGTTCCACATGGGGTCCTTGTCGTCCAGGACCTTCTCCACCCATGTCCAGAACGTCTTGGGGCTGATGCCGTCCATCTCGGTCATCCACCAGTCGGTGCCGAAGATGGTCTTCTCGGCGACCTTCTTGTCCTGCTTGGCGTGGTCCACGAAGGGCTTGAGCAGGCGCGTGAACCACTTCTCCTCTTCCCCGGAGTAGTAGGCGATGTCGCTGTAGAGGTTGGGGTACTTGGAGTCCTTGTAGAGCTCGATGATCTTGGAGTACCAGTCGAGGGGATACTTGCCCTCCCAGTCGCTCAGCCAGGGGGCCCACTCCTTCTTGAGCAGGGCGTTGATGTTCTGGAGGACCTTGACGCGGAGGTCGAACTTGCTGACGGGGGCGCCGTCGTTGCCGGTGGTGAAGTTGTACCCCAGCAGCGATCGCTGGGTGACGCCCGTGAACCACATCTCGTACTGCTGGGTCTCGCTGTTCCAGTAGCTCCAGTCGGGCTTCATCACGTCCATCTTGCCGCGGAGCAGGTCGTCGGCGAAGGAGTGGCAGCAGCGGCGGAAGAGCTCGTCCTTGAACCACTTGCCGGAGGCGACGCAGGGGTTGGTGTAGAGGTCGTAGATGGGGCCGCCGGTCTTGCGGGTCCAGTCTTTGTCGATGTTGTTCCAGGCGCCGGCCTTGCTGCCCCACTCGGCCTGGAGCTCGTCCCACAGGGTCGGGTCGAACTTGCTCTCGATGAACTTGGCCATGGCGCTGACGCGCCCGCCGCTGTGGGCGAAGCACAGCCGCAGCTTGGGGAAGTCCTTGAGCACCGGCTCCCACGCGTAGGGAGAGACGGTGTTCTGGATGTAGTGGCAGTAGTTCGCGGCGGCGATGCACGCGAGCCACGCCGCGGTCTCGGCGAAGTACTCCGCCTGCTTCATGCCGCTGTAGTCGCCCGGCGTGAGGCGGTCGGGGAGTCGCGGGATATCGGGGTGGCCGTTGTGGTAGACCAGCGGCAGATCGAACGCGAAGGCCGGCGGGAAGCCGGTGGGGCTGGTGTGGTTGAGGACGGGGATGTCCTTGTCGCACAGGTACTGGTACAGCTCCCTGAGCTTGGCGTCGAGCTGGTCGCCCTTGTCGCTGTAGAGCAGCTTGTTCTTCAGGGGCATCCAGCCGCAGCGGGTGTAGAGCTTGACGCCCGCGAAGCCGAGGTTCTCCATCGCGTACTTCACGACCTCCAGCGGCGTGCGGGGCTCGCCCTTGGGCGGGCAGACCGCGCGGCGGGGGTCGAAGGGAACGAACGCCCACACCTCGCCGGGGAAGCGTGCCGCGACCTCGGCCAGCGCTTCCACGGTGTACTGGAGGCCCTCGCGCTTGCCCCAGAAGTAGCTCTTGTCGGGCGGGTAGAAGCCGTCGGGGTCGGGCATGCAGCGGGGCGTGAGGCCCGCGGCCCAGAGCAGGGCATTGACGTTGGGCACCGGAAGCGGCGTGTAGCCCAGGTCCAGCAGCAGCGAGATGCAGGCGCGGGCGTCCTGACGCCAGACATCCTTGAGGCAGACGTCGGCATTCGTGCCGTCGATGCCCGCGGCGTGGGCGATCCCCTTGTACTTGCCCGCGAAGTCGCCGATCTTGGCCATCGCGGTGTCGGAGCGTGCGAGCCCGCTGTCGAGCACGGTCCCCTGGCCCTGGCCCAGGTCGATCGTGCCGTCGGCCCCGGCGGTGGGCGGCCACTTGCTCGTCATGCACTCGGCGACCGCGCGGGCCTTGAGCGTGTGGACGTTGGGGATCCAGCCCGCGTAGCCATGGGAGGCGAGGAACTTCCAAGTCTTCACGCGCGTGCCGGGCGGGAACGTCTGCTTTGTCGCGCCCTTGGTGCCCTGGAGCACGATCACAGCCTGGCCGTCCTGGGACCAGTCATGGAACCTGTCCGCGGCGGTCAGGCTCGAGCCGAACAGGTGGCAGTGGCCGTCCACGCACGGGAGTTGGAGGCGCGTGTTGAGTGTGTTCGCCCCGCCGGCGTCGCCCTTTCCGACCGCAACCTCGCCCACGGCTAGCTCCCTACCTTCGACTTGCGGAACCAGTCCTCGAGCTTGGCCTGGGCGTCCTCGTTGAGCTCGTCCTGCGGCTCGAGCTCGGCCTGGACGAGGAACTTGCGGACGGCGTCGATGAACTCTTCGCCGGGGTGGTTGTCCTCGCTGCCGGCGGTGAAGCCCAGGGTGTT
Organism: Planctomycetota bacterium; assembly: GCA_023434205.1. Taxonomy (GTDB): domain Bacteria; phylum Planctomycetota; class Phycisphaerae; order Phycisphaerales; family UBA1924; genus JAEYTB01. The sequence goes on along the minus strand of JAEYTB010000154.1, from coordinate 1,989 downwards.
GAGGCGCTGCTTCTGGCCGCGGATGGTGGCGACGGGGTCGAGGCCGCCCAGGTCGAGGTCGTAGTGACGCTCGCGGTCGGGCGGGCCGACGGTGAGCTTGGCGCGCCGGGCCTTGGGGGGCACAGGGATCTCGATCTTGCCGTCGGCGTCGGTGCTGCCCTTCTTGATCGCTCCGCCGTCGATCACGAGCCGGTAGGGCAGGTTGGCCAGCGGCTCGTCGAACTCCATCAGCGCGAGGCGCAGCACCGAGGGAACGCCCTTGCGGCGGAAGCAGTGCTTCTGCTCGGTGGCGCAGTCAACGTCCTTGAGCTCGATATCGGGGACAGTGATTTTGTCGCCCGCGAGGAGGATGTTGGGGTCCTTGCGGGTGTCCCTGAGCGTGCGGTTGTCGGGCAGGTCCCACAGCTTCTCCCAGAAGTGGCCGTGGGCCTCGGCGATGCTGGCCATGCAGTCGCCCTGGGAGACGGTGTAGTTGCCCTCCCCGACGGGGCCGCGTGCGGAGGTTGTGGAAGCGGCTTGGGACATGGTCAACGGGTGAGGGGCGTCCGAGGAGCTGGGTCGGACGGCGCAGGGGATGTGATGGAGAAGCCGGGAGGTTGTTCGCCACCGGCGGCCTTGCGGGCCTCGTCGACCTCGGTCTCGAGGTAGCGCCGCTGGGAGACGGCGAACTCGACCTTGTGCTTGGTGATGGTGAAGATGACGTACGCCGCGAGGTCGCACACACGGACCTGCACGGGCTTGAAGTCGGCCGACGCGGTGTAGACCTCGGACCTTTTGTCGAGGAGCTTGCCGAGCGTGGGGAGGACCCAGGGGTCGTCCATGTACTCCGCGGCCTCGAGCCAGGGGAGGGCGGCAGGACCATCCGCCGCGGCGAGCTTGCCCTTGAACCAGTCGCGGGAGGGTTCGTGGCCCATGCGTGCCAGCCCGATCATGACGCCGTCGCGGACCTCGGGCTCCTTGACGGTCGGCAGGACGGTGGTCCACAGCCGGATGTCGTCGGCGGTGCCGATGCGGCCCACAACCTTGGGGATCTCGATGCGGACGGCGGCCTCTCTGGACTGGTTGAACGCGCCGAAGAGCTGGTGGTTGTATCCCTTGGGCGGGTGGCGGTGGAGCAGCACGGCGGCGCGGGAGGCGACCTGGGCGTCATCGTCGAGCAGCGCGTTCACGCCGGCCTTGATCGCGTGCTCACCGCCCACGGCGTCGAAGCAGCGGAGCGTCATGAGGCGGATGTCGGGGTCCTTGTCGAGCATGTGCTGGTCGAGGGTGGGGACGGCGGCGTCGCCCAACTTGGCGGCGGTGGCGATGGCGTCCGAGGCTCCGCTCTTGATCTGGGCCGTGAGTGATTCTGGGGTCATGGGCGTGGCCCTCTGGGCGGGGGTGTTCCTGTGAGGCGGTTGGAGGCCCGGCTGGGCGGTGGTCAGGGTTGAGAGCGTGATGAGCAGCGCGGCGGTGAACATCAGAACCAGTTGTTGGAGTGGATGGCGTTGCGGGCGGTGGCGCACTCGCCGTCGGAGTTGTGGTGGGCGTGGTTCTTCATGGTGAGGAGGCAGCCGCGGACGCCGTCGCCGTAGCCGACGTCGTTGAACCTGGGGACGGCCGTGCCGTTGGTGCCTCCGCTGAGTGTCGAGAGCGGGTACATGAGCTGGCGACGGCCGAAGGTGTCTTTGACGGCGTTGTCGGAGTTGCGGTGCTGGACGTGGGCGAGGCGGAAGAAGTGGCCGACCTCATGGGCCAGGGTGCGGGCGGTGAACTCCGAGTCGCGCGGGTTCCCGAAGGCCTGGGCCGCGACGATGATGCCGGTGTCGGTGACGCCCCACTCGCCCGCCGTCTGGCGCGAGACGCCCAGGCCCACCGTGGTCGTGCCGTCGGCGCCGGGGACAAACTCCTGGATGATGTACCAGTTGATGGACTCGTCGCGCGTCCCCGCGGCCAGCCCCAGGCGCGTGCGCTGCAGGCCCATGAGGGCCCGGACCTCCTGGAGCCAGG
>JAEYTB010000270.1 GCA_023434205.1 Planctomycetota bacterium | reverse complement strand
GCTCCGCTCGCGCGAGGGCGGCCTGGAGCAGAGCTGCGCCTACTACCGGGGGATCGAGCTGTGAAGCTGCGGCGCGTCGTCGGCTGCATGACCGGCACCAGCCTCGACGGGCTCGATGCCTCGCTCGTGGAGATCGAGGGCGAGGGGCTGGCGATGCGGGCACGCGTGGTGCGTTCCCTCAGCCGCGGGCTGGGGGAGGTCGGCCCGCGCCTGCGCGCGATCGCGGAGCAGAATCCGGTCACGGCGGGCGAGGTCGCGTCGGTGTCGCGCGACTTCGCTCTCCTGCACGCCTCGGCGATCCTCGAACTGCTCGCGGGCGAGAGGGCGGACCTGGTCTGCGTCCACGGCCAGACCGTGTTCCACAAGCCCCCGCTCTCGTGGCAACTGATGCAGCCCGCGCCAATCGCTAACGCTGTGGGCTGCCCGGTGGTGTACGACCTGCGGCAGGCGGACCTCGCCGCGGGCGGGCAGGGAGCGCCGATCACACCCATCGCGGACTGGGTGCTGTTTGGCGACCTGCCGGGCTTCACCGCGATCGTCAACCTCGGCGGATTCTGCAACATCACGCGCCTCCCCGCGCCCGGGATGACCGGCCTCGACGCAAAGGGAAGATCGATATGCGAATCACCGGACGCGATTGAAGCCATCTGCCGGACCGCACCGCCTCGCGCTTCGCGCGACCTGGGTTCGGAAGTAGCACTGATCCAGGCGTTGGATGTCTGCGCGTGCAATCAGCTGCTCGACGAAGTCGCACGCAAACTGCTCAAGGCGCCTTTCGATGAGGACGGCCACGCCGCTTCCAGCGGGCAGGTGCATTCGGGCGCGCTCACAGATCTGCACGGCATCCTGCGAGCGCAGTCCCTGTCTAAGCGCTCCCTCGGCACCGGCGATGAACTGGTCGAATGGATCAGCCGCTACCGCGCGCACGTTGCGGGTCCAGACCTCGCGGCCACAGCCTGTGAGGGAATCGCTCAGACAGTCGCTGATGTTCTGGCCGGCGACGCCTCGCACGTTCTCATCGCCGGTGGCGGCGTCCACAACGCCGCGCTGGTTCGGGCGATCTTCTCGTGCGGCACAGCGCGCGTGGAGGCAACAGACCAACACGGCGTTCCCGCGGCGTACCGCGAAGCCATCTGCTTCGCCGTCCTCGGCGCCCTCTGTCAGGACAAAGTCCCCATCACCATCCCCGCCGTGACCGGCGTCGCGAAGGCCCCTCTCTCGGGGGCTTGGGTGTACCCATGACGCATACACACCTCCCAAACCCGCTCACTTCGTTCGGGGCTCGTCTATGACTACCGCACCTCCCGACCGCTCCCACATCGCCACCGAAAAGCGCAACCCGCGCACCATGCACCTGCACACGCTCTCCGCCCGTGAGATCGTGGACCTGATCCATCAGGAGGACCGCGAGGTGCAGCACGCGATGAAGCGTGCAGGAAAGGTCATTACTCGCTTCATCGAAGCCGCGGAGCCGGGGTTCATCGCGGGCGGGCGGCTGGTGTACGTGGGCGCGGGGACCTCGGGGCGGCTGGGCGTGCTCGACGCGTCCGAAGCCCCACCAACATTCCAGGTAGAGCCGGGCCGCGTGGTCGGGATCATTGCGGGCGGCGACGCGGCACTGCGCAAGTCCAGTGAAGGGATGGAAGACGACCCGCGCGGCGCGTGGCCGGAACTGGAAAAGCTCACCCTCACCGCTCAGGACACCGTGCTCGCCATCGCCGCGGGCGGCACCACGCCCTACGCGCTGGGCGCCCTGGACTTCTGCAAGCAGCTCCCCGAGGGCTCGCGCCCTGTCACCGGCCTGCTGGTCTGCACCACGATCGACCACCCCCCCACCGCCGACCATCTCATCATCCTGAAGACCGGCCCCGAGGTCCTCACCGGCTCCACCCGCATGAAGGCCGGCACCGCCACCAAGCTCACGCTCAACACCATCTCCACAACGCTCATGGTCCGCAGCGGCCGCGTCTACCAGAACCTCATGGTTGACGTCCGCGCCACCAACGACAAACTCCGCGACCGCGCGGCGAGGATCGTGGCGACGCTGACCGGGCTTTCACGTGAGGCGAGCTTCGAACTGCTGGACCGGGCGGGCGGGGCAGTGAAGACCGCCGTCATGATGCACCTCCGGCACATGGACCGTTCCGCCGCAGATCGGGCCCTCGGCGCCTCGCGTGGGTCATTGGCGGCTGCACTTGGAGGGGCGGCTCCGGAGGCTGTATAATCACGCCATGGCCGAACGCATCGAGGTCAACCCCACCATCCGCCATGGAGCCCCAGTGATCCGTGGCACGCGCGTCCCTGTCGCTCGCGTTGTCGGCGCGGTGGCCGGCGGCGACCCGATTGCCCAAGTAGCCGACGACTACGGCATCGAGGTTGAAGACGTGAAGGCAGCACTCGCGTTCGCCGCCGGATTGGTCGAGCGCGAGCAGTTCCACCCTCTTCCCAAGTCCGCCTGAACCATGCAGGCTTCGCCGCGATGATGCGGACCTCCCACGCACGACGTCTTTGGTCCTCACAGAGCTTGGGGTGCCCGCGATCGACGTGCGGGACATCGGGCTGCGGCATGCCGACGACGCTGTCATTGCTGCCCATGCGAGGAACGGTGGGTTCGCGATCCTCACGGCCGACATGGACTTCGCGGACATCCGAAACTACCCACCCGACCAGCACCACGGCATCGTCGTTCTTCGGACCGGCCCGATGGATACTCGTGAATCCATCCTCGCGTTGGCCCGCTCGTTCTTCACGCAACTGCACCTTCTCGCCCACGTGCCGGGGCGCCTCGTTGTCGTCGAGCCCGAGCGAGCACGCTTCAGGCCACCCATCCCGGGCTAGGCCCAGCCCTGGCCGAGCCGCTACCCTCCGCCCATGAAGCGAATCCTCCATGTCGGCGTCGGCCCCCTCGGAGCACGCATCCTCAACGAGCTCCATGAGCGGGACCTCGGCCATGTCGTCGCCTGCGTGGACAGCGACCCCGCGCTGGCCGGGCACCCGCTGACCAAGGTCGTGCCCGCGGCGGACCCTAAGCTCAAGATTCTCCCCTCCCTGAGCGCGGTGGAGAACTGGGATCAGATCGATGCCGCGATTGTCAGCACTGCCAGCGACCTCAAGAGCTGCGAGCACACCCTCCGCGACATCCTGCGGCAGGGCAAGGCCGTCGTCAGCACGTGCGAGGAGCTCGTCTACCCTTGGCTGCGCCACGTCGGGCTCGCCGAAGAACTCCACGACCTGTGCCTCAAGACCGGCGGCCGGCTTTTGGGCACGGGCGTCAATCCCGGGTTCATGATGGACGCGCTCCCCGCGTTGCTCACCAGCGTGTGCAAGTCCGTCCGGTCCGTCACCTGCTACCGCGTGCAGGACGCCTCCGTCCGCCGCATCCCCTTCCAGAAGAAGATCGGCGCGGGGCTCGACGATGCCCAGTTCAACGCCCGCGTGAAGGACGGCACCCTCCGGCACGTTGGGCTGGGCGAGAGCCTGCACTTCATCGCCCACTACGTCGGCCTGCCCATCGAACGCTGGGAGGAGGACATCGTCCCGGTGAAGGCCGAGCGAGACCTGGTCTGCGGCCTGGGCGATATCCCCAAGGGCAGGATCGCCGGCGTCCGCCAGGTCGCCCGCGGCTACTTCGACGAGCGCGAGACCGTTCGACTTGAGTTCCAGGCCGCGATCGGGCAGGAAGGCCCCCACGACCGGGTTGTCGTCCAGGGCGATCCGCCCATCGACATGACCATCGCCGGCGGGGTCCACGGCGACACCGCCACCTGCGCCATCGTGATCAACGCCATCCCGCGCGTGCTCAAGGCGCCCCCCGGCCTGCACACCATGGCCACGATCCCCCCGCCTATCCATGCCACGCCGCGGGCGGAGAACCGGTAGTGATCGAGGCGGGCATGGCTGGTCGATAATGAGTCGCGGAACACGGAGGTTTGAATGGCTCGGCTGAATGTTGAAGTGACGACCGCGACCACGATGACGGTGGATGGTCGCGAGCTGCTGGCGTTTGGGGGTTGCAACTACCTGGGCCTGGCCCACCACCCGGCGGTTCTTGGGGCAGTGCGGGAGGGGCTGCACCGATACGGCATCAGCACGACCGCCTCACGCGAGACGACCGGCAACACGGCCGTCCATGACGCTCTCGAACGCGAGCTGGCCGCGTTCCTCCAGCAGGAAGCCGCCATCCTCACGGCGGAGGGGTACACCGCGAACATCGCCGTGGCCCAGGCCCTCTGCCACCGGCACGGCGTGGCCCTGATCGACGCCCGGGCCCACCGCAGCCTGCGTTCCGCCGCGAACGCCGCGGGCATGCAGGTGTTTGAGTACGAGCACCTCAACCCGGATTCCGCGGCGTGGCTGGTGCGGCAGTACGGTGACCAGGGGGTCGCGATCTTTACGGACGGCGTGTTCGCCGCGGATGGGGCCGTGGCCCCGGTGGCGGACCTGCTCAGCATTCTGCCCAAGCAGCGGAGCATGCTGGTGGTGGACGACTGCCACGGCGTGAGCGTGCTGGGCGATCTCGGCCGCGGGACCGTTTCCGAGGCGGGGGTGACCGATCCGCGCCTGTGCATCACGACGACGCTCGCGAAGGGGATCGGCTGCTACGGCGGGGCGGTGATCGGCCGCCGGGCGCTGATCGACCAGGTGCGCGAGCACGCGGATGTCTACCGCCGCTCGACCCCCGTGCCCACGCCCCTCGCCTGCGCGGTGCGGGCGGCCTTGGGAGTGATGCAGCGCGAAAAAGAGCTGGTCCAGTTCCTCCGGCGGAACACAGCGGCGATGCGGCAGATGCTCGTGGACCTGGGCGTGCAACTGAGCGATGTCAGCGTCGCGGGGGGGTCACGGCTCGCGTCTATGAGCGAGGGCGGCATCGCGACGGCCCCGGCCATGATGACCAGCACCGAGAAGGTGCCGATCTTCACCTTCACGCTGGAGTCCGCTGAGAAGATGGAGCGGGTCCACCGCAAGCTGCTCGAGGCGGGGATCTACGCCCCGTACATCGAGTATCCCGGGGGGCCCACGGAGCGGTTCTTCAGGCTCACGGTCTCCGCGCGGCACACGCCCGAGCAGCTCCAGCGCCTTGGTACGGAACTGGGGCGGACGCTCTAAAAAAGTTGTTGAGACTGAGTTTCAACTGCGGCGCCGAGCGGGTATCCTGTGACCCTACCGGAGGTCCTCCCATGCGTGCATCCGTCCTGGCGTTGGCTGCGGCTGTCTGCTCTTCCACCGCGATGGCTCAGGTGACGGTGCTCCTCGCCGATCGGGGCACCAACAAGCTCTGGCGGCTGACCGATGCCAACCAGAATGGGACGATCGAGCCCGACGAGGTCTTTGTCTGGTACGACGAGTCTAACGCCGCGGGGACGGGGTTTGCGGAAAATCTCAATGCGCTCTTCGTCGGGCCCGACGGGACGGTGATCGGCGGCGATCAGGTGCTCCGCGTGTACTACTGGTTCAAAGACCTCAACGGCGACGGCGATGCGCTGGACGCGGGCGAGTCGCGCCAAATCGCAAGCACGCCCAACCCCTCCGGCGCGAGCACGACCTTTCCGACGGGCGGTGCGTTCGGTCCCAACGGCGACATCTTCATCGTGAACGCAGGCAACGCGAACGGCGTGGACGCGATCTACCGCTGCCGCGATGTGGACTTGGACGGCACCTGGATGCAGGCGGGGGAGATACTGCCGTGGGTGGGCGACAATCCCGCCGCGTTCGGGCCCGGCAACGGGGCCTTCAGCCCTCAGGAAGTCGTGATGGGGGCCGACGGGGTCGGGTTCCTCCGCAACAGCAGCGCCAACCTCCACGGCGTGTTCCGCTTCCAGGACATCAACGGCAACGGGCGGGCCGATGACGACGGCGTCGAGTTCCGCCGCTGGTACACTGGGGCATCGGCCGGCTTCGCGATTGAGCCCGATATGCTTCGGCCCGGCTCGTTCTACTACCACCAGCTCGCGACCGGCAGCTTCGATCAGATACTGCGGCTGACCGACGACAATGACAACGGCCATGCCGACGACGCGGGCGAGGCGGTGCTGGTGTTCTCGACCGGCGAAACCGGGTTCACCTCGGTCGACATCCTCTGCATGCCGGACGGCGATGTGCTCTTCACCGATAACAGCGGGCGGCGGATTATCCGCCTCACCGACCTTGACGGCGACGGGCTCTTTACCGCGGCCGAGGAGCGGAGTGACTTCTTCGTGAACACCGGCACCGGCGTTGACGAGGTGCGGCAGGTGGTGCTTATGCCCAACCTCCCCCCGCCCCCCACCTGCGGCACCGCGGACTTCGACGGTGACGGCGATGTCGGCACCGATGCCGATATCGAGGCCTTCTTCGCCTGCCTCGCGGGCACCTGCTGCCCAACCTGCTGGCAGGGCGGCGCCGACTTCAACGGCGACGGCGACACGGGCACCGACGCGGACATCGAGAGCTTCTTCCGCGTCCTCGCGGGCGGGGAGTGCTGATCACGGGCTCTCCGCGGAGCCCCCACCATGCTCGAGCATGTCCTTGAGACGGCCGAGCGCAACATCCCACTGGCGCGAGATCCGGTCGAGCGACTCGCGGGCCTGCTGGAGCGCATCGGGCTTGAGCTGGAAGCACCGCTCCCGCCCGCGGCGCACGCCGTGAACCACGCCCGCCCGCGCCAGCACGCGCAGGTGCTTGGTGATCGACTGGCGGCTCTGCCCCTGCCCGTCCGTCAGTCGCGAGATAGAGAGCGGCTGTCCGGCGCTCAGGCGCGAGACCAGCGACAGCCGCGTCTCGTCCCCCAGAGCGGAAAACACGCGGGCAGAGCGGCGCATGGGCGCCTTGGGGTCAGGGGTGGGTGGTGGCATAGCGATCGATGTTCTTAAGCTGGCCCTCCCAGCCGCGGGTGTTCATGCGGAACGCCTCGTCGCGCCGGTGGGCGGGGATTCGGTCAAAGCCGGACTCAACTGCCCGCAGCCGCGTGCCCGTGGGGATCGGCTCCAGCATGAACTGCACCAGCGTCCGCGGCTCGCCCGAGTAGTCCACGCTGGGGTCCACGGCGAAGGGGTGCCACTCGAACTCAAACCGGCGCGGGGCGTCCATGGTCTTGACCAGCACGTCCATCACGACATGCTCGTACCCGGGGTGCGTGATCCTTCCGCGGGTGTGCTGACCGGGGACAAACGGCCCCTCCAGATTCACCTGGAACCACGCGCCAAACTCCTTGTGGTCGGTGATCGCCCGCCACACGCGCTCCACCGGGGCCTTGATGTCGATCTGCTTCTCGATGCGGTCGGTCGTGGACATTGTGCAACCTCCTGGTTGCGTATCATACCGGAAATCCGAGTCAAAGCAACCCTTTGGTTGCGACTTACCGTAGCCGGGACGAGAGGGCTGAGCGTGCATTTGGCGTAGGCTTCTTCCATGGCAAAGGACGTGAAGGTGCCGGACGATCTGTTCGCGCCGGGACAGATCCGCCCGCCCGCATCAGAGGCCGATCTCGTGCGCGCGGAAACCGAACTGGCAGTGTCCCTTCCGATCGCACTGCGGAGAGTGCTGGGCGTGCAGGATGGAGGCTACTTGCGCCTGACCACCTTCCGCCTCAAGACCAAGCCGCCGAAGAAGTGGTCCACCCGGCGCGAGTACTTCGTAAATGAGCTTCCCGGCGCGGCCGCGGGAGAAACGCTGGTTGCGCAGAGAGACCTCGCCCGTCTGGAATGGGGCGTGCCGGAGGGTCTCTTGCCGCTCTGCGGCGACGGCCACTGGTGGTGCTGCCTCGATTATCGCTCATGCGGACCCCAGGGCGAGCCCGCGATCACCCACGTACAGCCCGAGGACGAACTCGAGTTCGAGGTCGCCCCCGACTTCGCGACACTCCTCTCTGGGCTCCACCGAACGATCGAGCAGATGGAGCCGGCGCTCATCGCGCTGGACGACGGCGCTCCAACCGGCCCAGCACTCAACGCGCTGCTACAAGGCCTGGGCTGCCGCAAGCACGACTACCCCGGTGTCTACGCCAACCCCAGTTTCCCGCTGCCGCCGACCTGGCACTGGGACAAGTACGCCGGCCTGCTCCGTGACAGCGCGGTCTGGATTCAGTCAGAGAACAACAAGTTGTACTCGGTCTCGAATCCGAAAACCCCGCTGCGGACTGGCCGCCATCCAATGCTGACCGTCTCCGTTTCCCCTGATCAGGAGGCGGCCTGCCTCACCGAACTGCTCACGGCACTCGGGCCGGGCGCAACCCTGATCCACGGCGTCATCTGACCATGGAAAAAGCCCCCGGGCAATCGCCCGAGGGCTCCTCCAAGTCGGGGTAGGCGGATTCGAACCGCCGACCTTCTGACCCCCAGTCAGACGCGCTAACCAAGCTGCGCTATACCCCGAGGGGTTGGAGGGGAGGATAGGCCGCGGCGGCGGGGGTTTCCAAGGAGCCTGTCGCTTGCCGCCCCGCGGCCCCTAGGGCCTTATGCTGCCCCCATGGAGTCACTCCTGATCGTCGGCGGGCGGGTGATCGATCCGGCCTCGGGCTTTGACGGGCCGGCGGATGTGGCGGTGCGGGACGGGCGGGTGGTGGCCATTGGCCCCTCCCTCTCTCGCTCCGGGGCCGACCGGGTGATCGACGCCTCCGACCGGCTCGTGACCCCCGGCCTCATCGACCCCCACGTCCACCTCCGCGAGCCCGGCGGCGAGCACAAGGAGACGCTGGCGACCGGGTCTCTCGCCGCGGTCGGGGGCGGCTTTACCACCGTCTGCTGCATGCCCAACACGACCCCCGCCCTCGACACGCCAGAGGTGCTCGAGTTCGTCCGGGGGCGCGCGGCGGCGACCGCGGCCTGCCGCGTGTTCCCGGTTGCCGCGGCCACCCGCGGCCGCAAGGGCGAGGAGCCCGCCGAGATCGCGCTGCTCGCCCGCGCCGGGGCGGTGGGGTTCTCCGATGACGGAGACTGCATCCCCACGGCAGGGGTCATGCTCCGCGTGATGCAGGCCGTCGCGGGCACGGGCCTGGCGTTTATGCAGCACTGCCAGGACCCGACGCTGACGAAAGGCGCAGCCATGCACGCCGGCGACGTGGCGACCCGGCTGGGCTTGGGCGGCTGGCCGCGGATCGCGGAAGAGGTGATCATCGAGCGGGATGTGCGGCTGGCCCGGGGCGTGCCGGGATCGCGTTACCACGTGCAGCACATCTCCAGCGGCGAAAGCGTCGAGCTGGTGAGGCGGGCGCGGGCGGCGGGGCAGAACGTCACGGCTGAGGCCTCCCCCCACCACCTGCTGCTCACGCACCACGCGTGCGACGGTTATAACACCGCGGCGAAGGTGAACCCGCCACTCCGGGAGGACAG
>JAEYTB010000081.1 GCA_023434205.1 Planctomycetota bacterium | reverse complement strand
AAGAGCAGTTCGACCACCTCCGCCCTGGCGGCGGCCTGCGGGTCTTTGGGTTTGGGGATCCGGCAGTGGCCCATCGCGGGTCATTCTAGCCTAACAGTTGAAAACCTCAACAGTCGAAGATACCGTCTTTCCGGCGCCGGGAGGGTCCGGTGCTCTTCCCGGGCCTGCCGCGCGAGGCGCGCCGGCCCAGACTGCCCGGGCACCCAGAAGGCCATTTGCATGAACAAGAAGCCGTTGATCGCGGGGATCGTGCTGATCGTGTGCGTGCTGCTGGTGGGCGGCGGGATCGGCGCGTGGAAGTGGCTGCAGATTCGTGAAGCGGCGAACCAGCCGGCGCCGCCGCACCTGACCAGCGTGGAGGTGGTGAAGGCGGAGCGGATGGTGCATCAGCCCACGGCACGCCTGGTGGGGACGGTGGTGGCGAAGCGGGCCGTGTCGGTGGCCAACGAGGTCGCGGGGGTGGTGCGGGAGGTCGGGTTCATGACCGGCGACGAGGTGCAGGAGGGGCAGATGCTCCTGCAGCTCGACACGGCGACGGAGCTGGCGGACCTCGCTGCGGCGGAGGCGGCGCAGGCGGTCGCGAGCCGGGCGGTGGAGGTGTCGGAGGCGGATGTGCGGGTGGCGCAGTCGAACCTGGAGCTGGCGGAGAGCAACCAGCGGCGGTTCGAGACGGCGGGGAGCGCGGTTTCCGCCGCGGACATCGACCGTGTGAACGCGGACCTGCGGAAGGCGCGGGCGGACATCGAGCGGTCGCAGTCGGCGGTGGCCCGGGCGAAGGCGGAGGTGGACCAGGCGGCGGCGCGGGTGGAGCAGATCAGGACGGTGATCGCGAAGAAGACGTTGAAGGCGCCGTTCCGGGCGCTGGCGAGCATCCGGAATGTCCACCCCGGGCAGTACCTTGCGGAGGGGACGCAGATCGTGACGCTGGCGGAGATCACGGAGGACATCTACCTCGACTTCGCGGTGCCGCAGGAGTATGCAGCGCGGGTGGTGCCGGGGATGGTGGTGGTCGCGCGGTCGGACGTGCTGAGCGAGGAGTCGCTGCAGATCAAGGTGCTGTCGATGGACGCGGTGGTGAACCCCAGCACGCGGAACATCCGGGTGCGGTCGTCGGTGGCGGACCCCGAGCACCGGCTTCGGCAGGGGATGTTCATCGATGTGGAGGTGCCGACGGACCCGGCGCGGGAGTATGTGACGATCCCGACCACGGCGGTGCGGCGGGGTGCGTTCGGGGATCACGTGTACGTGGTGACGCCGGGGACGGCGGAGCAGCAGATTCCCGGGTTCCCGCCGGTGAGCGTCGCGAACATCCGGATGGTGACGCTGGAAGCGGACATCGGGGGCCGGGTGCTGGTTTCGAAGGGGCTGGAGGGCGGGGAGGAGATCGCCGCGGGGGGTTCGTTCAAGCTGATGGACAAGGCGATGGTGGTGAAGGGCGGGGCGCCGGGGTCTGGGGGGAGCCGGGGCGGGCCGGGCGGGCCGCCGGCGGCTGGGGCGGGAGAGGCGGCGTCCACATCGGCGGCGGTGAAGTAAGGGAACCTCCAGCGGGGCACGTATGAAGTCGTTCACAGACATTTTCATCAAGAAGCCGGTGCTGGCGGTGGTGATCAACCTGATCATCCTGGCGGTGGGGTACCAGGCGATTTCGCGCCTGCCGGTGCGGCAGTACCCGCGGCTGGAGTCGTCGGCGATCGTGATCACGACGGCGTACATCGGTGCGTCGGCGGAGACGGTGCGTGGGTTCATCACGACGCCGATCGAGAAGGCGGTGTCGGCGATCGACGGGATCGACTACATCGAGTCGACGTCGACGGCGGGGGTGAGCCTGGTGAACGTCCGGCTGCGGCTGAATCACAGCAGCAACGAAGCGCTGGCGGAGATCTCGGCGCGGCTGAACCAGGTTCGGAGCGAGCTGCCGGCGGAGGCGGAGAGCCCGGTGATCGAGATCGTGCGGACGGACAAGCCGTACGCGACGTTCTACATCGCGATGACGACGGAGACGCTGGAGCTGCCGCGGCTGAACGACTACATGACGCGGGAGCTGCAGCCGGAGCTGCAGTCGATCCCGGGGGTTCAGCGGGCGGGGATCGAGGGGCCGCGGCCGCTGGCGATGCGGGTGTGGCTGGACCGCAAGAAGCTGGAGGCGTTCGATGTGACGCCGCTGGAGGTTCAGAACGCGCTGCTGCGGAACAACTTCGTGGCGACGGTGGGTCGGACGAAGGGCGCGGACGTGCAGGTGGACCTGGTGACGGACACGGACCTGCGGACGCCGCAGGAGTTCCGCGAGCTGATCGTGCGGCAGGTGGAGGGGACGACGGTCCGGCTGGGGGACATCGCGCGGGTGGAGCTTGGGAGCGAGGAGCCGACGGGGCAGGCGGGGTTCAACGGGAAGCCGGCGATCTGGTTCAGCATCTGGCCGCTGCCGAGCGCGAACGAGCTGGACGTGGCGGCGGCGCTGAAGAAGCGGATGGCGGAGCTTCAGCCGACGCTGCCGGCGGGCGTGGAGATGACGCTGGCGTACGACGGCACGTACTACATGGACCGGGCGATCAAGGAGATCGGCCGGACGCTGGCGGAGACGATCGGGATCGTGGCGCTGGTGGTGTTCCTGTTCATGGGGTCGGTGCGGACGGTGATGGTGCCGCTGGTGGCGATGCCGATCTCGCTGGTGGGGGCGTGCCTGGCGATCCTGCTGATGGGGTTCAGCCTGAACCTGCTGACGATTTTGGCGATTGTGCTGGCGGTGGGGCTGGTGGTGGACGACGCGATCGTGGTGGTGGAGAACGTCGAGCGGCACATGCAGGAGGGCAAGAGCCGGCTGCAGGCGGCGCTGGTGGGGGCTCGGGAGCTGGTGGGGCCGGTGATCGCGATGACGATCACGCTGGCGGCGGTGTACGCGCCGATCGGGTTCCAGGGCGGGCTGACGGGGATGCTGTTCCGGGAGTTCGCGTTCACGCTGGCGAGCGCTGTGATCATCTCGGGGATCGTGGCGGTGACGCTGAGCCCGATCATGTCGGCGAAGATGGTTCCCGAGGGGGGGCGGCAGTCGCGGCTCCAGAAGTTTGTGAACCGGCGGTTCGACGGCATTCGGCGGGTGTACACAGGGCACCTGGCGTTCGTGCTGCGGATGCGGTGGGCGGTGGTGATCTGCGCGCTGCTGATCACGGCGGCGGCGTGGCCGCTGTACAGCATGTCGAAGCGGGAGCTGGCGCCGACGGAGGACGAGGGCGTCATCTTCACGGTGGTGTTCTCCGCGCCGGACGCGTCGCTGGACTACACGCTCAAGGCGTTCAAGGACGTGGGCGACGTGTTCATGGACGTGCCGGAGCGCAGGTTCCTGTTCCAGGTGGCGCAGGTTACGGGCGGGTTCGGGGGCATCCAGACGGTGGACTGGGACAAGCGGGACCGCTCATCGCGCGAGATTCACCAGGATGTGTTCGGGAAGCTGATGGGGATCTCGGGCGTGACGGCGATCGCGGCGCTGCCGCCGCCGCTGCCGGGGGCGGGGCAGTTCGACATCGAGCTGATGGTGACGAGCACGGACGAGGCGGCGGACATGCTGCCGTACGCGGGGCAGCTGGTGGGGGCGGCGTTCCAGAGCGGGAAGTTCATGTTCGCGGACACGGACCTGAAGGTGGACCTGCCGCAGACCAAGCTGGTGATCGACCGGGAGAAGGTGGCGGACCTGGGGCTGGACCTTGCGAGCGTGGGGCGCGACCTGGGCGTGCTGCTCAGCGGCGGGTACACGAACCGGTTCAACTACGAGGGGCGGAGCTACAAGGTGATCCCGCAGGTGGAGGACCTGGCGCGGCAGTCGCCGGAGAAGATCAAGGACGACCTGAAGGTCCGGGCGGGCAACGGCGGGCTGGTGCGGGTGGCGTCGTTCGTGACGCTGGAGACCACGGCGGCGCCGCGGGCGCTGACGCGGTTCCAGCAGCGCAACAGCTTCAAGATTTACGGCGCGGTGGCGCCGGGGGCGACCAAGGAAGAGGCGTTGAGCGCGCTGGAGGACGCGGCGCGGACGATCCTGCCGCCGGGGTACGCGCTGGACTACGCGGGCGAGAGCCGGCAGATGCGGAAGGAGTCGAGCTCGCTGGTGGGGACGCTTGGGCTGGCGCTGGGGCTGATTTACCTGGTGCTGGCGGCGCAGTTCTCGAGCTTCCGCGATCCGCTGATCGTGCTGCTGGGGTCGGTGCCGCTGGCGATCACGGGGGCGCTGCTGTTCACGTTCCTGGACTTCACGACACTGAACATCTATTCGCAGGTGGGGCTGATCACGCTGGTGGGGCTGGTGGCGAAGAACGGGATCCTGATCGTGGAGTTCGCGAACCACCTGCAGGAGCAGGGGCTGGGCAAGTTCGACGCCGTGAAGCAGGCGTCGGCGACGCGGCTGCGGCCGATTCTGATGACGTCGGCGGCGACGGTGTTCGGGCACTTCCCGCTGGTGCTGGTGACCGGGGCGGGGGCGGAGGCGCGGAACAGCATCGGGATCGTGCTGGTGTCGGGGATGGTGATCAGCACGGCGTTCACGCTGTTTGTGGTGCCGTGTATCTACACGCTGCTGGCGGCGGAGCACAAGCACCGGGTGAGCGAGGAGGAGCTGGAGCCGGAGGTGTCGGTGGCACGGCTGAACGGGCCGGGGCACCGGGAGCCGGTGATGGCGAACTGAGCCTTATCGGGCGGGGGCGGGTAGGTGATTCGCCCTAAGCTGCACGCCGCGTGGGATGATTGGGTGAGGGGGCGGCGTGCCGCGGACGAAGAAGAGTGCGGGCCGATGGCCCTGCTTCCTGGACAACTACACCTCTCTACTTGGTAGCGCCCGCGTGTGGACCCACGCGGGCGTTCTTCATTCGTCCACATGCTGTCCACCCGGGGAGGGCCGGAAAAGCTGGAGCCCGTCGGGGATTCTTCAAAGCTCGCGGCGGCAGGTGCTTAGGTGTTCCCGCACGGGGGTGGGATGGCGTGGGCACGGGGCGGGGTCCCAAAAAAGACCTTGACGGCCTACGACGCGCGTAGTAGATTTCCCTACGACACGCGTAGTAGGACTCCCATGGCGAAGAAGCCGGTTGAACTTGGCGAGGGCGAGCTGGGCGTGATGCGCGTCCTGTGGGAGTTCGGCCCGCTGACGGTGCGGGACGTGATGACGCGTCTGCACGAGCGCGGGAAGACGGTGGCGTACACGACGGTGATGACGTTCCTGACGCGCCTGGAGCAGAAGGGCGTGGTGGCGAGCGACAAGCGGGACACGGCGTACGTGTACCGCGCGAAACTGAGCCGCGAGGCGGTGTCGGCGACGCGGATCCGCAGTCTGCTGGACCAACTTTATGACGGGGCCGCGGCCCCGATGCTTCTTCAACTGATCGAGAACGAGCAGTTCTCGGCCGAGGAGCTGGCGCAGCTCCGCCGGCTGATCGACGACCTGGACGCCCGCTCGCGTGACTGAATCGGAGTGCCGCCGATGGGAACAGACCAGCTCATGGCACGTGCGGCGGAACTGCTGTGGACCGGCGGACTGGCGGCGGTGCCGCTGGCGGTGGTGGTGGCGGTGGTCTGCCGCGCACGGCTGCTGCGGCCCGCGACGCGGCACATGCTGTGGTTCGCGGTGCTGGCGTCGTTCGTGACGCCGGCGATCGGGGCGCTGGTGTGGACGCCGCACTGGTTCCGGTCGGACCGGCTCATTGGGGCGGTGGAGCCGGGGGCTGCGGAGGAGGCGCCGGTTGTGCTGCCGGCGGTCTCGGCGGGTGCGCCGGCGGGGCGGGCGGAAGGGCCGGTGAGGGCCAGGCCGCTGCTGGTGTATGCGGACACGGCGGTGCTGGAGTCGGCACGTGCCGCGGGGCGGGTGAGGCCGGTGGCTGATGGTGGCGCGGAGTTGGTCGGGCCGATCCCCGTGCTCGCGGACCCGGCACCGTTGCACCGGTCGGAGCGGCGGTACGCGGGGGTGGCGGCGGAGCCTGTGGCGGGCGCGGCGCGGGCCGGCGTGCAGGCGAGCGTGCCGATGGCGCGTACGGATCTGCCGGTGCGGGAATGGCTGGGGCGGGTGCTGGCGGTGCGGGACGCGCTGGCGGATGTGCCGCCGATCCCGGCGTCGCTGTGGTTCGGGGGTGCGGTGCTGGTGGTGATTCTGAGCGTGTGGCGGCGGTGTATGGGGGCTCTGTGGCTGCGGGAGGCGACGCCGGCGGGGCCGCACGTGCAGGCGACGGTGCGGCAGGTGGGCGAGGCACTGGGGCTGACGCGCGTGCCGCGGGCGGTGTTTATCGAGGCGGCGGTGTCGCCGATGATCTGGTGCGGGCTGAGGCCGGTGCTGGTGCTTCCGTCGGCGCTGTGGCGGACGCTGGATGAGGATTCACGGCGTGCGGTGCTGGTGCATGAGCTGGCGCACGTGCGGCGGTTTGACCACGTGATTGTGTGGCTGGAGGCGGTGGTGGGCGCCCTGTACTGGTGGCACCCGGTGGTGTGGTGGGTGCGTCGCCGGATGCACGAGGAGGCGGAGGCGAGCTGCGATACGTGGGTGACGGCGCTGTTCCCGGGGAACCGGCGGGCGTACGCGTCGGCGCTGGTGGTGACGAAGTCCTTTGTGAGCTCCCGCGCAACGTCGCGCGGTCCGTGGCTAGGGGTGGTTTCAGGGTCCGCCAAGCGATTGGCAAGGAGAATTACGATGGTGATGACACACAAAGCTGCCCCCCGGATGTCCGTGCTCGGCGTGTTCGTGACGACGGTGCTGCTGGCGACGGGCGCGTTCGTGATGCCCGGCCTGGCGTGCCCGCCGGAGGACGAGGCGAACGCGAAGAAGGCGAAGGTCTATTACGCGCCCAAGGCCGCGGCGGGGCAGCCGGCGAATGTGTACGTGACGCCAGCGCCGGCGCCGCGGGCGGACGAGGTTCGGGTGTACGTGACCCCCACGCCGCCGGCTCCGCCCGCGCCCCCCGGGGCCGCGCGTGGCGGGGTGGAGTTCTTCGGGGAGGCCCCGGCGCTGGAGGCGATGCGTCCGCGGACGCCGACGCCGCCGGCTGCGCCGAAGGCCCCCAAGGCTCCAAAGGCTCCCAAGCCGGCGAAGGTTGTGAAGCCGGGCATGGCGATGGCGGCGCCGATGCCCGCACCGGCGCCGCAGGTGTCGAGCCTGGAGGCGTTGAAGGAGGGGCGTGAGCCTCGGGAGTACCGGCTGTCGCAGGGCAAGCTGCGGGCGTTCTATGGGATGATGAGCCGCAACGACGTGCCGATCCTGGTGCAGATGGGGGACGGCCACATCACGATCTGGGGCACGGACGAGGAGCACGCGGTGTTCTCGCAGTTCGTGCGGATCGTGGAGGGGGGGCAGGCGCGGGGCGCGGCAGGCGTGAACCGGTTCCGGGTTCAATCGGAGCTTGAGGCGGCGCAGGCCGCGCGGGCGGCGACGCAGGGTCAGCAGGAGGCCGCCGCGGCGGCGCGGCGGGCGTATGAGGCGGCGACGCTGGAACGGGCGGCGGGTGCGCGGAATCGGCAGTTCATGGAGCGGTCGCTGGAGGACACGGCCCGTGCGCGAGCGGAGGCCGAGCGTGCCGGTGCGCAGGCGACTCGTGAGCAGCAGCGGGCGCTCGAGCAGCACCTGCGGACGCTGGAGCGTCAGGTGCGGGAGATGGAGCTTCGGGCGCAGCGGCTGGAGCGCGAGCGGGCCCGCCCGGGGATGATGTCGCCGAATACGGACGAGTGTGAGAAGGAGTGCGAGGAGGACGACTCCACGAACTGATGGTCCACCCCACCGTGCCGCGGCCCTGACAGGTGCGGCGCGGCTTGCTTCGGACAACGCGCATCCATTGTGAAGGACACTCACCCCTTGTCCAACGCGGTGGCTCTGCGCGCCTTTTTTCAGCTCACGCCCGCGGGGCGCGGAGGCCGAGTGATGAGAGCATGCCGGCACGGAGTTCTGATGGTGGCGCTCGCCGCGGCGACGGCGTGGGGGCAGCCCGGGGACCGCGCGTACCGGGCGGGCATCGGGCTCCTCAACAAGGGCCTGAGCGACCTGGCGGCGGCGGAGTTCCGGGCGTACCTGGCGGAGCAGCCGGAGGGGCCCGAGGCGATGAACGCGCGGTACTCGCTGGCGGTGTGCCTGACGCGGCTGGGGCGGCACGAGGAGGCGCTGGCGGAGCTTGGGCGGGTCGATGCCGCGGGGTTCGAGTTTGCGGGCGATGCGCTGCTGCTGACGGCGCAGTGCCAGCTCGCCACGGGCCGGGAGAAGGCGGCGGTGGGCGTGCTGCGGCGGCTGGTGGATGAGCATCCGGCGTTTGCGCAGCTCGACGCGGCGAGGACGCTGCTGGGCGAGACGCTGTACCGGCTCGGGGAGCGCCGGGAGGCGCTGGCGCAGCTCGGGGGAGTTGCGGAGAAGTGGCCGCGGAGCGCGTGGGCGTCGCGGGCGGAGCTGTTCGCGGCGATGGCGGAGCTTGCGGACGGCGGGGCGAAGACCGCGGCGGAGCGGGCGGCGCGGCTGAGAGCGGGCAGCCCGGCGGGTGAGTACGCGCACCATGCGGCGTTGGTGGAGGCGCGGGCGCGGCAGCGGCTGGGTGAGCCGGCGGCGCTGGGGCTGTATGAGGCGGCGGGCGAGGGGCCTGAACCGGTGCGGTCCGAGGCGCTGCTGGGTGTCGCGGCGATGGCGCGGGCGCAGGGTGATGCGGCACGCGCAGAGCGGGCGCTCTCGGCCATTGGAGACGGGGCAGCGCCCGGGGTGCGGGAGTGGGCGGCGCTGGAG
>JAEYTB010000077.1 GCA_023434205.1 Planctomycetota bacterium | reverse complement strand
GGGATGAGGTCGATCGTGGAGGCGGGGCGGGCGCTGCATGGGGAGTCCTTCAGCGCGGAGGGTGTGGGGTTTGCGGGGCGGCTGGACCCGCTGATTTTCAGTGAGGTCCTGGTGCGCAACGGGGTTGCGGACACGGAGGAGGAGCATGCGCGGCTGCGGCGCGAGTATGCGGTGAGGCTTGAGCGGCGGTTGGCGGGTGGTGCCGCGCGGGCGTTGCCGGGGGTGATGGCGTTGCTAACGGAGTTGGAGCGGCGGCCGGTGACGCTGGGGGTCTTGACGGGGAACTTCGAGGAGACGGGGAGCATGAAACTGCGGAGCGCGGGGATTGAGCCGGCGCGGTTCGCGGTGCGGGTGTGGGGGGATGAGTCGCCGCACCGGCCGCCGCGGCGCGAGCACCTGGTGCCGGTGGGGATGGAGCGTGCGTGTGCGGTGCGCGGCTCGGCGCTTCGCGGAGAGGAGGTGGTGGTGATCGGTGATACGCCGGGGGATGTGGGGTGCGCGCGGGCTCACGGGTGCCGGAGCGTGGGCGTGGCGACGGGGCAGTACGGGGTGGACAAGCTGGCGGAAGCCGGGGCGGGTCTGGTGGTTCGCGACTTATCAGACTTGCGCGGCGTGCTGAGCTGGATCGGGTTTTAACCTTGGGATGAGGGAATCACTCGGCGCACTGAGTAAAGCCACTCATTCACCGGGTGAAGAGGCACAGATGAACCGTTGAAGGGCTGGTTAAAAGAGTATGCTTGGAGGTCCGCGGGCCGAGCGCGCGGCGACTTCAAGGAGTTGGTCTGCGATGTCGGAAAGCTACCGAGCCCTCTGCACTGATTTCTACGTGAACCAGAAGATCGCGGTGAAGATGGAGCTGCCGCGGACGAGGGAGACGGTGCTGGACCTGTTCGAGCGGGTGCGGCGGCAGTTCCCCGGGATGAGCTCGTTCCGGCGGTACCGGGATGAGCTGGCGCTGGAGAGCCCGCAGAGCGAGATGCCGCACCGGTGGCTGGCGGTGCGGAACACGAATCTGCGGAGCGGGGTGGTGAACCCCAACTCTCTGGAGGAGGGGTACTCGCTGCACCGGCACGTGCTGGAGGTGGCCCCGGCGTACATGTCGATCTCGCCGCTGGATATCGAGTACGTGGAGCTGCTGTACGGGTTTGACCTGACGGCGGGCGGCAACCACGACGCCATTGTGCTGGATGCCCTGATCCCCGGCTCGCCGCTGTCGGCGCTGCTGGATATCCCCGGTGCGGTGCCGGTGGACTGCCAGCCGCTGGTGGGGCTGACGCTGGGGCAGCGGGGCGACCTGGAGATTTACTTCGAGGTCAAGACGCGGGCGGGGGCGAACCCGCAGCGCGACCACGGCGAGGGCGGGGGCGACCCGATCAGCGTGTACCTGACGCTGCGGAAGTTCGGGGCGGTGACGGACACGAAGGAGCTGCCGGGGATCCTGACACGGCTGGCGCACCAGGGCGAGGAGCTGGTCGAGCACCGGGTGGTGCCGGGGATGCTGGTGCCGATCCGCGAGGCGATCGCGTCGGGGAATATGTGAACGAGTGACGAGAATCGCGGCCGGAGCGGGCCGGCGATTGCGCCTGTTCCGGCGGAGCCGATGATGGCTCGGACAGGAGCAGGCGATGAAGGTGCGCATCCCAGGTCTGGCGTGGGTGGCAGCGTTGGTCGTGTCGGGCGCGGCGGGGGCGCAGTGCCCGCTGGTGTTCGAGCCGGTGCAGACCCGGGACGCCGGTGATTACGTGGCGTCGGTGGTGGTTGCGGACTTCAACGGCGACGGCGTGCGCGACTTCGTCTCGGCGAACTACAACACGCACACGGTCACGGTGTACCTCGGCGGCCCGGGGGGGACCTTCACACCGGGGGGCACCGCGGCGACGGGGAACAACCCGATCGGGCTGGCGGTGGGTGATGTGAACGCGGACGGGCATCCGGACGTCGCGGTGGCGCACGCGGACGTGCTGAACACGGGGAACTCGCTCATCTCGGTGCTGCGGGGGACGGGAACCGGCGGGCTGCAGGGGCGGACGAACCACCCGGTGGGGAAGAGCCCCCGGGCGATCGGCATCGCCGACTTCAACAACGACGGGCGGCCGGACGTGGTGGTGACCAGCCTGACCACGAACAGTGTGTGGCAGTACGTGAACGTGCTGCTGAACAACCCGGCAGCGCCCGGGGGCTTCGGGCCGGCCTCGTTCGTGCAGATCGGGGACGGGTCTGCGACCACCCTGGTGACGCACGACTTCAACAACGACGGCCTTATGGACGTCGCGGTGACGAGCCTCATCGGGGACCTCGTGACCGTGATGCGTGGCAACGGCGCGGGCGGGTTCCTGAGCCCGTACTCGACCTACCCGGTGGGCGACCGGCCGATCGGGATCTCCAAGCTGGACTTCAACCATGACGGGATCGTGGACCTTGCGGTGCTGAACGGGTCGGGGAACAGTGTCTCGATCCTGAAGGGCAGCGGGAACGGCGGGTTCCTTGATCGGCGCGACTATGGGGCGGGCGCCGGGCCGGACGGGATGGTTGTCGCGGACTTTGACGGGGATTCCTGGGAAGACGTGTGCGTCGTCAGCGGCTCGCAGTGGGTCTCGTTCCTGCGCGGCGCTCCGTACGAGACGTTCCAGCCGGCGGTGTCGCGGTTCATGGAGTGCGTGCCGATCGGGGTCGCGGCCGGCGACTTTAACGGCGACACGCGTCCTGACCTGATCATGACGAACGGGACCGCGTTCAGCCTGAGCACGGCGATCAGCGCGGTCCCGCTGCCGGTGAGCGTCACGCAGCAACCCCAGGGGGTTTCGGTCGGGACGGGCGGGGCGGCGGTGTTCAGTGTGGGAGCGGATGGCACGCCGCTGCAGTACCAGTGGCGTCGCAATGGCGTGAACCTGGTCAACGGCGGGGCGGTTTCGGGGGCGCTGAGCGCGGTGCTCACGATCAACCCCGTGGGCGAGGGGGACGCGGGGGCCGCGTTCGACTGCATCGTGTCCAACGGGTGCGGGGCGGTGAGGACGGACCCGGCGGGGCTGGCGGTGAGCGGCGGGTGCGGGAGCGCGGACTTCAATGGGGATGGCGACCTGGGGACGGACGCGGATATCGAGGCGTTCTTCCGGGTGCTGGCGGGCGGGGGCTGCTGAGAACCGGCCGGGATAGGTGGAGTTCCCCTGTCGAAGGCGTCGAATCCCCGCGCTACGGTGGCCGGTAGCATTGGGGCATGGTGACCTGGCTCATGATGATGCAGGACAGCGCGGCACCGCCGGCGCCTGGGAAGGCGGACCCTTCGCAGGTGATCGTGTGGGTGGCGGTGCTGATGGTGGTGATCATCGGGGGCGGGCTGCTGGTGATGATGATGCGGCGGCGGCTGCTGGCGGCTGAGCAGCACGCGGCTGGGGGGATCATGGAGGACCTGCGGAAGATGCGCGACTCGGGGCAGATGACGCAGGAGGAGTACGACCGGGTACGGAAGAACATGGCGACGCGGCTGGCCAGGGAAGGCTTTGGCGCGAAGAAGGGCGGGGAGGCGGGGGGGAGCCGATAACCCGTGGGCTGGGGCGGTTTGCGGGGCGGTTTTGCGGGAGAGAGTGGGGAGGGGCGGTGTGGATCGCCGATGCCCAAAGCCGCGGGGGGCGGGGTTCAGCCCCGGCGGTTGTGCGTCGATAAACTGGTAGGACGTTTCGGAGCGAAGGCGGGCCTGATTACGCGGCCCAGACGAGGGATCCATGGCGAAGAACCGGCAGGACGATCAGGCGGGCGCGAACGATCCGAACAACTTCCGTGGGCGGAAGGTGACGACGTGCTCGTTCTGCGGGAAGACGAGCCGCGAGGTGGGGCCGATGGTGGAGGGGCCCAACGCGGTGTACGTGTGCAGCAGCTGCACGGACCTGTGCCAGAACATCTTCAAGCAGGAGAAGCGGCGGGTCAGCTCGGCGACGACGTGGCTGCGGGACATCCCATCGCCGCGGACGATCAAGGAGTTTTTGGATCAGTACGTGATCGGCCAGGACTTCGCGAAGCGGGCGCTGGCGGTGGCGGTGCATAACCACTACAAGCGACTGCTGCACAAGGAGAACGCGCCGCAGGGGAGCGTGGAGCTGGATAAGAGCAACATCCTGATGATCGGGCCGACGGGCTCGGGGAAGACGCTGATCGCCAAGACGCTGGCCCGGATGCTGAAGGTGCCGTTCGCCATCGGTGACGCCACCACGCTGACGGAGGCGGGGTACGTGGGCGAGGACGTCGAGAACCTGATCCTGAAGCTGCTGCAGAGCGCGGACTTTGACCTCGAGTCGGCGCAGCGGGGGATCATCTACATCGACGAGGTGGACAAGGTCGGCAAGACGAGCAACAACGTCTCGATCACGCGGGATGTGTCGGGCGAGGGCGTGCAGCAGAGCCTGCTGAAGATGCTGGAGGGCACGGTGAGCAACGTGCCGCCGCAGGGCGGGCGCAAGCACCCCGAGCAGCAGTACATCCAGGTGGACACGACGAACATCCTGTTCATCTGCGGCGGGACGTTCGTGGGGCTGGAGGACATCATCCGGCGCCGGCTGGGGAAGACGAAGATCGGCTTCACGGTGACGCGCGACGAGCGGGACGACACGAAGGAGGCGGCGAAGCTGCTCCAGCAGGTGACGCCGGACGACCTGGTCGAGTTCGGCATGATCCCCGAGTTCGTGGGTCGTCTGCCGGTCATGGCCCCGATGGCGCCGCTGAGCGTGGATGCGCTGATGTCGATCCTGACCGAGCCCAAGAACGCGATCGTGCGTCAGTACCAGCACCTGTTCAGCATCGAGGGCGCGAAGCTGGTGTTCACGGAGGGCGCGCTGCGGAAGATCGCGGAGCGAGCCGTGAAGCGCGATACGGGCGCGCGGGCGCTGCGGTCGGTTATGGAAGAGATCATGATCGGGCTGATGTACGAGCTCCCGGACCACAACAACGCCGGGACCGAGTACGTGGTGGACGAGGCGGCGATCGAGCGGAAGCTGCCGCTGGTGGAGCTGAAAGCGATCAAGAAGGCGGGCTGAAGTCCCGCGGTGTACCAATGAAGAAGGCCGGGCGACCTCGCCCGGCCTTCTCTCGTTTTGGGGTGTGGGTCAGTTGAGGGGGTGCACGCCGCCGGAGGTCACGAGGTGGAGCTTGAGCCCCGTGTCCAGGAGGGGCCTGGCGCTGCGGGCGTCGGCGGTGAGGATGTGGAGGGTTGCCTGGTGGTCCTTGAGCGCGGGTGCCGCGGAGGAGAGGAGTTGCTTGTGGTCGTTGGCCCAGGCGGCGGCGGTGAGGAGGCGCTGGGAGGCGTCGGCCGGGGCAAGATTGAGCTGGGCGACGAGGTGGAGGGCGCCCTGGGGGTCGAGGGCGAGGGTGATGGCGTTCGCGTAAGGGCAGGTGAAGGGGAGTGGGGAGAGCGAGTGGGGGAGTGGGGCGGGAGATAGCGGAGTGGGGATTGGGGATTGCGGATTGGATTGGGCGGGCGCGGGCGGCTCTGGTGGGTGGGGTACTGAACCCGCCCCCTGGCCCCCTCCCTCTGGGAGGGGGAAGCGGATCGAGGCGACGATGTCGTCGAGGGTCGCGGTGGTGGGTGCGCGGTAGAGCTGGAGGGTCACGGAGCTGTGGATCTTGGGGATGCGGGTCGCGGCGGGGGGGAG
>JAEYTB010000070.1 GCA_023434205.1 Planctomycetota bacterium | reverse complement strand
GGGAAAGCCCGCCGCCCCGTCGTACTCGACGATGGCGCTGGCGACGTACATGCCCTTCTGGCCGTCGAGGGGCTCGTGGTCGAAGGCGAAGGAGACGCGGTCGCGCTCGGCGGCGACCTTGGTGGCGCGGGTGGACTTGCCGGCGCGGTGGACGGTGATGGTGTTGTCCTTGTCGATGGCGAGGTACCGCTCGATGGGCTTGGGGTCGGCGAGGGCGGGGATGGTGACGGTCCAGCGGCCCTCGAGGTCGATGGGGGCGGGGGTGATCTCGTGGGCGCGGCCGTCGATGTAGACGGTGCGGAGCTTGGTCTTGTCGCCGAAGATGGGGCCGTCGGCGAGGACGAGGTTGGCGCGCTTGCCCTGCTCGATGGTGCCCAGGGTGCCCGCGAGGTTGAAGAGCGCGGCGGGGGTGGTAGTGAGGGCGGCGAGGGCCTGCTGCTCGGTGAGGCCGTGCTTGATGGCGGTCTGGAGGTTTTTGCGGAAGTCGGCGCGGTCGCGGAGCTTGGCGGTGGTGAACGCGAAGCTGAGGTCCGCGGCGGCGAGGCGGCGCGGGTTGGTCGGGGCCTGCTCCCAGTGCATCAGGTCGGCGAGCTCAGCGTTCGCGGCCTTGCCGATGGAGGAAACGTCGGGGGTGCGGGGGTAGTTGAGGGGGAGCAGGAGCGGTGCGCCGGCGGGGCGGAGCGCGGCGGTCTTGGCGAGGGAGGACTTGAGGGCGTCGAGGCGCTGGTACTCGCTGCCGCTGCCCAGGAGCAGGTAGGGGCGGGAGAACTCGTCCGCGATCTTGATGCAGCGCAGCGGCTCGAGGTCGTCGTCGGTGTTGAAGAGGATGGGCGTGACGCGGCCGTCCCTGGCGCCGGGGGCGAGCACGTCGAGGCAGTTGGGCTCGACCTGCTGGCCCGCGGCACGGGCGGACTGCTGCCAGTCGGCGTCGATGAGGGTCTGGCGGATCATGGCGATCGCGCCCATCTGGCTGCCGGGGTAGCCGCCGCCGGCCTCGAAGGCGACGGAGTGGAAGGCGTTGTCGAGGTAGACGGGGGGGCGGGCGGCGCTGGCGTCGTCGGCGGGCTTGGCGAGGGAGACGACGGCGGAGGTGCCGCGGAAGACGCCGCCCCGCGGGCTGATCGCGGCGGCGGTGAAGCCGAGCTTGCGGAGGGAGTCGGCGGTGCGCTCATCAAGGCCGGGGCCGTCGAGGGCGGAGCGCTGGGGGGTGACCTTGGGGCTCCAGTGGCGGGTGCTGGCGTCGCCGGCGGGGGCGGGGGAATCAACCTCGACGTAGGGGTCGATGAAGCCGGGGTAGAGGTGGAGGCCCTCGCAGTCGATGACGGTGGCGCCGGCGGGGGCGGGCACGGGCTTGAGCGAGTTCTTGTCGTTGGGGTCGCCGGTGGCGGGGAGGACGGCGGTGATGACGCCGTCGCGGAAGACGACGGTGGCGCGCTCGAGCGTGGTGGATGGGTTGACGTGGACGGTGCAGTTGCGGAGCGCGGTCCAGGTGGCGTCGGCGCGGCGCGGGCCGTTGGCGGGGGGCGCGAGCGGCCCCTGGCTGGAGGGCTGCGCGAAAGCTGCGGCGGCGAGGGCGAGGGCGGCGGTCACGGCGGAGAGGGTGCGTCCCATAGAACGAGCAGCGTACCGCGTTTGAGGGCATTGGATGAAGGGGGAAGGCCAAACAATTGCCCAACGTTCAACCCGGGGGGTGGGGCGAGCCGATTGATTGAGGAAGGCAGGGCGCGCGCCGCCCGGTCCTGAAACTACCTGCAATGGAGAAGCAAGCGATGACGAAGGTTTCCCTGGCCGCGGCGATGGTCCTGTGCACGGGTCTGGCCGTGGCTTTCCAGCCCTCGACGCAGCCCACGACCCCCACCACCCCCACCACCCCCACCACTTCCACCGCGCCGGCGGCCCCGAGCAAGCCCGAGACGCCCCCGGCGAACGTGTCGCTGCTGCCCGAGCACATCGAGCTGAACACGAAGATGGGCGGCGAGTGGACCACGAAGACGAGCTTCTGGATGGCGGCGGGCCAGGAGCCGATGACGAGCGAGGGCCGGGCGAAGTTCGAGCCGATCATGGGGGCGAAGTTCCTCCGCCAGACCTACTCGGGCGAGATGATGGGGGCGAAGTTCAGCGGCGAGGGGATCATGGGGTTCAACGCCGCGTCGCAGGAGTTTGAGACCACGTGGATCGACAACCAGACCACGGGCATCATGCTCACGAAGGGGAAGAAGAACGACAAGGGTGAGATCGAGTCGACGGGCGAGATTGACAACCCCGAGACGGGCATGTCGGAGACGGTGCGGACGGTGGTGCGGTTCGACAGCCGGACGCAGATGACGTACGAGATGTGGTTCAAGACTTCGGACGGCAGCGAGTTCAAGGCGCTGGAGGTGGCGTACACCAAGGCGGGGTCGCCCGCCACGGCCACGGCGCCGAAGTAAGCCGGGCAGGCCGGGTTCACGGATGCTTCACACAGACCCCGCCCCCTGGGCGGGGTTTTTTACTGGGCGGCCGCTTAGGATCGGCGTGCGATTACTCGATCTGTCACAGGACCCCTCGCTCCCGCACCTCACGGCGATGCTGCGGGACCTGACCCGCGCGCAGGACACGACCTCGGCGTACAACGCGTTCGTGTCGCGGTACGTCAAGCTGCGGCCGGTGGGGTATTACCTGGGGGTGCTGCCGGACCCTGACGAGCCTGGGGCGTTCCGGGTGCTGTACTCACAGCCGGCGGGGACACCGTTCACCAAGTCTCTGGAGGACACGGCGCGGGTGCCGGAGCTGCCCGTCCACCGGGGCGGGTTCGTGGGGGCGATGATCGCCGACGAGCACCCCAAGTACGCGATGGACCTGTCGCTGGCGGACGACCCGCTGCTGGGCGGTCTGGTCGCGGACATGCGGACGTGCATGGTGCTGCCGATCTTCGAGGGCGACCGGGTGGTGAAGTGGACCTTCGGGTTCTGCCGCGAGCACACGGTGGAGGATGCGCGGGAGGTGGGCGAGGCGGCGGTGGTGACGAACATGCTGGGGATCCTCGGGAAGCAGCTGCTGGCCGTGAACACGGTGAAGGAGCTGAACCTTCGGCTGCGGGACCAGCTTGATCAGATCGCGCGGGTGCAGCAGTCGCTGCTGCCGTCGAGGACGCCGGATATCCCGGGGCTGGAGGTGGCGACGAGCTACCTGACGAGCGATGAATCGGGCGGTGACTACTACGACTTCCTTCCGCTGGGGGGAGGCCGGTGGGGGCTGCTGATCGCGGATGTGTCGGGGCACGGGGCGGCGGCGGCGACGATCATGGCGATGCTGCACGCGATCCTGCACTGCTATGCGCCGGCGAAGGGCAGCGGCGACATCGACCCCGCGGCGGTGCTGGAGTTCGCGAACGACCGGCTGCTGGCGGCGGGGCTGGAGGGGAACTTCATCACGGCGTTCTTCGGGGTGCTGGACCCGGCGACGGGGGTTCTGCGGTACAGCAACGCGGGGCACAACCCGCCGCGGGTGAAGGACGGGCAGTCGGGGCGGATCCTGCCGATTGAGGACGCGGCGACGGTGCCGCTGGGGATTTTGGAGTCGCTGGAGGCCGAGGTGCGCGAGGTGCAGCTCAAGGCGGGCGACACGCTGGTGCTGTACACCGACGGGATCACGGAGGCGTTCAGCCCGGCGGGGCAGCAGTTCGAGGTGAAGGGGCTGGACGCGTCGCTGACCGAGTGCAGCGGGGCGCCGGACTGCGTGGTGGAGTCGATCCACAAGGCGCTGTTCGCGCACCGCGGCAGCGCGACGCGGGATGATGACCAGACGATCGTGGCGATGCGGTACCACGGGTACTGCGCGTTGTGAACGCCCCCTCCGCCTCGCGGGGCCGCGGCAGCCTCGCCGCGGAGCCGGGGGAGGAGATAAGCGCCCCCTCCGCCTCGCAGGGCCTCGGCACCTCCCCCGCAGAGCCGGGGGAGGAGTGTGAGTGCGCGGAGCCGGGGGAGGGGTAAGAGTTAGCACGCTCCGCCGGCGAGGACGCGGAAGAAGGCTTCGATGTCGGCGTCGGTGGCGGTGTCGCCGTCGTGGTTGAAGTCGGCGGTCTGGCAGGTCTGGCAGCAGGCGCCCGCGAGGCAGGCGAAGAACGACTCGATGTCGGCGTCGGTGGCGGAGTCGCCGTCGTTGTCAAAGTCCGCGGAGCAGGCGGGGGTGGCGCGGACCTCGACGGTGAGGGCGATGCCGGGGTCGCACTCCCACTGCCCGGCGTTGTTACGCAGGGCGATGTAGCCGGTGTGCTGGCCGGACCAGGTCCAGATGGGGTTGTGGCCTAGGCTGTTGTTGGATTCCGCGACGATCCAGTACGAGCGCCCGGCCTCGAGCTGCACCGCGGCCTCGGCGGTGAGGTCGTAGCGGGCGGGGGTGTAGGGCGTGGGGTCGGTCTCGATGAGCCAGTTGTGGAGGGGGCTGGGGGCGGGGCCGGTGACGCCGTGGGTGGTGAGGCCATCGGCGCGGAGGGAGAGGGCGAGGGTTGGTGAGACGTCGGTTCCCGCGGGCGTGTGGCTCATGAGCCAGAGGGAGACGGAGGTCAGCGTGCAGTCCTGCGCGGGCTGGAAGCGGATC
>JAEYTB010000051.1 GCA_023434205.1 Planctomycetota bacterium | reverse complement strand
TACCGCGGCTTGAGGTAGGCCAGCTCGTGCGCGAAGGGCTTGCAGAACTCCTCAAGCCGGGCCAGCATCACCTCGCGGTACTTGACGTCCAGGTCCGGCGTCGCGCCCTTGTTCAGCAGGTACGAGTGCTTCCACGGCGCCGTGAACGCGTGGACCACGTACAGCGTCGCCCCGTCGCGCGAGGCCATCCGCACCGCCTGGTCCACCGCCCGCAGCGCCGTGTCCGAGAAGTCCACGCCCACGACCACCGTCTTGAAGGCGTCGCTGTGCGCCCCCTGGACCAGCAGCACATCGCAGGGCGCGTGCCGCACGCACGCCGCGGCGACGGGGCCGACCCCGCCCTTCACGTGCGCCCCCCGCGTGCCCATGACCAGAAGCCCCGCCCCAGCCTCATCGACCCGGCGCGACAGCGCCGCCGTCGCCGAGTTCACCTCAACCTCAAAGGGCAGGCCCGCCGCCCCGGGGATGGCGGCGGAGAAGGACTTCCACTGCCGGTGGCCCTCCTCCTTCAGCCCCTCGGTGATCGACTCCTGCAGCACGCTGATGGTTTCGTTCAGGCCGATGGTCAGCAGCGTCTCGACAACGTGGACCACCCGCACCTTCGCCTGCGTGAACGCGCCGATGCGCATCGCCTGCCGCAGCGCGGCCTGGGAACCCTCGGAAAAGTCCACGCCGACCAAGATGGAGTTGAGCTGGCTCATACCCAACTGTATCAGCCCCCAGCCCGCGCTTTCCCGCGTTTGCCGGGCCGCACCACCGGTCACTCAAACCGCCCCCGGTCCGCGATCTTGAAGTTGTACATCCCCGCCACCTCGCGGGCCGACTTCTCCCCGATCCCGCTGAGCTGCGCGATCATCTGCTTCGGCTTGTTCGCGGCGAGCTTGCCGAGCTGCTCCCACTTGTGCGCCAGCAGTCCCTTGAGGTCCGCCGTGGTGTTGCGGGCGTGGCCCGTCGGGTACATCACTAGCCCGCTGTCGAAGCTCTCGCCCTGATCATCGGTGATCACGATCGAGGTGGGAATGCCGTCGGGGTACTTGGCGTCGTAGTCGGGCCCGCCGTGCTCGAAGGTCATCTTCTCCATCAGCGCCCGCGTCACGGGGTGGTGCAGCGCGTGGGCGTCGAAGTCGTGCGGCAGCAGCATCAGCTCCCTGAACCCGAACGGCCCCTTGTGGCCCGCCGCCCGCAGTTCGAGGGCCTTGCGCAGCATCGTGCACACCAGGTACAGCATCGAGTGGTCCGCGCTCTGGCGGGTCTTGGGGTCGCGTTTCGCCGGGTCGCCGATGATCCCGAACGCCGGCTCGTAGGCCACCACCACCATCTTGCTGATCGCATCCCCGCTCTGGTCATCCAGCAGGTGCGGGTTCGCCGTGATTAGATCGCACAAGCCCTGCAGCGCCCCCGCCGACTGGTGCTCGTACAGCCCCAGCTTGAAGTGCATGCCCATCACGGCGAAGTCGTCGCCCTTGCGCCCCAGCACGAGATCAAACGGCGATGCGTCCAGCTTCTCCGTGTTCGCGTCCGTCGCGCCCACCTTCTGGAACATCTGCCCCGGCCCCTCGAAAATCCGGAAGATCGCCTCGGGGTTCCTGAAGATGTCCCGCGGCCCAAGGAACCCCGCCATCGCCCGCTTCACGCTCAGCACCGCCGCCTCGGTCGAGATCGCCGCGGAAGCACCCTTGCTGTCCGAAAGCTGCTTGCCCGCCCGGATCGCCCGGAAGGGGATGTAGTGCGCCACCACCATCCCGATCGCGCTCTCGATCTGCGCAGCGCTGGCCCCCATCATCGCGCCGAACGTCGCCGCGGAGGCGATGGCGCCGTGGACCACGTGGTCCACCTTGTACGTCTTGAGGCTGAACACCTCCGCCAGCCGCCCGCGGATCTCGTCCAGCAGCACCATCCCGCGAAGAGCGAACTCCCCGTCCATGCCGCGGAGCTGCGCCGCCGCCACCGGAACCGCGTAGAAGTCATTGTGCCCGAACTCCCCCGCCGTGTGCCCCAGCAGCGGGTTGAACCCGAAGTTCGTCCCGTTGCTGTCCCACTCCCGCACCGCGGCACAGTTGGCCACCACCGCCTTCTCGACCGCCACATCGACGTTGCTGCCGAAGATCGGCACGCCCGCGCGAACCGTCTCCTCCGACCACGCGGCACCCTTCTTGACGCCCGCCGTGGGAACCTCGTACCGCAGCGCCTCCTCGCGCAGGATCAGCGGCGCGTTGGTGCCCAGGGCGATCGCCGACACGCCGCACAGGCAGGCGTCGGTGTAAAAATCGCTGGTCTTGTCGAGCACGGCCTGCGAGGGCTCGCCGCGCTTGCCCGCATCGTCGCTCCACATGAAGTCGATCGCGTACTGCGCGATGCCCAGCGCCTGGTTGGTGTTCGCGGGCAGGTGGGTGTGGGTCTTGGTGTTGACGAGCGAGGCGATATCGGTCTCAATGGCGACGGGCATAACGGGCTCCTGAATGGGGCGAAAGCGTAGGAGGGGGGCAAGGCCGCTTGCACGCCTGCCACCATAAGCATCACGCTGACCAGCACTTACGCAGGCACAGATTCCTACCGCACGCCCCCTAGCACCAGGTACCGCCCGATCCCCACCGTAAACGCCAGGCACCCGTACAGCGCGTGCTCCACGCTCACCGCCAGCAACGACCGCGACCGCTCGTACGTCACGCCGAACAGCATGCCCCCCACCACCGTCAGCGCCACCGCCAGCCAGTTCTCCAGCAGGATGTGGACAAATCCGAACGCCGCCGCGGAGGCCGCGACCCGCATCCACGCCCGCGGCAGTACCGGCGAATACCGGTGGTGCAGGAACACCCGCCACACCAGGTTCTGCGGCAGCACGCTGAGCACCGGGTACAGCACCATGACCAGCGCCCACAGCCCGGGCCGTGAACGCACGAAGCCAAGCCAGGCCTCCGGCAGCAGCCAGAGCACGAGCCCGCACAGCACCGCCGCAGCGATAGCGAACTGCGACACAACTCTTGGCAACTCGCCCCGTGCCCCCGCGGCATTCCACAGTCGCGTTCGGTCAAAGGCCTTGTCCCGCCACAGCAACAGCAGGCACCCGCCCGCCGCCAGAAACAGCGCCGGGAAGAACACCTGCCGCGGCATGCCCATCAGCATCAGCGGAGCGCCGTAGAACAGCAGCGCGTACTCCGTCCATAGCCAGACCCGCCGGGCCGCACTCAGCTCGTTCCCTGCGCTCGCCTCTCCTTCCCCCACTGTCATCCCTTCACACTCAGCTCCATCCCGTCAAACGCGATCACCGC
Organism: Planctomycetota bacterium; assembly: GCA_023434205.1. GTDB lineage: Bacteria > Planctomycetota > Phycisphaerae > Phycisphaerales > UBA1924 > JAEYTB01. Next base: position 17,039 of record JAEYTB010000051.1, on the reverse strand, counting down.
CTCGACCCCGCGATCCAAGCCTAACCGCCGCACCGCCTCCTCCGCTTCGCCCTCGGGCGCGGTGGTCACCTCCATCCCGCAGTGCGTGAAAACCGCCCGCTCCACGCCCTCCGCGCGGCACCAGCCGATCTGGGCCTTCACCGTGGTGTGCCCTACCAGCGTGCCCACCCCCTCCCCCACCTTCCGCACGAGCGACGTCGTGAGCGTCGCCGCGTCGCCCACGTACACATCAACCCCTTTCATCGCCGCGGTTCGATCCTTGATGGCCACCACATCCGGCGCGTACAGCACGCTGGCGTCCTCGCCGTCGCTCACGCGGTAGCACACCGCCGGGCACCGCACCGAATGGTCCACCGGGAACGCCTCGAACGTCAGCCCCATCACCTCGAACTTCTCCCGCGGGCGGACCACGTGCCGATCGGCGATCGGGTACTCGTCGATCGCCGCCCACGTCTCCTCCGTCGCCCACACCGGGCAGTGCGAGCCCGCCCGCAGCCCCCACGAGTGGTCCGGGTGCGCGTGCGTCAGGACGATGCCCCCCGGGTTGATCTCCCGGAAGATCTCCAGCCAGTCCTCCCCGCAGTCGATCATCACCCCCTTGCTCATCCGGACCCGCCCGCTGCCGGAGGCGACCAGGACGCTGGAGTGCCGGCCATGCCGGCGCGACCGCGCCTCGATCTCGCCCCGCGTGCCCAGGAACGTGAACTTCATGCCTTCCCTACGTACGCACCGAGGGTTGAGCCGGTGTGAAGGACTCCGGGCGGCGTGGCCAGAAAACCCGCAAACCTGCCCGCTTACCTCGCCACCTTTTCACCTCCCCACCTCTTCACCAATGCCCCCACCCGCTCACCCGCCCCTCATACCATGCCCACCCCGTGCTGCGTATCCCCCTCACCCTCTGGCGGAACACCCTCCTCGACCTGCTCAAGCTGGTCGGCGTCACGGCGCTCGTGCTGGTGCTGGTGATCGCCCTGGGGGCCACCGTCAAGCCGCTCTCCGACGGCATCCTCGCCCCCGGCGACCTTCCCAAGTTTGTCCTCATCGCCTGCGTCCCGATGCTGGCTTACGCCCTGCCCTTCGCCGGCGGCTTCGCCACCACCCTGGTCTACTACCGCATCGCCAACGAGAACGAGGCCACCGCCGCGTACGCCAGCGGCATCAGCCACCGCTCCCTCCTGGCCCCAGCCCTCATCCTCGCGCTGCTGCTGACCGGCTCGCTCCTGGCGCTCAACGGGCACATCATCCCCGTGTTCCTGCGGAACATGCAGCGGCTGATCACCATCGACGTCGCCCGCCAGCTCCTCCAGGGTGTCGCCCGGGGCGAGGCCGTCGCCTTCCGCACCGGCATCGGGGGCGTCGACAACCGCATGATGATCTACGCCGACAGCGCCCAGCGCGTCGATCAGCGCACGGCCGGAGCCACAGACCAGATCGTCTTCCACAACTTCGCCTTCGTGCAGACCGACAAGGAGGGCCGCCCGAGCCAGGAGCTCTCCTCCCAGCGGGCCTACCTCTGGCTCTACCCCGCCGCGCCCGCGAGCACTCAGGGCGAGGGTCAGTCCCAGGTCGTGATGCTCTTCGAGAACGTCGTCGCCTTCGCGGAGCGGTCGGGCGTCGCGGCGCTTGAGAGCCAGTCCGCCTCGTTCACCATCCCCAACACGTTCACCGAGAAGGTCGGGTTCATGTCCTGGCGGGAGCTGCGCGACCTGCCCCTCAACCCGCAGCGGATCAACTGGGTCGAGGCCCACCGCCAACGCGTCGTGAACGACCTCGCCAGCCTTCGCACGCTCGAGACGCTGCGCAACGCCGCACCGGCCGGCCAGCCCATCGGCTTCCAGGACCCCAGCGGGCGGCTTGTCTCGATCCGCGCCGGGCGGCTCGCCGGATCTGCGGACCGCTGGACGCTCCTGCCCGCGACGCCCGGCGCCGCTGTCGAAGTCGCTCGCACGCGCACTACCTCTGCGGGCGACAGCACCCAGAGCATCACCGCCGAGTCCGTCACGATCCTGCGCGAGAGCGTCCCCCAGGGCGCCCCACCCACCTACGAGCTCCAGCTCGAGAAGGCCCGCATCCGCGACTCCGCGGCGATCGGCGAAACCGCCGCGACCGCCGAACGCGGCCAGATCAGCCTCCGGTCGCTGACGCCCCACCCCAACCACGCGGAGCAGCTTCGGGCGCTCCCGCCCGCCGACCTGCTGACGCAGAGCGAAGCCGCGGCGGCCGGCGGGTCGCTGTCCGAGGAGGGCCCGGCCAACCTCCGGGAAGCGCTCGAGCGGCTCGACCGCGTGATCCTTGCGAAGCAGAACGAGCGCCTGGCCATGGCCGCCTCGTGCGCCGTCATGATCCTCACGGGCGCGGTGACGGCCCTGCTCCTCAGCCGCCGCCTGCCGCTCACCGTCTACCTCTGGACGTTCCTTCCGGCGCTGGCCACCATCGTGACCATCAGCGGCGGGAACCAGTTTGTCCACCAGGTCGGCGTGCCGGGGCTGTTCCTGATGTGGAGCGGCGTGGGCTGCCTGGGGGCGTACACGTTCGTCGTGTACTGGTGGCTCGCCAAACACTGAAGGCCGGGAGCAAACGCCGCGTGCCCGACCAGGCCCACAGCCCCGCCCATCCTGCCCCGATCCCTTGGCGCAGCGCGGCCCTGCTCATCCTGCTCGTCACCGCTGCGCGGCTGCTCTACCTGGCGCTGCTCTGCCCTTACACGCTCATCGAGGACGAGGCCAACTACTGGGAATGGTCGCGCCACCTCTCGCTGTCCTACTACACCAAGGGCCCCGGAATCGCCTGGACCATCGGCGCGTTCACCCGTGTGCTCGGCGAGTCCGAGTTCGCCGTCCGCGCCGTCGCGGCGATCGCGGGCGCCGTCGCCGCGGCCGCTGTCGCGGGGCTCACGCACGACCTCACGCGCAGCCCCCGCGCGGCCCTGCTCGCCGCGGCGGTGTTCTTCCTGATGCCCGTGTTCCAGGCGCTCGCGCTGATCACCACCATCGACGGCCCCTTCGCGGCGTGCTGGGCCGCTGCTGCATGGGCCGCCTGGAGGGTCGCCACCCGCGCCACCCCCGGCGCGGTGATCTCGCTCGCACTCGCTCTGGGGATTGGCCTGCTCTACAAGTACACCATGCTGCTCTTCCTGCCCGGGATGCTGTGTGTCCTGTGGCGGCACCGCGCACCGGCCAACCTACGGGCCGCGTGGGCGGTGGCGGGCGCCGCGATCGTCCTCGCGCTGGCGAGCCCCATCATCCTCTGGAACCACGAGCACGGCTGGCCCACGCTGCGGCACGTGATCGGCCACTTGGGCCTCGCCGGCGGCGATCAGGCCGTGCGTCAGGGCTCCGGGCTCGGGTGGGTGTACAAGCCGCAGTGGACCCTGGGCTACATCGGGACGCAGCTCGCCATCGCCGGGCCCATGCTCATCCTCGCGGCGGCCGCGGCCCGCCGCGCCTGGCACGGACGCTCCGCCGATACGGCCGCGTGGACCCGCGCCCGCTTCCTGCTCGCCCTCGGCCTGCCGATCTTCGCCGTTTACCTGGGGGTGAGCCTTGTCACCAACCCGCAGGGCAACTGGGCGCTGGCCGGCTTCATTACCCTGGTGCCGCTCGCCGCGATGGCCGTGCCTTGGGCCGATTCCTCGCAACGCGTGCCTGTCTGGAAACGCCCCTTCTTGTGGCACGCCCGCAACGCGGTCATCATCGTGGGCCTCGTCACCGGCCTGGGCATGCTCCGGCTCGACCTGCTGACCCGCATCCCCGGCGTCGGGCCGCTCATCCCCATCTGGCGTGCCACGGGCGCCGACGAGATGGCCGCGCACACGCGCGAGATCGCCGACTCAATCAAGGCCGAGACGGGCGAGGAGCCCTTCTTCATGGCGCTGCACTACGGGCGGGCCGCGCAGCTCGCCTTCTACCTCCCCGGGCGGCCCACGGTCTACTGCACCTCCTCGATGATGCTCAACGGCCGCCGCAACCCGTACGACTACTGGCCCGCCACGGACCTGCGCAGAATCGGCGCGGGCCCGGGCGGCTTCCCGCTCCGGGGCCGCAACGCGGTCGTCAACGGCGCATCGCTGGAGGATTGGCAGCCCTACTTTGACCGGGTCGTCGAGGTCGGAACGCTCCGGGGCGACGGCAAGAAGAACCGCCCGTCATTCAGGGCCTACGGATTCAGGGGCTTTCCTCCACCGTGAACACCATCCCCGACAGCCTGCTCCTGCCCCACGAACGCGCCCGGCGGCGGCGCCGCGCGCTGGCCTGGACGCTCGCGGGCACGGTCGGCCTGCTCGTGCTCACCTTCTTTGATGCAGCGCTCTGGAGGCTCCTCAAAGTCGACGACCCGCGCGCCTTCGAGCGTCAGGACTGGTACCAGGTCTTCCGCCAGGCCGGCTCACTGGTGCCCTGGCTCATCCTCGCCGCCGCCCTCTGGCTGCACGACCGCACGTTCCGGCGGGCCCGCCTCATGACCGCCGCGGTGGTGTTCGGCGGCGCGGCGTCCGAGGGCGTGCAACTCCTGACCCTCCGGCACCGCCCGGGCGTGTGGGGCGACTACGCCTTTGCCTGGCAGACCCACGACCTGCCCAACGGCCACCTGGTGACCGGCATCGGCATGGCCTCCAGCCACGCCGGAGTCGCCTTCGGCGCCGCCTTCATGCTCGCGTACCTCTTCCCCCGCACGGCCCCGGTCGGCCTGGCGCTGGCCATCGGCTGCTCCCTCACCCGGACCGCCATGGGCGCCCACTTCGTGACGGACATCTACGTCGCCGCCCTGCTCAGCTACGCTGTCGTCGCCATCATCCGCCGACTCGACGCGATCTGGAGCCCGCGTGCCGCTGCTTGACCGCTACATCATCCGGCAGTACCTGACGAACATCGTCGTGCTGTTCACGCTGCTGTTCGCGGTCATCATCGTTACCGACTTCTCCCTCAACTTCGACGAGTACACCAAGGTCGCGGGGCGCCTCCACGAGGCCAACAACACCAGGTCCACGCTCCTCTCCACCGCCGCGACCGCGACCTACCTGGTGTGGGACCTCTGGTGGCCGCGCCTCTTCCTGCTCTACAACTTCCTGCTCCCCATGATCCTCATCGGCGCCATGGGCTTCACCTGCGCCCAGCTCAACCGCCACCGCGAGTTCGTCGCGATGCTCGCCGGCGGCCTCTCCCTCCATCGCTTCGCCCGCCCCATCATCCTCACCGCCCTCGCCCTCACCTGCCTCTCCGCCGCCAACCGCGAGCTCATCGTCCCTCGCCTGGCCCCCCTCCTCACCCGAGAGAAGGGCGAGGCCGGCACCCGATCCCTGGGGACGATGGCCCTGCGGCTCACCCCCGACTCCCGCGGCAGGCTCTTCTACGCCAATGCCGTCTCCCTCGATTCCGACACCATCGACGGGCTCTATATCTGGGAGCGCGACCAGGACGGCCTTATGACCCGGCGCATCACCGCAGCCCGCGCCACCTGGGATTCCCGCGGCGGGTGGGCCCTCACCGACGCGACCGACGAATCGCGCCGCCCCGCCAACCAGGAGGCGGCCCCCGCCCGCACGCTTACCCCCATCACGTTCATCGAGACCGACCTCGACCCCACCGCCCTCAGGCTCCGCCGCTTCGAGAAGTACTCCAACTACCTCTCGACTCGCGAGCTCTCCCAGCTCATCGCCAACGACCGCCGCCAGCCCCGGCCCAACTTCACCCAGATCGACCGGCTCGAGCGCATCCGCTTCGGGCGGATCGCGGGGTACGCGTGTACGGTGCTGCTCCTGCTCGTCTGCCTGCCCTTCTACGTGCGGCGCGAGCCGGGCAACCTGCTCGTTCAAACCCTGCTCTCGGCGCCCGTCGCCATCATCGGCTTCGTCGCCAGCATGATCGGGACCAGCGCGGCGATCCCCGGGCTGCCGCCGCAGCTCTCGGTGTTCATCCCCGTCATGGTCCTCATCCCGCTCGCCATCGCGTCGGTCACGAGCATCCGCACGTAGCGGACCGACGCGGGCTCACTTCACGCGCGTCAGCTCAAACCGCGTCACCTCGGGCGACGGCTTGTCCCCCACGTACGAGCGCCAGTGCTCCACGATCGTGTCCGCGTCCTTGAACTCGATCGCCATGTCCCGCATGCAGTGCTGGTCCCCGCCCGTGTAGTTCGTCACGCTCTCGAACGTGAACACCAGCCGGTTCCCCTGCATCGAGGCCGCCCGCATCCGCGGCTGGTTACCCACGGCGCAGTAGTGCGTCATCACAAGCTCGCGCCCGTCCATGTGGTACACATTGGTCATCTCGTGAGGGTGCCCGGGGAACATGACTTCGCGCACCACACTTCCTCCCGAGCTGACCGCGAACTCTGACGCCACGTGCGTGCTGCCGTCCGGGGCCTTCATCGCCCACTTGCCCTCGAGCTGCTTCACCCGGCCCAGCAGCGCCTCCTGCTCCGCCTGGCTGGCGCCTTGCACAACCTTGGGGCCGCCCGAGTGGCTGGCACAACCGGCGAACATGAGGGTGAGCACCAGGGCGAGCACGACGAGGGCGACCGACTTCATGGGGCAACTCCTTGTTTGGCAAGATTTGTTTGGTAGATGTGTGGGTGCGGAGCATACCATCGCCCAGCTCACCGCTCAAGCCGGTGTGGACAAAGAAAAACCCGCCCCCGTGCGTCGGGGGCGGGCTTGGATCCACAAACCTCTTTCAGGGCTCGACTTAGTTGAGGCCGCTGCTCACGCCAACGGGGGGAATCACCGTCGCCAACCGGGCCGCACGCTGAGGCTGGGCCTCAACCGCCGACGCGGGCTTGGCGGGCGCCTGGCCGGGCGCGGAGAACAGGAGCACGAGCTGCACGCGGTTGCTGACCCGCAGTGCCGCGTAGATGGCCTTGGTGTGGTCGTGGACGGTGTGGCGGCTGCGGCCGATGCGCTCGGCGATCTGGGGCTCGGTCAGGCCGGCCAGGAGCAGCTCAAGGACTCGCTGCTGGGCGGTGCTGACGTGGGCGAGAAGGTCCGGGCGGGCCGCGGCGATGGCGGCCCCGGAACGCTCGAACCGATCCTCGGACGGGCGGGTGTCTTGGCTAACCATTGGTATTCCCCGAGAGGCGGGATCCATCCCTGAAGCTCGTCACACGGAGCCTCTGTGCGCGGGTGTCACCGTCAACTCGGGAGAAGTATCGTCACACCCCAACCTCATGTCCTGTAGGGACTTTTGCCCCATCGACAGGGGGGTCGGTGCGGATTCTGTCAGGCTTCTACCAGGCCTTCCCTGATCGCAAAGCGCGTCAGTTCCACTCGATCGTGGATGTCCAGGCGCGACATGATGCTCGCCGAGTGGTTCTCGATCGTCTTGACCGACAGGTGCATCGTCTTGGCGATTTCCTTCTTGGACATCCCCCGCGCGATGTACCGCAGCACCTCGACTTCGCGGTTCGTCAGGGTCGCCGCACGGCTCTTGGAGTTCTCCCCCAGGTGTACGCCGTCGGCGTCGATCACCAGGCGCGACTGCACCTCCGGCGAGAAGTAGCACTGCCCGATCGCGACCGCCCGGATGGCGTCGATGACCTTCTCGGGCGGCTCGTTCTTGCTGAGGTAACCCAGCGCCCCGCACGCCAGCGCCGCCTCGATGTACCGGTCGTGCGTGAAGGCCGAGAGGAACAGGATCCGCGCGCTGGGCACCCGCGCAGTGATCGTCCGTGCCGCGTCGAAGCTGGCCACCCCGGGCATGTCGATATCCAGCACCACCACGTTGGGGTTGAACCTGAGCGCCGCGGTGATCGCGTCGTCGGCGTTCCCGACCTCGGCCACCACCGTGATCGCGGGGCTCTCGTGGAGAACCCGGGCCACGGCACGCCGCAGCAGCGTGTGATCATCGGCCAGCAGCACCTTGATGGAGTCGTTCATGCGTGGCTTCCTGCCTTGGACGGCTTGTTCAGCCCGGCGATCGCCTGGCGCAGGTCGGCGAGCTGGAAAGGTTTGCGGAGCAGCACCACACCCGGGCCCTCCACAGGGTCGACCCCGGGGTGTGCCGCGACAATGACGGCGCTCGTCGCCTGGCCGCGGGCGCGCAGGTCGTGCAGGAGCTGGAGCCCGCCCTTGCCGGGCAGGTCCTGGTCCGCGACGAGCAGATCGACCTGAAGGTTCATGGTCGAGGCGAGCTTGAGCGCCTGCTCAGCGGTGCTGGCGTGGGCGATTTCGTAGCCCAGCGCCGAGAGCATCGACGCGAGCAGCCCGCGCACGAGAGTGTTGTCCTCGGCCAGCAGCGCCAGCCCGCCCCCGATGGGCTCGTGCGGCGTCTCCCCGGGCTCCTCGCGCCGCGCCGGGGCGTCGATGAGCGGGAACGTGATCGTGAAGCTGGACCCCTTGCCCGGCGCGGTATCAACCTGGATCGTGGCGCCGTGGTCCTGCACGATGCTGTGGATCACCGCGAGCCCCAGCCCCGTGCCCCGCCCCCGCGGCTTGGTGGTGAAGAACGGCTCGAAGATCCGCGCCTTGACCTCGGGCGTCATGCCGCAGCCGGTATCCTTGACGACGATGATGACCGCCTGCGGCGCCTCGGTGGACGCGCCCCGCCCACGCCGGCGGATCGGCGTGCCGTCGGCCCGCGCCGGCTGCACCGACACCGTCAGCGTGCCCTCCTCGCCGATGGCGTCCCGCGCGTTCAGGCCCAGGTTGATGATGACCTGCTGGAGCTGCGTGCTGTCCGCGCTGACCCACAGGTCCTCCGCATCGTTCACGTCCATCACCAGCCGCACCGAGGGCGGCAGCGTCCGCCTGAACAGACGCGCGGCGGACTCCACCTCCGCCGCGACCTGCACCGGCTCCTTCTCGGTTCTGGCCTTGCGCGCAAACGTCAGCAGAGCGCCCGCCACGCCGGTCGCCTGGCGCGAGGCCTCTTCGACCTGGTCCAGAGACTCGAGGGCCGGGTGGTTGAGCGAGAGCGTGTTGCGGGCGAGGGAGGCATAGCCGCGGATGGCGGTGAGGAGGTTGTTGAAGTCGTGCGCGACGCCGCTGGCGAGCTGCCCGACGGCCTCCATCTTCTGCGACTGGCGGAGCTTCTCGTCGGCCTCGCGGAGCGCCTGCTCGGCCCGCCTGCGCTCGGTGATGTCCACGCCCACGCCGCAGATATACCGGCGGTTGCTCGACTCCACGATCGGGAACTTCACCGTCAGCCACTCGTGCTCGCCGTCGGCCTGCGGGATCAGCTCGGCCACCTCCAGCGGCGCGTTGGTCTCGAGCACCTTCAGGTCGCTGGCCCGCAGCCGCTGCGCCACCTCCGGCTGCCACACCTCCGTGTCGGCACGGCCAAGCACGTGCGACACCTGCCCGCCGAACAGCCGCTCGAACACGGCGTTGACGTACACGTACCGCCCCCACTCGTCCTTCATGAACGCCACCGCCGGGCTGTTGTCCATGAACGACTGGAACCGCTGCTCGCTCGCCCGCAGCGCGATCTCCGCCCGCCGCCGCTCCGTGATATCCGAGATCGAGCCCGCCATGCGCACCGGCCGGCCCGCCTCGTCCCGCACGGTCTTGCCGCTGACGTGGAAGTAGCCGTACGTACCGTCGCCGCGGACCAGCCGGCACTCCACGATGTAGGGCTCGCCCCGCTGGAAGTGGTTCTGGAGCGATTGGGTGACCATCTCGCGGTCGTCGGGGTGGATCTGGAGCATGTCCTCGTCCAGAGGCCGGACCGGCTCCCCGCGCGGCGTGCGGAGCAGGTCGTACATGCGGTCGGACCAGACCAGCGTGCCGTCCCGGATGTTCCAGTCCCAGATGCCGTCGGTGCTGGCCTCGGTCACCAGCCGCAGCCGCTCCTCGGACTCCGCGAGGGCGCGCATCGCCCGGGCCTGGTCCGCCTGGAATCGCTTGCGCTCGATCGCGTACCGCACGGAGCGGTGCAGCACCTCCGTGTCGATGCGGCCCTTGACGAGGTAGTCCTGCGCCCCTTCGCGGACGGCGCTGATGGCGAGGTTCTCGTCCGAGTGGCCGCTGAGCACCACGACCGGCAGATCGGGCGCCCGCGCCGCCACCGCGTGCAGCGTGTCCAGCGACTCGCTGTCGGGCAGGTTGAGGTCCAGCAGCACCAGGTCCAGCCGGGTCGAGCCGGTCAGCAGCGGGAGGGCCGCCTCGAGCGTCTCGGCCTTGTGGACCGCTACGGCGGAGCCCGACGCGTGCCGGCCGGAGAAGATAAGTTCAATGAGCCGCGCGTCCGCAGGGTTGTCTTCAACGACCAGGATGTTGAGCGTCTCGGGCAGCAATCGGGGACCCACTCCTACTCACCGCTGGGCAGGCGGACGACCTTCAGCCAGAACTCCTCGATCGAGCGGATCACGCTGATGAACTGCCCCAGGTCAACCGGCTTGACGATGTAGCAGTTGGCGTGCAGCTCGTACGTCTGCACCATATCCGCCTCGGCACGCGAGGTGGTGAGGATCACCACCGGGATCCGTTTAAGCTCGTCGTCGCTCTTAATCTCCGCCAGCACCTCGCGCCCGTCCTTCCGCGGCAGGTTCAGGTCCAGCAGGATCAGGTCCGGGCGTGCCGCATCCTTGAACACGCCCTGCCGGCGGAGGTAGGCCATCGCCTCCTCCCCGTCTCGCGCGATGGACAGCCGGTTCATGAACCGCCCGTCCGACAGCACCTCGCGCGTGAGCCGGATGTCCGCCTCGTTGTCCTCCACCAGGAGAATCTCCGCCGTCCGCTCCATGCTGATCGTGCTGCTCATGCGCTCGCTCCGGCATCGGGAAGGGTGAAGTAGAACGTGGAGCCGGCGCCCGGCTGGGACTCGACCCAGATGCGCCCCGCGTGCCGCTCAAGTATTCGCTTGCAGATCGCCAGGCCGATCCCGTTCCCCGGATAAACCGAGCGCGGGTGCAGGCGTTGGAACATGGTGAAGATCTTCTCACGGTGCTTGGGCTCGATCCCGATGCCGTTGTCGGCCACCTGGAACCGCCACCCCGACCCGTCGCGGTCGGCCTTGACCTCCACGATCGGGGCCCGGCCCGGGGCGTGGAACTTGATGGCGTTGCCGATCAGGTTCTGGAACACCAGCGCCAGCTGCGACTCGTCCGCCAGCACCTCGGGCAACTCCCCGCTCCGCACGACCGCGCCGCTCGTCTCGATCGCGACACCCAGGTTGCCCCGGGCCCTGGCCAGCGCCGCCGCGGCCTGCACGCGCCCCAGCACGCGCGGCCGGCTGCTGACGCGCGAGAACGCCAGCAGGTCCTCGATGAGCTGCTGCATCCGCACCGCGCCCTCCACCGCGTAGCCGATGAACTCGTCCGCGTCCTTGTCCAGCTTCCCCTTGTACCGCTGCGACAGCAGCTGCGTGAACGACGTCACCATCCGCAGCGGTTCCTGAAGGTCGTGGCTCGCGACGTACGCGAACCGCTCCAGCTCCGCGTTGCTGCGGGCCAGCTCCTCGGCCCGCTCGCGCAGCCGCTGCTCGTCCTGCCGGCGCGTGATCGCGATGCCCGCCAGGTGCGCTGCCGACTCGATCAGCTCGAGCTCTCTGGGCGTGGGCTCCCGCGTCGTGGGGTAGTACATCGCGAAGGTCCCCAGCAGCGTGCCCGAGGCGCCGAAGATCGGCTGCGACCAGCACGCCGCGAGGCGGAACCGCGCCGCGATCTCGCGCCCCGACTCCCACAGCGGGTCGTGGGCGATGTCGGAGACCACCACGAGTTCCCGCCGGAACGCCGCGGTGCCGCAAGAGCCGTTGGCCGGCCCGATCGGGATGCCGTCCACGAGCCGGTTGTACTCCTCCGGCAGGCTGGGCGCGGCCCCGTGCCGCAGACGCGTGCCCAACTCGTCCAGCAGCAGGATCGAGCAGTGCAGGTCCCCCTGCTGCTGCTCGATGGCCCCGATGAGCGCGGAGAGCACCGACTCCAGCGGCTCCCCCTGTGTGAGCTTCTCCAGCATGCGGCCCTGCCCCGCCCGCCAGGCGTCGGCCCGGTGCCGCTCGGTGATGTCCTGCACGATGCCCACCAGCCGGAGCGGGCGGGCCTGCGCGTCCAGCTCGATCTCGGCCTGCTCGTGCACCCACCGCACCGAGCCGTCACGCCGCACGATCCGGTGGTCCACGCTGTAGGGCGTGCCCTTCGCGAGCGCCTCTTCCACCGCGCTCTTCACCGCGGCACGGTCGTCCGCGTGGACAAACTCAAAGAACTCCGCCACGCTGGCCTGGTACCCGTCCTGCTCGGGCACGCCGAAGATCCGGCACGTTTCCCGCGACCACAACAGCGGGCTGTCCGGCCCGATCCCCGACACCCAGCTCCCCACGTGCGCCACCGCCTGGGCCTGCTCCAGCATCGCGCGACTCTCGCGCAGCGCGGCCATCGCCCGGTTGCGCTCCGTCACGTCCGTCACCAGCACCAGCCGCGCGTTCTCGCCGATAAACGGCACCGCGTGGCTGCTGATGTGGACCTCGATCACCTCCCCGTTGCGCCGCCGGTGCCTCCACACGCCCGAATCCGAGGCGCCCACCGCCGACGCCGCCGCCACCGCGCCCAGAAACTCCGGCACCTCCTGCTCCGGCCGGATGTCCGTGAGCCGGAGCTGGGCGAACTCCTCGCGGGTGTAGCCGTACTCCCGCACCGCCGCGGCGTTGACGTCGAGGAACCGCAGCGTTGTCGTGTCGTAGACCCACATCGGCTGCGGGCTGCTCTCGAACAGCAGGCGGTACCGCTCCTCGCTCTGCCGCACCATCTCCTCGGCCATCTTCCGCTCGGTGATGTCAACCGCGATCCCCCACGTCATCCACCCGGGGATCGGGTACTGCTCGGCGATCGACGACCACGAGATGGTGCGCGTCGTGCCGTCCTTGCACCGGATGCTCCACTCAAAGTCCCGGACGCGGCTGGGCGGGCTCGACCATTCCGTAAGCACCGTCGCGCGGTACGCCGCGTCCGGCAGCAGCACCTCCAGCCCCGCCGGCCCGGAGATCTCCTCCAGCGAGTACCCCGTTACCCGCTGTGCTTCCCGGTTCCAGAAGACAATCCGCCCCAGCGGGCTCACCGCGAACGCCAGCACCGGCATGTGCTCGATGATCAGCCGCAGCCGTTCCTCGCTCGCGCGCAGCCGGTCCTGAGTGTTGAGCCGCTCCTGCACCGTCGCGGCGCCGCTCAGCGCCACGGCGATGTAGTCGCACACCTCCGAGATCGTCGCGACCTCGTGGGCCGTCCACTCGTGCGGTTCGGGGGCATCAAAGCACAGCAGCCCCTCCATCTGGCGCGTGCGGATCAGGTGTGCCAGCGAGGCCCGGACCCCGGCATTCTCAAAGAATGGCCGCAGCGCCGCGACCTCCGGCTGCGAGGCCGTGTCGATCACCGCTACCGGGACGTCGGCCCGGACTGCCTCCAGGTACGCCGGGGCCGCCGACAGGTCCCCCGCCAGCCCGCGCAGGCCCGGCATCAGGGCCGGCTCCACCGACTCGTCGATCACGAAGGCGCCGCCGGGGGTCATCGTCGCGTACCGCACCCGCAGGCGCGGGAACACCTCCGCAAGGGAGCGAACGACCTGCGCGATCACCGTCCCCGCATCGGCGCCGGCGTTGATATTGGTCGCGATCGAGTTCACGAGCCGCAGCCGCTGCTGGCTTTCGCGGAGACGCCCCTCCGCAGCCTTCAGCGGCGTGATGTCGCGCGCGATCGTGGAGATGAACTGAACATCGCCTCGGACGTTCTTGTGCGCCAGGATGAGCTGCGACACCGGCACCTCGCCGCGGCCGGGCGAAAGCAGGGCGCTCTCACCCGCCCACCGGCCGGACCTGACCGCCTCAGGGATCCCCCGATCGCGGATGGTTTCGAACGCCCAGCCGGGCAGGATGTCTGCGCACGTCCGGCCGCCGATCCCCGAATCCGCGAGTCCCACCAGGCTCAACCCCGCGGGGTTGATCCACTGGATCCGTCCATCCACATCGCACGTGGCGATGAAGTCCGTGGTCGCCTCGAAAATCTGCGCCAGCCGCTGCACCTCGGCCGTGGTCTTCTGGTGCTCCGAGCGCTCCACCAGCAGCGCCCGGTTTTTCGCCTCGAGCTGGGCCGTGCGCCGGCGCACGAGGGTCCGCAGCCGCAGGTTCCACAGGATCGTTCCTCCCAGGAAACCCACCGCGATCGCGATGGCCGCCGCGGCCCACACCTCCCACGCCGGCACCGTGCCCGGCTGCGCCGACCCCAGCAGCGGCATGGCCACCGGCAGGGGCACTTCCCGAAACCGCCGGACCAAGACTCGAGCCGCCCCCTTCATAAGGGGCAGAATACACCCCCCCAGCCCGGCCGGGGCGCACACTCTGCCCGCCGGACGGGAATCCCCGGCGTCCCCTGCGCCTACACCTGCTTGCGGCTGCCTGAGCGGTGCATTAGGGTGTGAGCCCGGCCGACCGGCCAACGCCGGGCCGCACCACACCCCCGAGCAACAGAATGAGCGAGCAGAATCCTTCGCACCCCCGCCCGCCCGAGCCCCTCCCGATCGGCGAGCACGCCGAGGGCTTCTCCGAAACCCCGCCGAAGATCCCGCCGCTGCCCAGCGACGCCTCCCCCGAGGAAAAAGACCGGCACTGGTACCGGCATGTCTACCAGGGCGACCGTATGCCGCAGCTCACCGTCCGCGCGGTGGTCATGGGCGGCTTCCTGGGCATGCTCATGTCCGCCGCGAACCTCTACACCACGCTGTCGATCGGCTGGGCCTTCGGCATCGCCATCACCGCCAGCGTGCTCTCCTTTGTCATCTGGAACTTCGTCCGCTTCACCTCCGGCAACCGTCTGAGCCAGATGTCCGTGCTCGAGACCGCGTGCATGGCCTCCTGCGCCTCCGCCGCGGGCTACTCGACCGGCTCAACGATCGCCACTATGTTCGGCGCGCTGGTCCTGCTGCACGATGCGCCCCCGGGCGAGACCGTGTACACGTGGGACGTCACCGCGCCCTGGATCCTCGTCATCTTCACGTTGTGCACAGGCCTCATGGGTGTGTTCCTGGCGATCCCCATGAAGCGCCAGCAGATCAACCACGAGCAGCTCCCCTTCCCCTCCGGTATCGCCGCCGCGGAGACGCTCCGCAGCCTCTACAGCGCGAGCAAGGACGCCGCCCGCAAGGCCTACATCCTGGTGATCGGGCTGGGTGCGGGCCTGCTCATCGGCTTCCTGCGCGTGGGCGATGACGTGCTGGGTGCGGTCGGCTTCCTGCGCAACCTTTTCGAGAAGATCCCCTTTGTGCGGATCCCAGGCCACCTCGACCTCCCCATCGCCGACCGCCTCTACCCGGCCAACCGCCACGCCGCGGGCTTCGCGTTCGAGCCCTCCGCCCTCCTGATCGCCGCCGGGATGATCGTCGGCATGCGCACCAGCGCCACGCTGGTCATCAGCTCGCTGCTGCTCTACTGCGTCGTCGGCCCGCAGGTCGCCAAGCTCGACGCGGCACATCTTGAAAAGCCCGTTATCGCCATCCGCGAAGCCGCTACTTCTGTCCAGGACTCCACCGACTTTGCCTCCGTCGGGCCCGCCGCAGCGAGCGCCGTCCTTCGCGCCGCCACCGAAATGGGCGTCGACCCCGAGCTCATCCGCGAGCCCGTCACCGCGGCGACGCAGGACGCTGTTACCGAGGCGGAGAAGGCCGTGGGCGACCAGGGCTTCAACCCGACGGAGGCGTCCGAAGCGATCGCCAAGGCCGCATGGGTCGCCGCGGCACCGCTCGTCGCCGAACGAGTCTCCAACACCGAGGCGTACCGCCTTCGCGCGGAGGTGAAGGCCAAGGCCCTGACCCCCGGCACGCCCGAGCACCAGGCCGCTTTGGAGCGTCTCCCCCGCGTCCTTGACCGCGTGCAGACGGAAGCGCGCATCAAGGCCCGCTCCGCCGGCAAGTCCCGCTCCGAGGCCGACGCGGCATCCAAGGCCGCCCGCGCCGCCGCCGAGGCCCGCGGCATCGAGGTCGCCGCGGAGGACCTCGCGAAAGACACGTTCACGGAGCACAAGTACAAGCCCAGTCTGATCTGGGACTGGGGCGGTCACCAGATCGTCCTGACCCGCTGGTCCTTGTGGGGCGGCACCTCGGTGATGGTGTTCGCGAGCCTGATGAGCGTCGCGCTCCAGTGGCGCACCATCGTCCGCGCGTTCATGGGCGCCAAGGCCGCCACCGGGGGCAGCGGCTCCGAAGAGGCCCGGATGCAGGCCATCGAGGTGCCGGGCCAGTGGATGATCATCGGCATGGTGCCGATCACCGTGGCGATGGTCTGGCTCCAGATCCAGGCGTTCGACGTCGCGTGGTGGGCGGGGATCATCGCCGTTGCGATGTCCTTCGTGCTCAGCCTGGTGGCCAGCCGCGCCACCGGCGAGACCGACACGACGCCCGTGGGCGCCATGGGCAAGGTCATGCAGCTCCTCTTCGCGGTGCTGGCGCCCAACAACATCGGCGCCAATCTCGCCTCCGCCGGCATCGCGGCCAACAGCGCCAGCTCCTCCGCCGACCTGCTCATGGACCTCAAGACCGGCTACCTGCTGGGCGCCAACCCGCGCCGGCAGTTCCTCGCCCAGTTCTTCGGCGTCTTCTTCGGCACGCTCGCGATCGTCCCCGTCTGGTACCTCATGGTGCCCACCAAGGAGAAGCTCGAGACCTTCGCCCTGCCCGCGACCCGCGCCTGGGAGGCCGTCGCCCGCGTGCTGGTCAACGGCGTCAGCGAACTCCCCCCGTCGGCCGTCACCGCCATCTTCGTCGGCGCCGCCATCGGCGTGGGCCTGCCGCTCATCGAGCGCTTCATGCCGGCCTCGGCCCGCCGCTACATGCCCTCCGCCACCGCCGCGGGTCTCGCGTGGGTGCTGCCCTTCCAGAACGCCCTCTCCTTCTTTGTTGGCGCGTGCATCGCCCTGGCCTGGTTCAGGCTGCACCGCAAGTCCCAGGAGAACTTCAACGTCCCCGTCGCCTCCGGCCTGGTCGCCGGTGAGTCGCTCATGGCCGCGGCACTCGCGGTCACGGCCACCATTGTCGGTCTTTGGGGCCGATAACCCGCCCCCTCCAGCCCGCCCCGCCCGCGTGGGCCGCCCGCAAAGGCGGGGCACGTTTTTTGCGCGTTATTGCCACATCCCCG
>JAEYTB010000269.1 GCA_023434205.1 Planctomycetota bacterium | reverse complement strand
TTACGGGCGGACCTTGTTGGGCCCCGTGATGCTGTAGAACCGGTCGCCCCACAGGCGACGCTCGATCGTCTTCGCCACGTTCGTGTTCTCCACGTGCCCGTCGATGAACACGTAGTTCGCCGTGCCGCCCTTGCTGTCCTTGCCCGAGTGCGTGCGACCCACGGCGTTCAAGGTCGAGTTCGCATCATCAATCGCCCCGTCCGGCACCTCGCCCTGGATGTAGATGTCGTCCAGGCTCGGGTACTGGAAGCGGAAGTCGCCGTTGATCGGCTCGGCGAACACGTTGCTGCCCGACGAGATCCCCACGAAGGGCGTGAGCGAGCGGTGGCTCTTGATGACCCCGCCCACGGACAGCGACTTCCACCCCTCCTTCTGCAGGAACTCGGTGGCCAGGATCGTGTTCGAGGGGAACGCGGGGTCCGCGTCCTTCACGAGCTGGCTCTTGCGCTGCGTGCCGCCCAGGTCGAACTTGTTGCGCGGGAAGATCGCCGCGTTCCCGGTGAACGCGCACCGCTTCACCTGCCGGTCGTTGGGGTTGGTCGCCCCGGCCGACTGGCCGAGGTCGTTGATCTGGCCGACCTCCCAGTCCTTGCCGTTGGGCCCGGGGTTGCTCGCCGGCGCCCCGCCGTTGAGGGCGCTGGGGCACGTGAACGCGGAATCCGGCACCGACCCGTCGTTGAACAGCGAGAAGCTCCAATGGAGGTACCCCGTGTTCGGGTTGGGGTTCGTCAGGAGCTGGTCCTGGATCCGCCAGTCCCAGCCCGTCTCCGTCGTCGGGTACACGTACGCCGGCGGGAA
This sequence comes from Planctomycetota bacterium, assembly GCA_023434205.1. Classification (GTDB taxonomy): domain Bacteria; phylum Planctomycetota; class Phycisphaerae; order Phycisphaerales; family UBA1924; genus JAEYTB01. The sequence continues at coordinate 3,676 of JAEYTB010000269.1, read as the reverse complement.
GTACCGCGACTGCGCCCCGTACGCGGCGACGCCAAGCGCCACGCTCCGCACATTCACAGCGCACTTGAGCTGCCGCGCCGACTCGCGCGACTTGCCCAGCGCCGGCAGCAGAATCCCGATCAGCAACGCAATGACCGCGATGACCACCAACAGTTCGATCAGGGTGAAGGCTCGATTCGACCGATCCATGATGCGCTCCCACTCCGCACCAGCACGCGAAACCCTCGCGTCCTGCCTGCGTGGGCGGGAATCTAGCGGCCCCTCTCCCGAGTTGTGTTCAGACCGCGCGTGATCGGCGCTAAGAAGCCCGGAGCGTCCTCGCGCCCGCGTTTGCACGCGAAGAACCGCCCTCGGCGACGCCCATCGCCGCCGCCTTCGCGCACTCTTCACACGCCTACCGCAGCGCCCGCCGCAGCCGAAGGCTGTTCAGCACCACCGACACGCTCGAGAACGCCATCGCCCCGCTCGCGATGATCGGGGAGAGCAGCCACCCCGTCGCCGGGTACAGAACCCCCGCCGCCACCGGGATCCCCACCACGTTGTAGGCAAACGCCCAGAACAGGTTCTGCCGGATCGTTCGCATCGTCGCACGCGACAGCTCCACGGCGTCCGCCACGGCGTTCAGGTCGCCGCTGAGCACCGTGATGTCCGCGGCCTCGATCGCCACGTCCGTCCCCGTACCCATCGCCATCCCGATGTCCGCCCGCGCCAGCGCCGGCGCGTCGTTGATCCCGTCGCCCACCATCGCCACCGTCAGCCCGTCACTCTGCATCCGCGCCACGTGCTCGGCCTTCTCCCCGGGCAGGACTTCCGCGAACACCAGCCCCGGGTCGATCCCCACCTCCGCCGCCACCGCCGCCGCGGTCTGCGCGTTGTCCCCTGTGATCATCGCCACCCGCAGCCCCATCGCCCGCATCCGCGCCACCGCCGCGCGCGAGGTCGGCTTCACCGTGTCCGCCACGCCCAGCACCCCCGCCGCGCGCCCGTCCACCGCCACGTGCACCGGCGTACGGCCCGCTGCGCTTAACTCCGCCGCGATAGCCTCCAGCACGCCCGCGTCAATCCCGCTCTCCTCTAGCAGCCGCTTCTTCCCCACGATCACCGCCCGCCCCTCGACCATTGCACGCACGCCCCGCCCAACCTCAGCCCTGAACCCCGTGCCCTCCGCAAGCCAAACGCCGCGGGCCGCGGCGCCTTCCACCACCGCCCCCGCCAGCGCGTGCTCGCTCATCCGCTCGGCCGATGCCGCCAGCCGGAGCAGTTCCTCCTCCCCCATCCCCACGGCGCGCACATCCGTCAGCGCCGGCTTCCCCCGCGTGATCGTCCCTGTCTTGTCCAGAATGACAGCGCTCACCGCGTGCGCTGTCTCCAGCGCCTCGCCCGACCGGATCAGGATCCCCCTCTCCGCACCGCGCCCCGTACCCACCATGATGGCGGTGGGGGTGGCCAGCCCCAGTGCGCACGGGCACGCGATGATCAGCACCGAGACCGACGCCAGCAGCGCCATGTTCAGCCGCGTGTCGGCCGGCGACACCAGGAACCAGACCGCGAACGTCACCGCCGCGACCACCAGCACCGCGGGCGTGAACACACCGCTGATCCGGTCCGCCAGCCGCGCGATCGGCGCCTTCCCGCCCTGCGCCTCCCGCACCAGCCGCACAATCTGCTGCAGCGCCGTATCCCCGCCCACCCGCGTCGCCCGGAACCGCACGGACCCTGTCCCGTTGATGGTCGCGCCAAGAACCGTGTCCCCCGCGCGCTTCTCCACCGGCACGCTCTCGCCCGTCAGCATCGACTCGTCAACGCTTGTCTCCCCCGTCTCCACCACCCCATCCACCGCGAACTTCTCGCCCGGGCGCACCACCACCAGGTCGCCCGCCGCAACCTGCTCAACTGGCACATCGACCTCCGCGCCACCCCGCACCACCCGAGCCGTCCGCGCCTGCATCCTCAGCAGCCGCTGGATCGCCGCGCCCGTCCGACCCGTCGCCCGCGCCTCCATCAGCTTGCCCAGCAGGATCAGCACGATGATCGCCGCGGCGGCCTCAAAGTACACCGGCGCAGCGCCGTGCCCGCCATGCGCGGCATGGCTCTCCACGGCCGCGAAGAACCCGGGCCACACCGTCGCCGTCAACGAGAACGCGTACGCCGCCCCCGTCCCCACCGCCACCAGCGTGTCCATGTTCGCCCGCCCGTGCAGGAGCCCCTTCCACGCGCTGCGGAAGAACTGCGACCCGCACCAGAACATCACCGGTGTCGTCAGCGCCAGCTGCGCCCACCGCGCCCACGGCTGGTGGAACGCCTCCACCCCGTGCGCCATCCCCATCACCAGCACCGGCACCGCCAGCACCGCGCCCACGACCAGCTTCCGCAGCAGCACCCGCTGCTCCTCCGCGTTGACTTCCATGTGCCCCGCGTGCTCGTCGGCGCCGTGCCCGCCATGCCCGCCATGGCCATCCGCCGCGGGCAGCGACGCCTCGTACCCCGTGCCCTTCACCACCTCGACCAGCGAGCCGGGAGTCGTCGCCCCGGGGTCGAACCTCACCGTCGCGGTCCTGGTGGCAAAGTTCACATGCGCCGAGGCCACCCCGGGCGCCTTCGAGAGCGCCCGCTCCACCGTGCCCGCGCACGCAGCGCACGACATCCCACCCACCGGCAGGTCCACCCGCTGCTCGCCGTGATCATCGTGGCCTTGATGCCCCTCGTGCCCGTGCGTTGAACCCGAGTGCGCCGCGGTCGTGTGCTCGTGCTCCATAACTCACCGTGAAATCTTGGACACCAGGTCCGTCAGTTCGTCCACCATCGCCGCCTGCGCCGCTTCATCTCCCGATGCCATGGCGGCGCTCGCGCAGTGCTTCATGTGGTTCTTCAGCAGGTTCTTCGCCACCACCCGGAGCGACTCCTGCACCGCCGTGATCTGCGTGATGATGTCCGCGCAGTACCGGTCCTGCTCGATCATTCTCGCGATCCCCCGCACCTGCCCCTCCGCGCGCTTCAGCCGCAGCGTGTTCGCCGCCTTCAGCTCCGCATCCACCCCGTGCGCCCGCCGCTCACCCTCCGGGTGGCAACCGCACGCCGCGTTCTCTTTCTTCCCCGCCGTGTCCTTCGCCGCCATCGCTCAGCCTCCCTTCCCATCAACCTCAACCGCCCGGTACCCCAGCTCGCCCAGCGCCTCGACCGCCGCGCGCAGCGACGCGTCATCCGCCACCACCGAATCGCGGCCCACCGCCACATCCACCACCCGCACCCCCTCCACGCCCCCCAGCGTCCGCACCACGCGCGAAACGCAGTGCCCGCAGCTCATCCCCTCGATCTTCAAAGCCCGCGTCCCACCCGTGGTCGTCGTGTTCATGGTCAGGTCCTCCATGGCCGCCAGAAGTGCAGGGCAGCCTACGAGAGCAATGATACCCTATAGGGGTATCAAAGGCAAGCCCGCTTATCGAGCCTGAAAAAAAGCCGAGAAATACGAATTGACACGGGCCGAAACGGAGGGTATTGTGATTGATACCCGGATACCCCGTGGGGGTGTCCGCGATCTCCGGCCGACCGTACCATTCCCTCAGCCATGGCCTTCTCCGCCACCATCCTCCGCTTGTTCCTCACGGCGATGCTGGCCTTCTCCACGCCCCTCTGTCTCTGCGCATCCCGCGCCCAGGCCGCGCTCCCGCCCGCGTCC
>JAEYTB010000248.1 GCA_023434205.1 Planctomycetota bacterium | reverse complement strand
GCGCGGGTGATGTTGGCGAGGGCGAGGCGCGAGGCGAGGGCGTTGGGGACGCGGGCGAGGTTGGCGGGGATGGAAGAGGTGGGGGTCATCAGATGAGGCCCAGGAGGACGTTGGTGAGCTCGTTGGCGGTGTTGATGACGCGGGCGGCGGCCTGGTACTGGCGTTGGAAGTCCATGAGGTTGATGGACTCCTCGTCGATGGAGACGCCGCTGATGCCGGCGCGCTGGGACTCGAGGCTGTCGTAGACGACGGCGGCGGCGCGGGCGGAGGTGAGGGCGGAGGAGGCCTGGCCGCCGACGTCCTGGACGGATTCTCGCCAGAGGCCCTGGAGGGTGCGGCCGTTGAGCGAGGGGAGGCCGCGGTCCTGGAGGGCGGCGATCTCGAGGGCGGTGCCGTTCTCGACGAAGTCGCCGTTGATGATGCGGCCGGTGGTGAGGCGGGAGGGGTCGGCCTTGAGGTCGGCGCGGACGGCGATGTCGGAGGCGGTGGAGCCGGAGAAGTAGGCGTTGAGGCCCAGGAGCGCGACGGCGCCGGAGGTGTCGTCGGCGAAGCTGAAGTCGACGCCGGAGGACGCGGTGACCTGGAGCCTGCCGTCGGGGGTGAATGAGGCGGAGAGGCCGGGGATGGCGGCGAGGGCGTCGGCGATCTGCTGGGGCGTGGTGTCGTCGGCGGTGCCGGGGGCGCCGGTGCTGGTGAGGCCGTCGAGGTCGATGTCGATGCGGTGGGTCTCGGTGACGCCGGTGGTCTCGCTGCGGACGCGGACGGTGAAGGAGCCGTGCGTCGCGGCGAAGGGGAGAGAACTGGTGACCTGGTTGGCGGGGTCGTTGAGGGGGCGGGCGCGGTCGAGCGCGCCGAAGGCGAGGGTGCCGGTGGTGGTGGTGAGGCCGCCGTGGGGGGGGGCGTTGGTGCCGGTGCTGTGGAGCTTGTTGACCTCGAAGATGAGCCGGCCGGCGAGGCGGTCGAGCTTGTCGAGCGTGCCGTCGACGGCGGTGCCGCGGGACTGGACGAGGGCGCCCAGGGCGCCGGAGGAGATCGTGAGGGGCTGGTGGTCGGGCTGGGTGGCGACGGCGACCTGGACGCTGCCGTTGACGACGGTGCGCTTGAGCTCGAGCGGGCGGACGGTGGTGCCCATCAGCACGGGCGTGGAGCCCACGAGGATGTCGATGCCCTGCTGGCCGTGGTCGACGACGGTGACGCCCATGAGCGCGGAGAGCTCGGTGACGGCGGAGTCGCGCTGGTCGCGGAGCGTGTTGGCCATCGCGCCGCTCGCCTCGGCGTTGGAGATGGCGGTGTTGAGGCCGGAGATCTGGTTGAGCAGGACGTTGGCCTGCTCGATGGTGGCGCCGATCTGGTCGTCGATCTGCTGACGCTGGTCGAGCAGGCGGGTGCGCAGGTCGCGGACAAATCCGGCGAGGCGGTCGCCCTGCTGGATGACGGCGGCGCTGGACTGCGTCTGGTTGGCACGCTCGGACCAGCCGTTGAAGAAGGCGGCGAGCTCGCTGGAGAGGTCGTTGTCGCCCAGCTCGCCGAGGGCGGCCTCGATCTGCGAGAAGATGTTGGACCTGGTCGCGGCGGAGGAGAGGTCGGCGCCGCCGTTCCACAGGCGGCCCTGCAGGGCCATGTCGACCTGCCGCTGCACCGAGCGGACCATCACGCCGTTGCCGATCTGGAGGCCGGGGATGGAGCGGTCGCCGCGGATGGGGAGGTAGCGGGCCACCTGGCGCGAGAAGCCGGGGGTGGCGGCGTTGGCCATGTTGTTGCCGGCGACCTGGATGCCGATCTGGCTGGCGGCGAGGGCGGAGCGGCCGATCTGGATGGCGTTGGTGAGGCTCATGGGTTAGCTCCTCAGGTCCACGGCGGAGACGACCATGCCGCCGGCGTCGACGTAGCCGCGGCGTGAGTAGGTGCCGGCGTGGCTGAGCTGCCGGCCGACCTGGCGCATGAGGCCTTCCATGTGGGCGAGGAGGGACGAGGTGGCGGCGCGGATGGTGCGGGTCTGTTCTTCGACGGAGGCGACGAGGGCGCGGAGGTCGGCGGCGCGCTGGGTGATTCCGGCGCGGGCCTTGTCGGGGACGCAGGCGCACAGGTCGGTCAGGGTGATGGCGGTGGTGCGCTTGGCGGCGAGGGGTGCGAAGCGCGTGCAGGCGAGGGCGATCAGCTCGCGGCGGCGCTGCTCGAGGCGGGCAAGGTCTTCGACGAGTGCGGACTGGGCGGCGGTGGCGCGGGCGATGGCGGGGCGGTCGGCATCGCGGATCGCGTCCTGGTGCTGCTGCGTGGCGGCGGCGAGCTGCTGGTAGGTGCGCGTGAAGCCGTCGAGCAGGGCGTCGAGCTGCTCGAGGAGCAGGGCGGGGGTGAGGGGGCGTGGGGTGTTGGGGGCGGTGTTCATGCGTTGGCGGAGTTGGTGAGCATGCGGCGTGCCAGGGAATCGACCAGGCCCCAGCGCTGGGAGGTGACCATGCGCTGGGCGAGGGTGGCGTCGAGCATGGGGCCGAAGGTCTTCTCGGCCTTGCCGGGGCCGAAGGGTGCGGGGGCGTTGTTGCTGTCGCGGAGGCGTTTGAAGATGGGCTGGACGAGGGCGGTGGAGATGAGCTGCTCGGCGGCGGTGCGGGCGCGGTGCTCGGGGGTGGCGGCGGGGTTGTCGCGGGCGCGGGAGAGGATGGAGGAGAAGGAGTCGCGGTCGGTGGAGAGCTTGAGGTCGCGGGCGCTGATGGAGAGCGCGGGCGGCTGGGAGGCGAGGATGAGGCCGGTCGTTTGCATGGCTTAGTCGACGATGAGCTTGGCCTGGAGCTTGCCGGTTTTGTGGAGCATCTGGAGGATGTTGATCTGCTCTTGCACGGGGATGTCGAGCTGCTTGAAGGCGCGGATGAGGTCGGTGAGCTTGGCGAGCTCGGTGGGGCGGGCGTTGGGGGCGAGGGCGGTCCAGCGGTCCTGGACGAGCATGGGGTTGGCGGCGGAGGGCGTGGGCTGTGGGAGGGTGGTGGTGATGGTGAGGTCTTTGTGGGTGATGGCGACGGGGCTGATCTGGACATCGCCGGTGACGATGATGGAGCCGGTGCGCTGGTTGCAGATGACCTGGGCGGGGATGTCGAGGAGCTGGGGGTTGATCTCGGCGGAGAGGACGTCGGCGAGGAAGCCGGCGCGGTCAGCGCGGTCGGCCTCGGGGACGGTGACGCGGACGGTGCGCTCGTCGACGGGGACCGCGACACGCGGGCCCTGGGGCTGGGCCTTGCCGTTGATGGCGATGGCGATCTGGCTCGCGGCGGCCCAGCCGGCGTAGGGCGTGTCGATGATCAGCTCGAAGCTGTCGGCGACGCCGGGCATGAGGATGTCCTCGATGATGCGGGCGCCGGAGCGGACCTTGCCGCTGGTGGGGACGGCGGCGTCCTGGAGGTCGACCAGGCCCTGCGCGAAGGCGTAGATCTTGCGGGTGGGGTCGGGGAGCGGGCCCTCGAGGGCGCAGAGGTAGAGCTCGCCGCCGCGGAGGCTGCTGGCGTTGAGCAGGGCGGAGACCTGGACGTCGTAGGTGTCGTCGGCGCGGGCTCCGCCGGCGGGGATCACGCAGGTGACCGAGACCAGGGCGACGGACTTGGCGCCCGCGAGCTCGCGCGGGCTGCCCACGGCGTTGCCGCTGTTCTCCAGCAGCTTGGCGAGCGGGCGGGAGACAGCGAGCTCTTTGCCCGAGTCGCCGGTGCCAGGCAGGCCCACGACCAGGCCGTAGCCGCGGAGGATCGACTCGCCCTGGCCCTTGATTCGGACCAGCTCTTTGACGGTGGTGGCGTTTGCCGCGGGGGCGGCGAGCGCGGCGAGGGCGAGGGTGAGGGCGAGGGAGAGGGCGGCGAGCGGTCGCATACCTGGCGTACGCAAGGGGTGTGCCAGGCGGAAGCGCAGCGAAGAGGAACACGGAGGGGACGGAGAAGGGACGGAGATCACGGAGGGAACTGGGAAATGGAGAGAGCAGGCATCCTGCGGCCCTCCCCTTTCCCGCTTCGTGAACTCTGTGTTCTGCTTTGGCTTTGGCTAGAAGTTGAAGATGGTGTCGAAGATGCGGGTGAGGACGCCCTTGGTGGCGGTGTCCTTGGTGTCGCCCGCGGCGTGGGCGAGGATGGTCAGCTCGGCGAGCTGGCTGCTGAGGATCGTGTTGTTCTCGGTGATGTCCTCGCGCCGGCACTCGCCGCTGAGGACCAGGGTGCGGACCTCGCGGTCCTGGCCCACGGTCTTGCGGGCCTCGAGCACCAGCACGCCGTTGGGCTTGGCGTCGATCACGGTGGCCTGGATGCGGTCCTGGAACTTGTCGGTGCGCTCGAACTTGCCGTCGCCCTTGAAGTTTTTGGAGCCGCTGAGGTCGGCGCTGGCGATCGGGCCGGTGCCGATGTTGGTGAGGTTGCCCTCCAGGAACATCGCCAGGTCGGGGAACTTGTTCACTGCGGCCTTGAGGCTGGCGTCCTTTTTGGCGTCCAGCTTCTGCTGGCTGCTCTGCGAGCTGCTCTCGGAGATGATGATCGAGACCTTGTCGTGGACGGCGTAGGTGCGGGGCTTGGGGGCCTCGACGAGCAGCAGGCTGGCGGAGTGCGCGGTGAGCGAGCTGGTGACCGGCGCGGAGCGCGGGGCCGCGGCGGGGAGGGGGAACTGCGGGGAGGTTGGCTGCGCGGGGTCGGGGGCGAGCATTCCGG
>JAEYTB010000207.1 GCA_023434205.1 Planctomycetota bacterium | reverse complement strand
GCAGGTCATCGAGACCAAGGCCCCCATCAAGGGCGAGGTGCCCTTCCGAGCGCCCCTCACCGGCACCTTCGGCATCTACGAGTACATCTTCACGCCCGTCCTTGGCACGGACGGCCGCGTCGAGTTCATCGCCGGCACCACGCGCGACGTCACCGGCCGCCACGCCCAGCAGGAGCAGCACCGCCGCGACCGCGAGAAGCTCCAGGTCGCCCTCGACGCCGCCGAGCTCGGCACCTGGACGTACCGCTTCGACGACCACGCCTGGGACCTGGACGACCGCGGCGCCCAGCTCTACAACACCCACGCCACCAGCGTGATCCACGACCAGGCCATGATGAACCGCATCATGCACGACGACGACATCCCGCTCATGTGGGAACGCGTCCGCCAGGCCTGCGACCCCCGGGGCGACGGCCGCTACATCATCGAGTACCGCATCCGCCAGGACGACGGCTCGTTCCGCTGGGTCGCCGCGTGGGCCCGCGTCGAGTTCGAGGGAGAAGGCCAGGACCGCCGCGCCGTCCGAATGCGCGGCGCCAGCCGCGACATCACCGCCCGCCGGCACGCCGAAGAGGCCCTCCGCCTCAGCGAAGAGCGCTACCGCGGCATCTTCGAGCAGTCCGTCGCCGGCATCGCCGAGGTGGACCCCTCAGGCCGCTTCACCACCGTCAACGACCGCTACTGCACTATGGTCGGCTACTCCCGCCAGGAGCTGCTCGCCCTCCGCATGCAGGACCTCACCCACCCTGACGACCTCGGCCACAACCTCTCCCAGTTCAGCAACGCCCTCGCCACCGGCCAGGGCTTTGAAATCGAGAAGCGTTACCGCCGCAAGGACGGCCGCGATGTCTGGGTCCACAACAGCGTCTTCGCCCGCCGAGGCCCCACCGGCCAGGTCGAGCACATCGTTGCCGTCTGCGTCGATGTCACCCAGCGCCGCCTCGCCGAGCTCGAGCTCGACCAGCACCGCCAGCGCCTCGAGCACATGGTGGAAGAGCGCACGGCCCAGCTCCGCGACTCCTCCAAGCGCCTGCGCGACAGCGAACGCCTCGCCAGCCTCGGCACCCTCACCGCCGGCCTGGGCCACGACCTCCACAACGCCCTCCTGCCCCTCCGCATCCACGTCCAGGAACTCGCGGAGGCCGCCAGACGCGACCCCTCCATCGCCGACAATGCCGCCGCCGTCGAGGCCATGACCCTCTACCTCTCCAGCCTCTCCCGCGGCATGCAGCTCCTCTCCCGCGACCCCGAGCAGCCCGGCCGCGAGGACGCCACCGACCTCGAGGAGTGGTGCCAGAACGCCCACCGCGTGCTCGGCGCCATCGCGGGCCGCTCCATCGACTTCACCTGCACCGTCGACAAGGACACCCCCCGCGCCGCCGTCGCAGACCACCGCCTCACGCAGGCCGTCTTCAACCTCGTCCAGAACGCCCGCGACGCCATCGTCCACCAACGCGGCGAGTCCCGCCGCGGCAGCGTCCGCGTCCACGCACGCCCCGCCCCCCAGCCCGGCTGGGTCGAGATCACCGTCACCGACGACGGCCCCGGCATGGACGAGACCACCCGCCGCCGCTGCCTCGAACCCTTCTTCACCACCAAGGTCCGCGGCTCGCTCACCGGTGACGGCGGCACCGGCATGGGCCTGGCCCTCGTCAACGGCATCGTCTCGGGCGCGGGCGGCCGCGTTGAGATCGACACCGCCCCCGGCCGCGGGTCCACCTTCCGCCTCCTGCTCCCCGTCGCGCCCGACGCCCAGCCCGAGCCGGTGGATGTCGGCAGCACCGCGGCCCTTTCATTGAAGGACCGCCGTCGCGCCGCCGCCGTCCAGGCCCTCCTCACCGCGTGGGGCTGGTCGGTCCGCACCGGCGAGCACGACGATGCCGCCCTCTGGGTCACCGAGCCCGACGCCGCCACCCCCGACCAGGTCCGCGCATTCATCGAGGGCAGCCCAGACCGCCGCGTCCTGCTCCTCACCGACGACGGCGAGGCCTACCGCGCGGCGAACACCTCGGCCGCCCGCCTCCGCTGCTCCGGCAATGCCTCTCGCAACTTCTACGACCTGCGGCGCGAGATCGAAGCGCTCACCTCGCCCTGAACCCCTCCTCGTTGATCACGTAGTCATACGTCGATTGCGTCTCCCCCAGCGGCAACTTCACGCGCCGTGACAGCAACCCTAAGCGGTGCTGCACCCCCGGCGACCGCCGAGCAGCATGTGCGGCACCCGCCGCCACGACCGACCTGTCGCGCGGATAAACCGCCGCGACTGGTCCTCCGAGAACCGATCCAGCTCCGGGAACGCCCGGTGCAACCGCAGGGTCATGAGTCGCATCACCGCACTCTACCGACCGCCGCCGCCCCCGGGTTGCCACCGCCTCACTTCTTCGCCAGCTCCTGCCGCAGCTTCCGTAGCGCGGCCTGCGCTCCGTTCATCCCCGCGGGCATCCCGTCGTGCACGGTCCGCCCCTGTGCATCCACGATCACCAGGTGTGGCGTCCCTCCCGAGACCAGCCCCGTTACAAACGGCGTGTTGATCCGCTCATCAAACTTCACCGCCGGGTACGCGATGCCCGACTTGGCCAGGTGCGCGAGCATGTCCGCCTCGCTCCTGTCCTGGCTCAGGTAAATGATCTGCACCGGCAGCCCCTTCTCAACCACCTCCGCGTGGAACTGGCTCAGCTCCGGGTTGAACCGCGTACACCAGCCGCACCACGCCGCGGAGCCATAGATCGCGTAAAACTTCGCCGGCGCCGGCGCCACCACCGACCCCGTGCTGTCCACCAGCCGGTCCTTCAGCTCCTCGAGCAGCCGGCTGCCCCGCCCGCTCTCCAGCATCCGGTCGCGCAGCCGCTGCCGCAGGTCCGTCTGCGAAATCTGGTAGAGCTGCCGGTTGGTCAGCTCCCCCTTCTTCACCATCTCCGGGTCCACGGCACGCAGCTGCACATCGCGCCCCGCCTGCACCGCCGCGTAAGGCCCGATCTCGCTTCCCTTGGCCCGCACCTTGTCGGGGAACGTCACATCCTCCACCAGCCGCACGCCCGCGGGCAGCAGGTCAGTCCTGGTCAGCAGGTCACGGAAGGTCACCTTGCGGGCATCCTCGGGGAGCCTGGCGTTGATCGCGTTCGCGCGCTCGAGCAGGTCCGTCGCCTCCACCGGGAAAATCGTCAGCTCGCCCCCCGCAAGCTCGCACACCACACCATCGCGCTCCACACCGTTCAGCCGCATCACCAGCCCGGCGCGCAGCACTTCGCCATCCCCCTGCATGTCCTCCGTCAGCGCGACCTCGTCCGGCCACGTCAGCGGCCACCTCAGCACCTCCGCGGCAGACAGCTTCGGCGCCGGCGCTGAGACAACCGGGCGCGGCTCCCCCGGCGCGGGCTGGGGCTGGGCCCCGGCAACGCCGGCCCACAGGGCGATCACAGCAACGGACGCGGCACACGCACTCTTCATCACCACCTCCCTTGAATATGGGAGGCAGCATACACCGGAAACGGCCCGGATTCCCGCTTACTTTCCCCCGCGCTTGATCTCCTCGCGACGCGCCGGGTCCAGGCACTCGGGGTCCTCCTCAAGCGCGAAGTGCTCCTTCTTCCACGCCGCGACCGCACCCTCCAGATCCCGGCGCGAGGCGGGCCGGTCCGGGTCCAGCGTCACCGTTGCGGTCTTGCTGGCAAAGTCCACCTTCGCGCCACGCACGCCGCGGACCTTGACCAGTTCCTCCTCGATGTGCTTGGCGCAGTTCTCGCACGCCATCCCATCCACCGTCATGGTCGTGGTCGGGCCGACAGCCCCGGGGCTGGCGGTGCGCTGCGAAGCGCAGCCGAGGGCGGACAGAACAAGGGTCGTCAGAATGGTGAAGACGGCGGTGCGCATGCGGTGCTCCAGTGTGCCGGCACCGCGATCATAGCTGGGCACCCGGAATCCGGGCAGGCCGCCGCATGTCCGCGCCACGGTTACGGGCAGCCGTTGACCGGGTCCGCGACCACGCCGCGAAGAAGATGGACCAGCGCGGGCCGCTCAAACAGAAAGTTGTTCACCGCGGAGTCCTTGCACCACGCCAGCGCCAGGCTCCGCAGCTCATCACGCGTCAGGTGCTCGAAAGCTTCGGAGGGCGTGCGGCTGTCCGCATCCAGCGAACGGGCCGCCTGAAAAGGGTCCCCGACCGGCGCCAGCTCTGGCGCGATCCGCCCCAGCACCTCGCGAGCCCGGGCCTCGGGCAGGAGCGTGACCATCTCGTACAAACCCTTCTTCATGCAGCGTTGTACCCGCCATAACGCACCTTTGTGCGGCGTTCACGCTGGAAACTTGGCGACAGCCGGACCAGCGACGCGCTACTCCGGCTTGGCACCAAACATTCTGTGTAAACGCGGCGCTCACGCGCATCACCCCCCGATGATGTTGATCCCGCAGTCCACGTAAATGGTCTCGCCCGTCACGCCCCTGGCCATGTCGCTGCACAGCCACGCCGCGGTGTCGCCCACGTCCCGGCCCTCCACGTTCCGCCGCATCGGGGCCTTCTGCGCCACCACGTCCGGCATCGTGTCGGTCCCCCCCACCGCCGAGCTCGCAAGCGTCCGCAGGTACCCCCCGCTGATCAGGTTCACCCGGATGCCGTCCTGCCCCAGCTCGCTCGCCAGGTACCGCCCCGTACACTCCAGCGCGGCCTTGGCCACGCCCATCACGTTGTACCCGGGGATCACTTTCTCCGCCCCGTAATAGCTCATGCCCAAAATCGCGCCACCCTTGCCGCCCGGCTTGTCCTTGCTCATCTGGGCCCGCGCCCGCTGCGCCATCGCCAGCAGCGTGTACGCCGAAATATCGATCGCCGACAGGTACGCCGCCCGCGGCGTGGTCACAAACTTCCCCGCCTGGAGCAGCTCACGGTCGGCGAACGCGATCGAGTGGATCACAAAGTCCAGCCGCTCAAAGCTCTGCGCATAGTCGGCAAAGACCTTGTCGAGCTGCTCGTCGCTCGCCGCGTCCAGCGGCCTCAGCCACGGATCAGTCACGCCCAGCTCGGTGATGCCGCGCCGCGTGCGGTGCTCGTTGCGGTCGCCCGGCAGGTGCGTAAAAGCGCACGTGGCCCCCTGCTCAATGAGCGACTTGCTGATGTGCCACGCGTACGAACGGTCGTTGGCGATCCCGACGATGAGTCCCTGCTTGCCTTTGAGGAGCATGGAGGTTCCTTTTGCTGAACCGGAGTTTAGGGCCTCCGCCCCGTGCCGGTCGCGGCATGAAGTCCCCGCGACCACCCCCGCGCGCCGGGCTCTACCATCCCCGCATGGACGCCCCGCGGCACACCGACCTCAACGCGCTGCCGTTGCCCGACCTCTATCACGCGCTCGCCGGCACGGGCCTGGTCCGCCGGCTCCTTGAGCTCGCCCGCGATGAGGACCTGGGCTGCGAGGATTCACCCTGGCACGGCCGGGCCCGCCCCGACGCCGCGCGTGCCTGGGGCGGGGACATCACCTCCGACGCGTGCATCGACCCCGCCCGCTCCGGCCGGGCGGAGATGTCGGCCCGCACCCCCGGCGTCATCGCGGGGCTCGCGTGCATTCCCGAGCTGATCGAGGTCTTCGCGCCCGGCTGCCGCTTCACACCCCGTGTGCGCGACGGCGCGGCCGTCGGCGCGAACACCACGCTGGGCGTGCTTGAGGGCCCGCTCGACGAAGTGCTCGGCCTCGAGCGCACGCTGCTCAACCTTGTCTCGCGCTTGAGCGGCGTCGCCACCCGCACCGCGGAGTTCCGCCGCGCCATGGGCGAGGGCCGCGCCAACCTCTACGACACCCGCAAAACCACCCCCGGCCTGCGCGTGCTGGAGAAGTACGCCGTCCGCTGCGGCGGCGGTCTCTGCCACCGCATCGGGCTCTTCGATGCCGTGCTCATCAAGGACAACCACCTTGCCGGCGTTGGGACCGGCGAGCTTGCCGGCTTCGTCAAGGCCGCCGCGGAACGCGCCCGGTCGCTCCCCGGGCACGTGCCCCCTTCCTTCATCGAGGTGGAGGTTGACACGCTCGACCAGCTCGCGGCGATCCTCACGCTGCCGCCGGGCACGGTGAACATCGTGCTCCTGGACAACATGGGCCCCCCACAGCTCCGCGACGCCGCGGGGATGCGCGACCGCGCCAACCCCAGGCTCCAGCTCGAGGCCTCGGGCGGCGTCAACCTCACCACCATCCGAGACATCGCGCAGACCGGCGTAGACCGCATCTCCGTCGGCGGGCTCACGCACGCCGCCGTGAGCCTCGACATCGGGCTCGACATCGGGGACCAGTGATGCCCGCGCCCCTACCCGCACCCCACGCCGACGACCTGGTCGGCCTCGCCGACCGCCTCGAAGACGCCATCACGTGCGAGAAGCTGACGTGGTTCGGCCGCATCGCCGTCGTGCGCGAGACCCAGAGCACCCAGGACTTCGCACGCATGCTCGCCACGGGCCGCCCCGGCGTGGTCGTCATCGCAGGCCGCCAGACCGCCGGCCGCGGCAGGCTGGGCCGCAAGTGGGCCGACACCAGCCACCAGGGCGTCGCGATGACCTTCGCCCTGAGCGCACACGACCTGCCGCCCGAGCGACTGTCCATCGCCGCGGGGGTGGCGTCATGCTGCACCATCGAGGCCGCCCTCGAGGGCACCGGGGCGCGGGTGGGGCTCCGCTGGCCCAACGACGTCGTCGAGCGCACGGACGGCGGGCCGGGCAAAAAACTCTCGGGCGTGCTTATCGAAGTCAGCGGCCCGCTGTCGCTCATCGGCATCGGCATCAACGTGCTGCAAGCGCCCGGGGACTGGGAAAAAGGCCTCGCGCCCAAGGTGACCTCACTCAACGCCCTGGGCTCCGCGTGGACCCGGGCCAAGACCGCCGAACGCCTGATGGTGGAGCTCGACCGCGCCCTGCAGACCCCCGCCGCGATGCTCGCGGAGCAGTGGACGCAGCGCGAGCTGCTCATCGGCCGCAGGTGCGCCTTCCGCTCCGGGGGGCAGGAGTACCGGGGCGTGGTCGAGGCCGTGGACCCCGCCACCCGCATCCGCCTGCGCACCGATGACGGGCAGACGGTGCAACTGCCCGCCCTCGTCACATCCATGGTCCACGACGACCGCTAGCGCGAGACCGTGAGTTTCGCCTTCGCGACCTTGGGCGCCTGCTGGTGCATCTTGCGGGCGCGGTGTGTGGACCAGTCCGTCACGCTGAGATCGGGTGACTCAGGCCCGTCATGCACGCGCAGCACATCGTAATAGTTATCGCGCTGCGCCGGGGTGAAGCCCGCCTCGCGGATCAAACGGCACAGCAGCGCCTCATCGAGGCAGTACGTCGTGCCCGCGCTGGACACCACGTTCTCCTCCATCATCACACTGCCCATGTCGTTGGCGCCGTACGCCAGAGCCACCTGCCCGATGTGCGGCCCCATCGTGACCCAGCTCGCGCCGATCGAGTAGATATTGTCCAGCACCAGCCGGCTGACCGCCTGCGTCCGCAGGTAGTCGCTCGCCCCCGACATGCGGACCCGCTTGCCGAACAGGTGCGCCGTCGGGTGCGCCGTGCGGTCGATCGCGTCATACTCGTACTCGTCCGCGGCACGCTGCCCTGGGGGAAAGTCGCCGCCCCGCGCGATCACATCGCCCGGGAACTCCCGCTCCAGCTCGCCCGGGTCGCGCCCCCAGTCCGGCACGCGGCCCAGCGGCGTGGTCTCGCGCTGGAAAGGCCAGGAGATGAACGCGGTGTAGTGGCCGACAGGTGCCCCGTTCTTGGGTACCGCGCCGCTCCGCGGCGGTCTTCCTTCGCCCTGGGATAACCCAGCCTCCGTGTCGCCCGAAGAGCCGCCGCGGAGCGGCGGAGTACCCAGAGAGGTACCCAGAGACCCCAGAGCAAGTGCCTTGTCCTGCCACTCGCGCACCAGAAGCATGTGGTGGATGCGGTCGGCGTACCCCTCGATATGCCCGAACATCATCGTCGCGCTCGTGAACATCCCCAGCGTGTGCGCCACGTACATCGTCGTCAGCCAGCTCTCGGCATCGCACTTGCCCAGCCCGATCTTGCGCCGCACCGCGGGCGCGAAAATCTCCCCGCCGCCCCCGGGCAGCGAGTCGAGCCCCGCCTCGCGCAGCCGCACCATCACCCACCGCACCTTGTCCTCGAACGTCGCGCCCGGCGGGTTGAAGAAGTGGACAAACTCCACGAACTCCGGCGGGCTGAAGGCATGCACGTGGACCTTCGGGTACGTCTCCTTGATGGTCCTCAGCAGACTGATGTACCAGTCCAGCGGCAGGTCGGGGT
>JAEYTB010000118.1 GCA_023434205.1 Planctomycetota bacterium | reverse complement strand
CGACGGGGCGCGGCTTGGTGGGGTCCTGCGTGGGGGCGGTTGTCTGTGTGGTGCCCGCGCCGGGGTCGATGCCTCCGCCGCGGCCCTGGGTGAGGACCATGGGGGAGGGGCCGGTGGGGGTGGCGGGGACGTTGTGGCCGATGTCGGGGGCGATGCTGCGGGGCGGGGGTGGCGTCGGCTTGGGGGCGGGGGTCTCCGCGTTTGCGGTTTTGGGGGCGGTGCCGCCGGGGAGGTAGGCGTAGAGGGCCCAGGCGCCGCCGACCACGGCGATGAGGGCGATGACGCCGACGAGGCGCTTGCTGGGGGCGCGACCGCCGCCGCGGCCGCGGGTCATGATGGGTCGGCTGGTCTCGTGGGTGCGTTCGGTCTGAGAGGGCAGGGCCATGCTGAACCTTCCGTGGAGAGTCGCGTTGAACCGTCTACCGAAAGAACAAGATCGACCAACCGGGGGCCGGCGGGTGAGCGATCGGCGGGGCGTCGTGCGAGTTAGCGGGGGGTGAACACCAGGGTTCGGGTGGGGGTGACCAGGGCATCCATCCCGACATCCCACGCCTCCCGCGGCACATCCGCGACCACCTGCTCGTCGAGCGCGACGCCGACCTTCCAGGCCCGGAGCTCCGGGCGGGCGAGGAAGCGGTCGTAGAACCCGCCGCCGCGGCCCAGGCGCCCGGCGTGATCATCGAACCCGAGGCCGGGGACGATGACCATGTCGAGCGTGTCCAAGCTAACAGACGGCGCAGATTCTGCGGGCTCGCGGATGTTGTGGCGGCCGACCGACAAGTTCTCCCCCCAACGGTCCACGAGGTGGGCGGTGATGGAGCGGTCGTCCCAGCCTGCGCGGGGGAGGCAGGCGCGGCCGGCGCGGGCGAGGTGGGCCTGGGCGGAGGGGCCGATGTCGACCTCGCCGTGGGTGGGGAAGTAGAAGAGGACGGTTTGGAAGGGTTGGAGGAGGGGGTCGAGGCGGGCGCAGAGGGCGTTGGAGGCCTGCCGCCAGTGGTCAGGCGACAGGTTGTTCAGGGTGAGTTTGAGGGTGGAGCGGAGCTGGGGTTTGGTCATCTCAATACCGAACACAGAGAGCACGGAGTGGTTACAGAGAAGCACGGAGGTGATGCAGGAAATCGGATTCGGAACCGGCCTCTGTTCAGCTCTGTATCCCTCTCGGTGCGCTCCGTGTTCTGCCTTCCCTCTAGACCGCGGCGAGGACGTCTTCCCAGACCATGGCCTTGCCGGGTTCGCGGGATTGGGTCCAGCGGACCTTGCCGTCCTGGTTGATGATGATGGTGCCGCGGGTGCTGATGTTGAGGTCGGGCCAGTAGAGGCCGTAGGCCTTGCAGACCTGGCGGTGCATGTCGGCGAGGAGGGTTTGCTTGAGGCCGAGCTGGTCGGCCCAGGCCTTGAGGGTGGCGAAGGAGTCGCAGGAGATGCCGACGACCTGGGCGCCCTTGGCCTTCCAGGCGTCCATTTCGGCGTCGACGCACTTCATCTCGGTGGTGCAGACGCCGGTGAAGGCCATCGGGAAGAAGCAGAGGACGACGGGGCCGCCCTTGAGGGCGTCGCTGAGGCGCCAGTCCTTTTTGTTCTGGTCGGGGAGGGTGAAGTCGGGGGCGGTGTCTCCCACGGCGATGGGGCTGGTGCGGGGGTTGAGGTGGTCGTTGGCGGGCATGGGGTCCTTTCAGGAGAAAACCGAACACAGAGGGGACAGAGGGGAGACGGAGATGCACGGAGGCGGAGACTGGGTTTAAGTCCTGGATTCTCTCTGTGCTCTTTGTCCTTCCTCGGTGCCCTCTGTGTTCATCTTTGATATCCTACGGGGACGCGGCGGAGTCCGCGATTACCCCGGGACGGAGCCCACCATGGCCACAACCAAGAACACCATGCCCGACACCCTCGAGGCGCGATACAACGAGGTGTGCGACCGGATCGCGGCTGCCGCGGAGCGGTCGCGTCGGCGTGCCTCGGACATCATTTTGTGCGCGGTGACGAAGACGGCGGACCCCGAGCAGATCAAGGGGCTGCTGCGGCTGGGGCACCGGGACTTTGCCGAGAACCGGGTGCAGCAGTTGATCCAGCACGCGGCGATCGTCGAGGAGTTTTTGAACCGGCAGAAGATCGTGCCCAGCGGGAAAAAGCTGGCGCCGAATATCAGCGACACGCTGTTCGCGGCGGGCGGTGGCGGCGGCAAGCGGGTGGAGCTCAAGCCGGTGGCGTCTTTGCCGGGGGCGCACGCCGGGGTGCGGTGGCACATGATCGGGCACCTGCAGCGGAACAAGGCGAAGAAGGTGACGGAGTTTGTGCGGCTGATCCACAGCGTGGACTCGCTGCGGATCGCGGAGGAGCTTCAGCACATCGCGCTGCGCAAGGACCACGTGATCGAGGTGCTGATCCAGGTGAACTGCTCGGGCGAGGGGCACAAGCACGGCTGCCCGCTGCCCGCGGCGATCCCGCTGGCCGAGCAGATCCAGTCGATGATCAACGTGCGGGTGCGCGGGCTGATGACGATGGCGCCCTACAGCGAGAACCCCGAGGACAGCCGGCCGACGTTTGCGCGCTGCCGCGAGCTGTTCGAGGAGATGAGCACGATGGGGTTCGGCGAGGAGAGCCCGTTCAATATCCTGAGCATGGGGATGAGCGGGGACTACGAGGTCGCGATCAGCGAGGGCGCGAACATCGTGCGGGTGGGGACGGCGATCTTTGGCGAGGCGAAGACGGGGCCGGAGCAGGTGGAGCTGCCGGAGGCGGAGGAGGAGTAGGGCTTACCGCGCGGGTGCGGGCGTGGTGCGCCGCAGCAGGCCCGCGGCGAGGAAGAGCAGCGCGGGCGAGGCCAGCAGCAGGAAGTAGGGGCCGGTGGGGACGCGGCCGCTCGCGGCGAGGCAGGCGAGGTAGAAGGCGGCCATGCTGGCGAGCGCGATGAGGGCGCCGGGAAGTTCGCGCCACCAGGCGATGGCCAGCCCGATGATGAGGCCAATGGGGAAGAAGGCGAGCAGCAGCCACTCTTTGGCGCGGGGGGTGCCCTCGCCGAAGGCGAACGCGAGGACCACGGCGAGTGTTCCCAGGCTGAGGAGGCGGGCGGTCCAGCGG
>JAEYTB010000104.1 GCA_023434205.1 Planctomycetota bacterium | reverse complement strand
CGCTGCGGCGCTTTCGGAATAACCAGGGGGGACGCGGGGGGTTGACCGATCATTCAGTTTTGACCGATCAGGCGGCGATGATCCGCCAGTTTTGACCGATGACGGCGGCGGTTGATCGGTCAGTTTTGACGGGTAACGTGCGGGTCGGGATACGGTCGGCGGCAGGTGAATGGCCGGTTTCGGATTCTTGAGTGATGTATCAGCGGTGCGTGATCTGTCAAGATTGACAGATGATAGGTTATGTAAAACCCACCCCTGCGGGCCGTCCCGCAGGGGTGTTTGCCTGCCTGGGGCCGGTTGGGCATCCTGTCTGGCACGGAGGTGCCCCATGAGGATCGCTCGTGCCGTTCTGGTCGCCGCGTGCCTGATGATCGGACCGCTCGCCGCGGGGCAGCACGGCTCGATGTCGATGTCGTTGCTGCACGAGACCAACAGCTTCCGGCCGGACATCACCCAGCGCGACCTCAAGGTCATCATCCGGGTGCTGGGCCTTCAGGGCGAGTCGCTCCGGGCTCTTCAGGATCTGTACGACGGCTACGCGGGGACGCTCGCGTCCGAGGGCGCCGAGGTCCGGGAGTTCGTCGCCGGCGAGATCGAGCGGGCCGAGACGCTCCAGAACCTCGGGCTGATCGATCAGGCCAGGGCCCGCATCGCGAAGTGGAACATTCGCTCTGAGCAGATCAAGAAGACGTTCCTGGAAGACCTCAAGAGCCTGCTGACGCGCGATGAGGAGGCCCGCTGGCCCATCGTCGAGCGGGAGCTGCGGCGCGTGCGGCTGGCTTCCACGGGCATCCTGAGCGGCGAGAACGTGGACCTCGTCCGCCTTACCGAGGATGTGCTGGGGGAGTCCGGCCAGACCCAGCAGGTCCAGGACCTGCTGAACCGGTACAGCGAAGAACTCGACCGCGTGATCGTTGCACGCAAGGCCGCCCTGGAAGCCCACAAGGACGAGTACTCCAAGGCCATCAAGAGCGACCCCGACAAGGCCCGCTCGTGCTGGACGGCGGTCACTGATGCGCGCCTCGCGGTCCAGGCCGTGAACGACCGGTACGCCCGCCTGCTCGCGGGCGAGTCGGGGGATCAGAAACTGGCCTACGAGCGAGCGTACTTCGAGAAGTGCTACCCGGCTCTCTGCCGGCCCTCCCGCGTGGACGAGTACCTCAAGGATGCGCAGGCCCTCCCGTCGCTCACCGCCGATCAGATCTCCCGACTGAGAACGATCAAAGCCGCCTACGAGCAGCGCGTCTGGACCCTTCGGCTCGCCGCGGCCCCGGGCTGGCGCGACTTTGAGAAGCAGCACCGCGCCAAGGTCCTTGAAGAGGCCCTGAGCGGCACCGGCCGCAACCCGGGCGAGATGAGCAGCCGGAACGAGCACTACAACGGCGCCTGGCTGCCCGACAGCCACCCGATCAACGCTTCCCGTCGCGACCGCCTCGAGCTCGACCGTGACTTCCGCCGGCAGATCGACGGCGTGCTCACGCCGGGGCAGCGCGCCGATATTCCCAGCCGCCTGACGCCGTTCGCCAGGTTCGAGAACTGGGAGCCCTACGGGATTTAGAACATGTCCTGGAGCGAGGGGGCCGCCGCCGCGAACACCGCGCTCGCCGCGGCCACCCCCTGCTCATCGCCTTCCATCCGCCCGATCGAGCGCAGGTGCTGCGGGGACATAAACCCCGAGTACGCCGCGGCGAGCGATCGTTCGCTGAGCTTCACCATTCCCCGCGCGGACTCACCCCCCCTGCTCACGCCCGCCTTCCCGTTGGCCACGCTCACGCGCCACGGTCCGGCGTTCTCGGGCAGCGTCGAATCGGTGACCTCCAGCGTGAACTCGGCGTTCACGTGCGGGTTGTAGCCGCGCCCCGTCAGCGCCGCGGCGACGTCGACGATCCGTAGCATCCAGTATTCCCGGAGCGTGAGCCGGAACTTCTGCTCATCCAGCAGCGTGACGAGCGGGTGGACCGGGCCGCCGTGGAAGACCAGCTCGTGGCCGATGCTGCGGAAGTCGCTGAGCATGTCGAGGATCCGCCGCCCCGCCGCGGGCGTGGAAGCGGCGAGGTCGGTCAGGTGCAGGTCGTGCTTGAAGTCGGGGTTGCGTTCCTGGCGCAGGAACACGTACCCCTCGATCTGTCCTCCACCGCCCTCGACGACGAAGCCGCTGGTCTCGCCCTGGCGGGGCTTGAAGATGCGGCCCCAGATGTAGTCGCCGCGGTCGAGCATGCCGTTGTGCTGGAGCGCGAACGCCGTGTAGCAGCGGGTCAGGCTAGCGCGGTCCTTTTCCGGGTCGTACGCGCGGACGCGCAGCCGCTCCCCGCCCTGGGGTTCATCCTTTTCCAGTCGCAGGCGCGAGAGCGGCAACCGGTACTCGCACCAGTACCCCGCCTGCTCGTAGCCGACGCGCCGGTACAGCGGCAGCGTCGCGGGGTAGAGCGACGACAGGGCGGTTCCTTCCGCCCGCGCCTCGCGCAGCGCCTCCTGCATCATGACGGTGGCCAGGCCCCTCCCACGCTGCTCGGGCGCCACAGCGACGCCGGCGATGCCCAGTACCGGCACGCTCCGGCCGCCGAAGAAGTGGCCCATCGGCACCCGCAGGCAGCACGCCATCGGCGTCTCGCCGGGCCGCTCGACCAGGACGCGGAAGTTCTCAAGGCCTGAGTTGTCGAGCCACCCCTGCACCTGGTCGCTGGGGGTTGCAAAGGCCAGCGAGATGAGGCGTGAGAGCGTGGGGCAATCTGATGGCTGCGCGGGGATCAACTGCATGGGGTCACTCTCCAGGAGGATGTCTACAGAGGACGGGCTTGCCGGGCATGCCCGTCACCCCCCCACTCCCATCCCAACAGCCTCCGCCCTCGCCACCGCAAAGTAGCCCAGGTGGAGCTCGGCGTGCCGCAGGTGCATCTCGATCCACTCCTGGTGGGCGAGCGGGCCGAAGACCGGGTTGGGCTGTGTGGGCGGGGTTGATTCGAGCCTGGCCCACGCGGCGTTGAACCGCCGCAGGCCCTCATCGGTGGCGAGCACGTCGGTCGCGATCGTCCCGCCCTTGACCCTCGGCATGCGCACACCCCGCGGCAGCCCCTTGCGCAGGAACTTCTGCTTCTGACCCTTCAGCAGCCAGCGGACAAAGAACGGGGGCTTGATCGGGTAGCCGTCGAACGCGAAGTCGGCCCACGCCGCCAGGTGACCAAGGGCCTGGCCGAGGGTCCAGTTGCCCACCCGGCTGAGTGCGCCCTGCCGGTCCGCGGCGACCAGCGCACGCACATCGGCGTGCATCGCCGCGGGCGATGAGTAGCTTGGGGCCCGGTGCCCAACAACCTTGCTGGTATCCACTTGCGGCATATCATGCAGGGTAGCCAAAGCCCGGGCGAGAAGGATTTTGCCCCTGCCGCCGGCCGTCTGAAGTACGGTGCGAAGGGAGTCATGAGGGTCCTTCAGCTCGACATCCTGCGTGGCGTCGCCGTGCTGCTGGTGCTCGGGCGGCACATGCAGAAGGTGCCCGAGGAGCTCCCCAGGCCGATCTACCTCCCACTGAAAATATGGAACGCCAGCGGCTGGGTCGGGGTTGAGGTGTTCTTCGTGCTGTCGGGGTTCCTGATCGCGGGGCTGCTCTTCCGCGAGATGAAGGACACCGGGACGTTCAACCTGAAGCGGTTCCTGATCCGGCGCGCTTTCCGCATCTACCCCCCCTTCTACGTCATGATCGCGGCGACGGTCCTCATGGTGGCGATCACGGGGATCGCGCTGCCCGGCGGGTTCAGCACGTCGATCACCTCCACGCACCTGTGGTCCGAGCTGCTGTTCTTGCAGAGCTACCACCATGGCCTGTGGATCCATACGTGGTCGCTCGCCGTGGAGGAGCACTTCTACCTTCTGCTCCCGCTGCTGCTGCTGGTTCTGGGTCGCGGCTCGCTGAATCGCGGCGGGCCGGACACGGTGACCCCGCCGCCCAGCCCCCCCACCGCCGGGGCACCCGCGCGTCTGCCTTTCCCGCACTTCCTCCCCGTGGCGGCGGTCACCATCCTGCTGATCACCGCGTGGCGGACGTACGTGGGCGTTTCCACGGGGCAGGCGTGGGACATCGTCAATCGGCACATCTTCAGCACGCACCTGCGGCTCGACACGCTGCTCTTCGGCGTGGTGCTGGCGTACTGCGTCACGTTCATGGAAGCGCGGACGTGGGCGTTCGTGCGCCGCTGGCGGTGGGCGCTGGTGGGACTGGGCGTGCTGGGCTTCCTGCCGCTCACGTTCATGTCGTTCTGGTCGCTCTACATCCAGACCATCGGCCTGTTCTTTGTCACCATCGGCACGGGGAGCCTGATGCTCGTGTTCCTCGACACGAAGCTGCCCTCCTCGCCGGTGGTGCAGCGGCCCCTCAAGCTCATCGCCGCGATCGGCGTGTGCTCCTACTCCATCTACCTGTGGCACATGCTGGTGATCCACTTCACCGAGTCGATGCTCGCGCAGCGCGGCATCCACCTGCCCTACGTCGCGACCTTCGCCATGCTCGTAACCGCCAGCGTGGTGGTGGGCATGGCGATGGCCAAGGCCGTGGAGATCCCTTCGCTCGCGCTGCGCGACCGGCTGTGGCCACGGGTGGGGCGCACCCCGCCCAGGCCCGCCAAGGACGGGCATCCGCTGGCCAACGCCGAGCCGGCGCTGTAGCTCTACACCCGTGCCGCGACGTACACCACGTAGTCCTCGTCCAGCTCGCCCTCTTCCACGGGCCGCGTGTGCACGCTGCCCAGGTGGTCGATCGCGGCCCCAAGGCGGTCGTGTACTTCCGTGGCTCTGAACCCCGCCTCGTCCAGCGCGTCGCGCAGCTCGGGGATCGACCACAGCCGCCAGTCGTAAGTGAAGGCGTCCTTGTACACCACCGGGCTGCCTCGGCGCGGCTTAACGCGGAAGTGGATCGCGTTGCGCACCCGCCCTGTCAGGCCGTCGGCGGCCTGCTGGTCCCACGTATAGAGCAGCGTGGCGCCGTCCTCGAGCTTCAGGCTCTTGGACCGCTTGTGGACCCGCCACGCCGAGGGCCCGCCGTAGAGGTCGGCGACGAACACCCCGCCGCGCTTGAGCCTCCCGCGGCACGCCCGCAGGTACCCGAGCAGTTCCCTCCGCGTGTGCCAGTAGCCGATGGGGAAGTTCGTCGCCGCGATGATGTCCACCTTGCCCTTAGTCTCCAGCACATCCTGGCGGCGAACGGTGAGACGCGGCGTCGGCGGGATCGCGTCGAGCGCCGCCCGGTCGCGGTCGATGGCGATGGCTTTGTGCAAGGGGCTGAGCTTGACCCACGCCCGCGCCAGGGCCGCCGAGCCGGAGAAGTCCTCCGCGAGCAGCGTGGGGCGCCCGCCGTGGAGGCCCGCGAGGAACCGCGCCAGCGCGCTGCCCCCCGTCACGGCCCGCTCGTACAGCTCGAAGGCCGTGTACCCCCCCA
Organism: Planctomycetota bacterium; assembly: GCA_023434205.1. Taxonomy (GTDB): domain Bacteria; phylum Planctomycetota; class Phycisphaerae; order Phycisphaerales; family UBA1924; genus JAEYTB01. The sequence continues at coordinate 144 of JAEYTB010000104.1, read as the reverse complement.
CTTCCTTCAGCTTGGCCTTCAGCTTGGCCACTCCGCTTCCCTCCCCGGCCTCCGGTCAGGCCATGCGGGCCCACTTGATGAGCGTCGCCAGGTTGGGCGGCCGGCCGTACATCAGCACGCCGATGCGGAAAACCTTCGCCGCGA
>JAEYTB010000094.1 GCA_023434205.1 Planctomycetota bacterium | reverse complement strand
ACCGCCTTCGCCGCCGCGCACGCCCATGGCCGCACCCACGCCCTCACCCTCGACACCGACGGCCAGCTCAGCCCCGAGCAAGCCCCCGACCTCCTCGCCGCCGCCGCCCGAAACCCCTGCGCCCTCGTCCTCGGCCTCCGCAGCCGCACCATCAGCAACTATCCCGCCTCTAACCGCTTCGGCCGCAAGCTCTCCAACCTGCTGATCCGTGCCGAGTGCGGCGTCCGCGTCGGCGACAGCCAGTGCGGCATGCGCGTCTACCCGCTCGACATGCTCGCCGCCATCCCCGTCCGCTCCAGCCGCTACGGGTACGAGATGGAGGTCATCACCCGCGCCGCCTGGGCCGGCGTCCCCATCCTCGAAGTCCCCGTCTCCTGCAAGTACTTCCCCCGCTCACAGCGCATCAGCCACTACCGCCCCTGGCTCGACACTTCCCGCGCCGTGCTGCTGCACATCACACTCCTCACCCGCAAGCTCCTCCCCCTGCCCCACCCCCAGTGGCCCGGCGTCGATCAGCCCGCCGACGACCCGCTCGCCCCCGCGCATGTCGCCGCCGCCAAGTAGGGCTCCAGCCCCAAAAGCCGGTCCAGCCGCTCAAACCCCAGCCCCCGCCCGCGGACACCCTCGATCACCCGCGGCAAGGCCCCCAGCATCGGCCCAGGGTCCCGCCGCGACCACGACTCACGCCCGTCGTGCAGCAGCACGATGTCACCCGCCCGCGTCCGCGGCACAATCCGCCCCACGATCCGGTCCGCCGTCGTCGCGACCCCGTCCAGCCCGCGGCGTGACCACGACACCGTCACCTTCCCGCTCCGGCGCACCTCGCCCCTCATCCACACCGACTTGTGCCCCAGCGGCGGCCGGAAGAACGCGGGCCTCACGCCGATGGTCGACTCGATCACCTCGTCCGTGCGGCGCAGTTGCTCACGCCAGAAGGCCGGGGGCCGCAGCGCCCCCAGCGGCAGGTGGTCGTACGTGTGATTGCACACGATGTGCCCCTCCGCGTGCATCCGCCGAACCAGGTCCGGCCACCTCGCCGCGTTCCCCCCGATCACAAAGAATGCGGCGCTCACCCCCTCCCGCGCCAGCACATCGAGCACCGCCCCGGTCCCGCCCGGCGTGGGCCCGTCATCGAACGTGAGCGCTACTCCCGCTCCCCTGCCGCGTGAAATCGAGGGAAGAAACACCCCGCTCGCCGGCGCCAGATACGCGTACGCGCACACCCCGACCGCGCCCAGCGCCAGCACCGACCCGATCTGCGCCAACCCGACTTCCATGCACGCCAGTCTACCCCCCAAAGCAAAAAGGGCCGGCGCTCGCGCGCCGGCCCTCAGGATTGCTCAGGCTGATCGCTTACACGCTCAGCGGCGGCGCCGCAGAGCCAGCCCCGCCAGGCCCGCCATGCCCAGGCCCGCGGCCGTGGGGAGCGGGATCACCACCGTCTGCACCCGCACCGAGAACTCCTCGAACCCGCCCTGCGCCGCGGCGGTATCGCCCAGCCGCGCGAACAGGTAGATGTAGTCGTTCATCGACGCGTCGCCGAACGCCGACACCGGGATCAGGATGCGCGCATCCACCGCGTTCTCGCCCTGGTTCACGTCGCGAACGGTGATCGTGTTGTTGTCGCCGGTCGCGTCCAGGCTGTAGCGGACCGTGCCCAGCGTCGAGATCGAGTTCGTCCGCTTGTCGCCGTTCGGGCTTGTGTACACGATCATCTGGTTGATGCTGACCGTGTCCTGCCCGGGCCCGCCGGGTTCGTTGGCGTCGAACAGGAACTCAAAGTAGTCCACCCCGCCGACGTTGAAGACCGTCAGGTCGCTCACCTGCAGGTTGCGGGTGGCGCTGCCCAGACCGTCCTCGTTGAAGCGCAGCGGCCGCGCCGAGGTGTTGTAGCCCTGGGGCGAGGTCATCGTTGACTGGAAGCGCAGGAACGGGTTCACCGCCCCGTACGCGCCTTCGGCGTCCGCCGACTGGTACAGGGCCCCGCGAACCGTCCCGGACGAACCGGGAGTGGTCAGGTCCACCGTGGCTCCCATCGCGGCGCCACCCACCCCCGCGGCGACAGCCGCGGCGCCGAGCATGATCGCTCTCTTGCTGTTGTGCATGTGCAATCCCTTTCGAAGAGTGCCCGGCGACGCGCTCGGGCTGAGTGGGTCAAAGGTGCAACCCTCCCGCTTCGAAGTTGGTCAGTGGATGGTGAGAACTCGCTCACCCGGTGCCTGAGCCGGTGTCGCGGCATCGCAAGCCCGGCTCGGGCAGGTGAATTCATGCTCATCCGCCGAACTCATCTCACCGGAGCGTCCACCACACCCCCGCCAGGTACGCCGCGCCGATCAGCAGCAGCGTCGCGCCCACCCCGAGCCACGGCCCGCGGATACGCCCCAGCAGCGGCGCAAGCGCCAAGGCCATGAACACGGGCTCGACCGGCGTGTCGGTGGGCTGGTAGTGCCAGTTCTGCGAGCGGACCCGCCACGGGTAATCGATCGCGGCCCGAAGCAGGTCCGTCTCCATGAGGCAGAACAGCAGCACCACCAGCGTGACGCACCACACCGGGAACGCCCCTCTCCGCACCACGATCTCCGACCAGCCTCCCGACACCTCCCGCTTCGCCGACCCGCACTCCGGGCACACCGACGCGGAACTCAGGCCCGCAAGGTCGTACCTGCACGATCCGCACAGCCCGGTGGCGCCGCCCTCGCGCCGCTCGACCCCCAGGAACGCCGCGACGCTCGCGAACAGATAGATGCACACGAAGCAGCCCACGCACGATCCTACAGGCACCCGCACCCTGGAGTTCCGCGCGGGGCCCCTCACTCCCGAATCCCGGCGCTCCTGCTACCCTACCCCCTCGCACACCAGGGGTGGTTGCAGAGGAATCTACTCGTGAGAAACACCATGCGTTGGACGTTTGCCGCGGCGGGGATGCTCGCCGCGTGCGCAGGGCTTGCCGTCGCTCAGAACCAGGCCACCCGGCCCTCCGGAGCGATGCTCCGGTACCCGGACGTGAGCAAGGACCGCATCTGCTTCGTGTACGCGAACGACATCTGGACCGTCGCCAAGACCGGCGGTGAGGCCAGCCCCCTCGCGAGCCCCCCCGGCACCGAAGCGTTCCCCCGCTTCAGCCCCGACGGCCAGTCCATCGCCTTCATCGGCAACTACGACGGCAACCGTGATATCTACACCCTCCCGCTCAAGGGCGGCATCCCCTCGCGCGTCTCTCATCATCCCGCGACGGAGAACCTCTCCGACTGGACGCCCGACGGCAAGCTCCTCTACATGGCCGCCGGGATGGGCGGCCTGGGACGCCAGACCCAGCTCTTCTCCGTCCCCAGCAACGGCGGGCTCCCCGAGCAGCTCCCCGTCCCCTACGGCGGTTTCGGCGCCGTCTCGCCCGACGGCGTCTGGCTCGCCTACACCCCGCACTCCACCGAATCCCGCACCTGGAAGCGCTACCGCGGCGGCATGGCCACGGATGTCTGGCTCTTCAGCCTGAAGGACAACACCAGCCGCAAGATCACCGACTGGGAGGGCACCGACACGCTGCCCATGTGGGCCCCCGCCAGCGAGGACGGCAAGAGCAAGGGCAACACCGGCGTCGTCTACTATCTCAGCGACAACGGCCCCGAGCACCGCCTCAACATCTGGTCCTTCGACCTCAAGTCCGGCAAGCGCGAGCAGATCACCAGGCACGCCGACAACGACGTCCGCTTCCCCAGCATCGGCCCCGGCGACAGCGGCAAGGGCGAGATCGTCTTCCAGCTCGGCAGCGAGCTCCGCCTGCTCGACCTCTCCAACAACAAGGACCGCGTCGTCAACGTCACCATCCCGGGCGCACGCCCCACGATCCGCCCCCGGACTGTGGACGCCGCGAAGTTCATCACCAGCGCCGGCATTTCTCCGACCGGCAAGCGCGTCGCCATCGAGGCCCGCGGCGACGTCTGGAGCGCCCCCGCCAAGGAAGGCGTGGTCCGCAACCTCACCTCCTCCGACGGCGTCTTCGAGCGCATGCCCGCCTGGTCCCCCGACGGCCGCTGGATCGCCTACCTCTCCGACGAGAGCGGCGAGTACGAGCTCTATATCCGCTCCTCCGACGGCCGTGCCTCACCCGCCAAGAAGGACGCCGACAAGTCGGACAGCCCCCAGCCCAGCCTGCTCCACACCATGGCCGGCCCACGCAAGCTCACCAGCATGGGCGCGGGCTTCCGCTTCAACCCCACGTGGAGCCCCGACAGCAAGCACATCGTGCTGACCGACAAGGGGGGCCGCGCCTGGCTGGTCGAGGCGTCCGCCGAAGGCGACGTCAAAGAGCCAACCCTGATTGATGAGGACCCCCTCGGCAACGAGTTCTACCCCACCTGGAGCCACGACTCCGCGTGGCTGACCTACGCCCGCGCCGATGAGGACTCCCGCCTCAACTGCGTCTGGGTCTACAACGTGAAGGAGGCCAAGGCCACCCGCGTCACCAGCCCCATGTTCAGCAGCCAGAGCCCCTGCTTCGACCGCAAGGGCGACTACCTCTTCTTCACCAGCAACCGCTCCATCGAGGCCCCCACCTACGCCGACATCGACAGCACCTTCGCCTACACCGGCACCCAGCTCCTCTACGTCCTCCCGCTCCGCGCCGACCAGAAGAGCCCCTTCGCCCCCAGGAGCGACGAGGAGGAGTTCAAGAAGGACGAGCCCAAGAAGGACGCCAAGAACGGCGAGAGCAAGGACGACGCCGAGAAGAAGGACGACGGCGACTCCAAGGACGCGAACGGCAAACCCGACGCCGCCCCCGACGACGGCCTGAGCGGCTCCTGGGAAGGCAAGGCCACCGGCCAGGGCGAGAACTTCCCCGCCGAGGGCATGACCTTCTCCATGACCCTCAACCTCCACCCCGACGGCAAGGTCACGGGCACGATGTCCACCCCGCGCGGCAATGGTTCCATCAACGGGACCTTCGACAAGCCCAGCGGCACCGTGACGCTCACCGTCACCGTCGGCCAGACCACCATCACGATGACCGGCTCCGTCAAGGGCGACGATGTCTCCGGCACCTGGGAGGCCTCCGACAACGCGACCGGCGAGTTCTCCTGCCGCCGCACCGGCAAGGGCGCGGGCGGGTCCGCCGAGCCCGACAAGGCCGCGGAAGCCGACAAAACCAAGCCCGTCAAGATCGACCTCGACGACATGGAGCGCCGTGCTGTCCAGCTCCCCGTCGCCCCCGGCAACTTCAGCCAGCTCATGGTCGCCCACGACGGCAAGCTCATCTACATCCGCCACTCCACCCGCCGCGCCAGCAACGAGTCGGCCATCAAGGTCTTCGACCTTTCCGACGACGCCAAGGACGAGAAGCAGGTCATCGCCGGCGGCGGCGGACTCGAGCTCTCCGCCGACGGCAAGAAGCTCCTGGTCGCCCGCGGGGGCAACCTCCAGGTCCTCGACCCCGCCGCGGGTGGCGGAAAGCCCACCACCGTCCCCACCGCCGGCATGAAGGTCTCCATCAACCCGCGCAACGAGTGGCGCCAGATCTTCCACGACGTCTGGCGCATCCAGCGCGACTACTTCTACGAGCCCACCATGCACGGCGTCGACTGGCCCAAGATGCGCGAGCACTACGGCCGCATGGTCGAGGACGCCACCAGCCGCGAGGACCTCGCCTACATCCTGGGCGAGATGATCTCCGAGCTTAACATCGGCCACGCCTACGTCACCAGCCCCGGCGATGTCGAGCAGCAGCCCAGCCTCAACGTCGGCATGCTCGGCTGCGACTTCGAGCTCTTCAAGGACGGCGACACGCAGGCCTACCGCATCAAGGCCATCCACGAGGGCGCCCCGTGGGATGTGGACGCCCGCGGCCCGCTCAGCCAGCCCGGCGTCAACGTCGGCGTCGGCGACTACCTGCTCGCCGTCAACGGCGTCCCGGTGGACACCTCCAAGGACCCCTGGGCCGCCTTCATCGACACCGCCAACCGCCCCACCACCGTGACCTTCGGCAAGAACCCGGTCATCGACGAGCACGCCCGCGATGTGCTGCTCAAGCCCCTGGGCGGCGAGCAGGCCCTCCGCACGCGCGCCTGGATCGAGAAGAACCGCAAGTATGTCGAAGAGCAGTCCGACGGCCAGGTCGGCTACATCTACGTCCCCAACACCGGCGTCGACGGCCAGAACGAGCTGTTCCGCCAGTTCATGGGCCAGCG
>JAEYTB010000044.1 GCA_023434205.1 Planctomycetota bacterium | reverse complement strand
CCCCTCACCCCACACGACGCCGACGAGGCCTTCTTCGCCGGCCTCGACGCCCAGCGCGCCCGCGTCCTGCGCCGCCGCTTCATCATTTACTGCGCCGGAGCCTTCGCCCTGGGCGTCATCGCCCTCGCCCTCAACCTCCGCGAAGTCATCCGCCTCCCCGCCGACGCAACCGCCGAGCAACGCGGCGACTCGTCCGAGTCGCTCATGCACGCCGCCACCTGCCTCGCCCTCACCCTCATCTACGGCCCCGCCCTCATCTACCTCCTCCTCGCCCGCCCGGCCCGCCACGCCCGCACCCAGCTCGTCCGCCTGCTCAGCGCCGTCACCATCGTCGCCGTGGGAATCGCCGTCACCATGGAGGTCCTTGCCGCCTGGGCCAACGTCCCCTCGTGGGCCCCCGAGCACGCCGCCAAGACCATGGAGGACACCGGCTACCAGGCGGTCAACGCCCTGGGTGTTCTCTTCTGCCTCGCCTGCGCCCTGATCCCCATGCGCCTGTGCGAGTCCGGCATCATCACCATCGCCTGCGCCTCCATCTGCGCCGCGGTGCTCGCCTTCATGCTCCGCGTCCCCGCGGACCTGGGCCTCGAGCTCGCCATCCTCCTCGCCGGCTACACCATCATCGGCACCGCCTACAGCGCCTGGCGCTACCGCGCCTTCGACTTCCACTTCCGCGCCGAGCGGCTCCGCGAACGCTACAACACCCTCTCCGGCGAGGCCCGCGAGATCTCCGCCGAGCTCTCCCAGGCCCGCCGCCTCCACGAGGCCCTCTTCCCCGACCCCGACACCCTCTCCGCCGCCGGCATCGCCTACCGCTACGAGCCCATGCGCGAAATCGGCGGCGACTTCCTCTACGTCCACGCCGACCCCACCGGCCCCGTCACCCTCGCCCTCATCGACGTCTCCGGCCACGGCATCGCCGCCGCCCTCGCCGTCAACCGCCTCCACGGCGAGCTCCAGCGTTTCTTCTCCCACTACCCCACCGCCGCCGGCGAGTCCGGCCGCCCCGGCCACGTCCTCATGAACCTCAACACCTACGCCTGCGCCGCCCTCGCCCCCCAGGGCGTCTACGCCACCGCCCTGGTCCTCCGCATCGACGACGGCGCCATCGTCTGGGCCAGCGCCGGCCACCCAACCGCCTTCGTGCGCACCGCCGCGGGCCACACCCACGACCTTGCCTCCACCGCCGTCATGCTCGGCGTCGTCGACGAAGAGCTCTTCGACCCCGCGCCCCAGTCCATCCCATTCGCACCAGGCGACTGCCTGCTCGCCTACACCGACGGCGCCGCCGAAGCCCGCGACAGCACCGGCGACGACTTCGGCGTCGAGCGCATCCGCGCCCTGCTCCAGTCCCGCCCCGCCGCGCCCGCCAAAGCACTCATGGACGCCGTGAACCGCCACCGCGCCGGCCGCCCCTCCGACGACACCCTCATCGTCGAGGCCCGCGCCATAGAGTCCGCGCCCCAAACCCCCGCAAAGGAGACCGCGCATGCCGTACGTTGACGGATTCCTCATCCCCGTCCCGAAGAAGAACCTCGCCGCCTACCGCAAAATGGCCGCGAAGGCCGGCAAGATCTGGATGGAGCTGGGCGCCCTCGAGTACCGCGAGTGCGTCGGCGACGACCTCAAAGCCAAGGGCATGACCGGCTTCGCAACCTCCGCCGGCGCCAAGGCCAGCGAGGCCGTGATCTTCTCCTGGATCGTCTACAAGAACAAAGCCCACCGCGACCGCGTGAACGCAAAGGTCATGAAGGACCCGCGCATCCTCAAGATGATGACGCAGTCACCCATGCCCTTCGACGTCACGCGCATGGCCTACGGCGGCTTCAAGACCATCGTTGACCAATCCGCATGACTTCCGACCTCCGCCCAGGCCTCTGGCGCGACCTCATCAACGCCGTCCGCGGCACGGAGATGGACTACACCAAAGGCCCCATCGGCCGGGCCATCCTCCTCCTCGCCGTCCCCATGATGCTCGAGATGGTCATGGAGTCGGTCTTCGCGGTCGTGGACGTCTACTTCGTCGCCGACCTGGGCCCGTCCGCGATCGCCACCGTCGGCCTGACCGAGTCGATGCTCACCATCATGTACGCCGTGGCCATCGGCCTCGCCATGGGCACCACCGCGCTGGTGTCGCGCCGCATCGGTGAGAAGGACAAGGAAGGCGCGGCGGACTCCGCCGTGCAGGCCGTGATCGTCGCCGTCGCCGCGAGCCTGCCCTTCGCCCTCGCGGGCATCTTCTTCTCCAAGGACCTGCTGCGGCTGATGGGAGCCGACGACTGGACGCTGGCCCACGGCTACCGCTACACCGCGTGGATGCTCGGCGGCAACGCCGTGATCATGCTGCTCTTCGTCATCAACGCCATCTTCCGCGGCGCGGGCGACGCCGCGGTCGCCATGCGCGTGCTCTGGGTCGCCAACGGCCTCAACATCGTCCTCGACCCCCTGCTCATCTACGGCTGGGGGCCCGTCCCGGCGATGGGGATCGAGGGCGCGGCGATCGCCACCAACATCGGGCGCGGCGTGGGCGTCCTGATGCAGCTCTGGGTGCTGCTGCGGGGCGCCAAGCACATCCGCGTCGCCGCCTGGCACCTGCACCTGCACCCCGAGGTGATGTGGCGGCTGGTGCGGACATCCGTGGGCGGGATCGGGCAGTTCATCATCGCCACCTCGTCGTGGCTATTCCTGGTGCGGATCATCTCCGAGTTCGGCAGCGGCGCCGTGGCGGGTTACACCCTCGCCATGCGGATCTTCATCTTCACGCTGCTGCCGGCGTGGGGCGTGTCCAACGCCGCGGCGACGCTGGTGGGGCAGAACCTGGGCGCGGGCCAGCCAGACCGTGCGGAGCGGTCGGTGTGGATCACCGGCTGGGTCAACATGGTCTTCCTGCTGCTGGTCTCGGTCGTGTACGTGGTCTTCCCGCAGCAGTTGGTCCGAATTTTCACGACCGACCCCGAGGTGGTGGCCCACGGGTCGGAGTGCCTGCGCATTGTCGCGTACGGATACCTGCTGTTCGCGTGGGGCATGGTCATGCCGCAGGCGTTCAACGGCGCGGGCGACACGCTCACGCCGACCAAGCTCAACTTCTTCATCTACTGGATTTTCGAGATCCCGCTGGCGTACTGGCTGGCGATGAAGCTCGGCGGGGAAGGGCTGGGGCCCAAGGGGGTCTACTGGTCGATCGTCGCCGCGGAATCCTCCGCGGGGCTGGTGGGGATCTGGCTGTTCCGGCGCGGGACGTGGAAGAAGGTGAAGGTGTGAGCCTGTTCTCCCCCACCACGCTCGACGGGCTGCGGGCCGCGGCGGAGGAAGCCCGCGCGGCGGGCGATGAGCGTGCGCAGCAGGTGTGCGGGGCGCTCGTTGAGGCCGTAACGCTCTGCGACCGCGGCCAGCGCGAGCGGGCGCGGGGCGTGATAGACGACGCGATGGCGCGCACCACCGACCCTCGCCTGCTGTTCCTGGGCTACCAGTTCCACTTCCGGTGCGGGCGCCTGGACGAGGCCGAGGCGTTGATCCGGAGGCGGCTTGCGGTGGCGCCGGCGGAATCGGCGGAGGCGGCCCGGGCGTGGAACAACCTGGGGCTGCTGCTGCACTTCCGCGGCGACCGCCCGGGGGCGGAGGCGATGCTCACGCGAGCGCTGGAGCTCGACCGGCGGATCGGGTGCGCCGAGGGGGAGGCGAGGGACCTGTGCAACCTGGGGCTGATCCCGGAGGCGGCGGGCGAGTTGGAGCGTGCCGCGGGGTTGTATCAGGAGGCGCTCGCGGTCGCGGAGCGGGTGGGTTTCCTGCCGGTGGCGGCGAGTGCGCTGGCAAACCTGGGAGACATCGCGCGTGCGCGCGGCAGGCCGGGCGAGGCTCGGGGGCTGTGGGAGCGTGCCGTGGAGCTGTTCTGGAAGCTGGGGGACCGGGAGCGCCGGGAGGAGTTCAGCGCGAAACTGGCGGGGCTGGGGCCCGACGCGGTCGGGGGAAATCGCGATAATGAGGGGCCATGACGATCGCCATCCTGGTCCTGATCTTCCTCCTGCTGCTCAACGGCATCTTCGCGATGTCGGAGCTGGCGATGATGACCTCGCGGGCCTCGCGGCTGCAGCAGGAAGCGGCGCGGGGCAGCCGCAGCGCCCTGAAGGCGCTCACGCTGCGCCGCGACCCCACGCGGTTCCTCTCCACGGTGCAGGTGGGCATCACGCTGGTGGGCATCCTCGCGGGCGCCTTTGGCGAGAAGGCGCTGTCGGGGCGGCTGGCGGAGGTGCTGGCCCGGTGGGAGCCGATCGCCGAGTTCGCCCCTGAGATCGCGCTGGGCATCGTGGTGCTGGCGATCACCTACTTCTCCCTGGTGCTGGGGGAGCTGGTGCCCAAGCGGCTGGCGCTGGCGCACCCGGAGGCGATCGCCACGGCCATCGCGCGGCCGCTGGACTTTCTCTCGCGGATCGCGGCGTGGCCGGTCAAGGTGCTGACAAGCTCCACCGAGCTGATCCTGCGGGGGCTGGGGGTCAAGCAGCGGACCGACGACGACGTCTCGGAAGAGGACGTGCAGGCCATCGTGGCGCGGGCGGCGACGACGGGCGTGTTTACGGCGCAGGAGCACGGGATTTTGCAGCGGGTGCTGCGGGTGGGCGACCTCACGGTGCGGGACCTGATGGTGCCGCGGACGGAGGTGGTGTGGGTGCCGGAGACCACGAGCATCGAGGAGTTGAAGGTGCTGGTGGGGACGAGCCCTTTCTCGCACTTCCCGGTGTGCAAGGAGAGCATGGACGAGCTGACGGGCGTTGTCCACATTAAGGACCTGATCTCGTACGGGCTGCTGGCGGGGGCGGACTTCCCGGTGGTGAAGGTGGCGCGCAAGCCGATCTTCGTGCCCGAGTCGATGCCTGCGCTGCGGGTGCTGGACCTGTTCAAGAACACCAAGTCGCACATCGCGTTCGTGGTGGACGAGCACGGCGGGACGCTGGGGCTGGTGACGCTCAACGACGTGACGGCGGCGCTGGTGGGCGACATCGCGCGGCGGGGGCAGGAGTCGATGCCGGGCGCCAAGCGGCGGAGCGACGGCTCGTGGCTGATCGACGGGCGGGTGCCGCTGCACGAGCTGTTCGCGCTGCTGCACGTGCCCGCCGATGCGGAGGAGACCGCGCCGGACGTGAGCACCGCGGCGGGGCTGGTGCTGGCGCTGATGGGGCGGATCCCCACCAAGGGGGACACCACCGACTGGCACGGGTGGCGGCTGGAAGTGGTGGACATGGACGGGGCGCGGATCGATCAGCTGCTGGCGTCGAAAGCGCCGGCCGAGGGGGCTTGATCGGGCGGCTCGTCGCTGTGATGGCGGACCATGCCGCCCACCACGATGGCGGCGCTGATGAGCACCAGGTTCTTGATGATGTACTGACCCTCGAGCGTGGGCGCCCAGGGGATGTGCGTAAAGCAGACGTCCGGAAGGAGCACGAGCGGGAGCATGGTGCCGGGCATCTGGAGGAAGAGCAGCAGGATGGCGAGGCGGTTGAGCGGGCGGATGAGCAGGCCAACGCCGATGGCGACCTCCCACACGCCCAGGAACGGGATGAACCAGTCCGGGTCGAGCCAGTAGACGGTGTTTTTGACCAGGTCGTCGGCGGGGCTGATGCGGAAGGGCTTCAGGGCCCCGAACCAGATGAAGACGGCAGCGAGCGAGTAGCGGGTGAGGCGGATGCCGTGTCGGCGCATCCACCCGGCGATGGCGCGGTCCAGCCGGTCCAGGTCAGCGCGGGCTGGCGTCATGGTGGTCTCCTGCTGGAGGGTAGGTGCGGGGATTCAACCTGCGTTCATGGTGTGCCGCGGGCGCGCGGGCATGGTGTGTGCAAGAGCACGGGTGTCCTCGCCTGATTGGACCGGCGGGCCCGGGCTTGTGACCGCGCTCGAGAGGTGCCAACACATGGCTGAGAACCAGAACCGTGACAATCAGAACCGCAACAACCCGAACCAGGGCAACCAGCAGAACCTGGGCGGGCAGCAGGGCCAGGGCGGCATGAACAAGAACCAGGGGAACCAGGGCGGCGTGTACGGCCAGAACCGGGGCCAGGGCATGAACAAGGGTCAGGACATCGGGAGCCAGGGCTTCAAGGGCCAGCAGCAGGAAGAAGACCTGGGCACGACGGTGCAGAACCGCGACAACATCGGCGGCGGCGGGCAGACGCCGGGCCGGCGCGACGACAGCGGCGGCAACCGCGGCGGGAGCGGCGGTGGCCAGGGCCGTTCGGGCCAGTAAGTCGACCTGCTCAACACGCCAACAGCCGCCCGCGCGACTTGGATCGCGCGGGCGGTTTTTTGATGGGGTCAACGCGAAGGTCGCGGAAGGGGAGCGAAGCCGCGAAGGCGGAACGATGAGTTCTCGCTGGCGACTATCCCTCGAGGCGGGCCCGCACCATGTCGATCGCGGCCTCCAGCTCGGCGCAGGTTCTCATGACGAGCGAGGTGATGGGGTCCGGGTGGCCGGGGTGGGAGATCATGACGTGTGCGATGGCGGGCTGCTCGGGCGAGTCGAGCGTGACATAGATGGCGACGTGCGCCCCGGTGGGCCGCTCCAGCTTCCATCGGTAGAGGTTGCCCTCGGGTGTGGGGATGATGGTGGGCTTGCCCCACGCGCGGGTGAACAACTCGAGGGCTTCTTCACGGAAGGGCCGGGGCGTGTTCATGCCCGAGCATGCCGGATCGCTGTGAAACTGGCGTTGAGCCGGCAGGGAGCGGCGGGCCGGCTCTAGGGGTCGCGCCTGAGGGCGCGGGCGCCGGTGATGACCCGGTCCCAGTCGAAGGCGGGGCCGGGGTCGATCTTGTTGGCCTGGATGTGGAAGTGGCCGAGGAGGCCGCGGTAGGTGGCAAGGGTTGCGGGGTCGAGCGTGGTGGTGAGGAG
>JAEYTB010000042.1 GCA_023434205.1 Planctomycetota bacterium | reverse complement strand
GCGGGGACGGCGGGGTACGAGGTGGTGTGGGTGGAGCTTGACCGGCCGGACGAGGTGATGCGGGTGGTGCGGAAGGCGGTGGATGAGGTGGCGGGCCTTGGGGGGAAAGTGGCACGGCCCGAAGACGGCCATCCGGGTGGCGGGCCGCTCGTGATCGGGCTGACCGGAGGGATCGGGGCGGGGAAGTCGGCGGTGGCGGGGGTGCTGGGCGGGCTTGGGTTTTTGGTGGTGGATTCGGACAAGGACGCGAAGGAGGCGCTGGAGCGGCCGGAGGTGAAGGCCGAACTGGTGCGGTGGTGGGGAGAAAGCATCCTGGATGCACAGGGGCGGGTGGATCGGGGTGCGGTGGCGAGGATCGTGTTCGGCGATCCGGCCGAGCGGGCGCGGCTGGAGGGGCTGGTCCATCCGCTGGTGAAGGCGGGGCGGGCGGAGCTGGTGGAGCGGGCGGCGCGGGAGCGGCGGCCGGGGGTGGTGGTGGATGCGCCGCTGCTGTTTGAGGCGGGGTCGGACGCGGAGTGCGATGTGGTGGTGTTCGTGGAGTCGCCGCGGGAGCAGCGGGTAGAGCGGGTGAGGGCGTCGCGGGGGTGGGACGAGGCGGAGCTGGATCGGCGGGAGAAAGCGCAGCTTTCGCTGGAGGAGAAACGGCGTCGGGCCGATGTGGTGGTGGTGAACGATTCCACGCCCGAGGCGCTCAAAGGGCGTGTGGAAGAGGCTTTGCAGGCAATGCAGGCGGGTTTGTCGGGGCGGGGTGGACGGGGCCCGGCCCAAGGCGGGCTTGGCGTAGACGGGGAAGGTCGGCTATAGTGATGCGAGCGGGCAAGGCCCCCGACGGCAAAGGCGTCGGGCTCAGCGAACCCGTTCCTCCCTGAACTCGTGGAAGTGCTCGTGCGGGCGGCTGTTGTGCAGCCGCGGGAGCGCGGGTTTTGACTGGTGATGATGGAAGAGCCGCCCCGGGCGGTGCGGGATGCGTAAGAGCGTCCTGGAGAGACGGGGGCCCGCGGGCCCCTCAAGCCCCTTTACAACTCAAGGCTCAAGCCCGGGCGATGGTCCGGCATGGCGTGGAAGGACTCAATGGCGAAGGCATCCCAGACGAAGGCGGAAGAGAAGAGCAAGGCCGAAGAGAAGCCGCGGCGGACGGCGGTAAAGAAGGACGTTGAGGCGCCGGCGGCCCCGCGGGAGTCGCGTGAGGCCCGGCAGGAGCCGGTTCGTCAGGAATCGCGGCAGGAGCAGCCCCGACCGGAGCCCCGTCAGGAGTCTCGCCAGGAGCAGGCGCGTCCGGAGGCGCCGCGTCAGGATGGCCCCCGTCAAGGAGGTCCGATGCAGGAGCAGCGGCAGCAGGAGTCTCGTCCGCAGGGCGAGGGGCGGCAGGAGCAGCGTTCGTACAACCAGCCCTACCCGGCCAACGGGAGCGGGGGCGGTGGTGGGAGCGGTGGGGGTGGTGGTGGCGGTGGGGGCGGGAACTACCCGCCGTACGGCGGGGGGATGATGGAGCGGGGGTTCCGGCGGAAGAAGAAGCGTCGCAAGGGCGGGGGCATGGGGGGCATGGGCGGCGGGATGGCCGGCCCAGGGCCGGGCATGTCGCTGATGAACCAGAGCCAGCGGCTGGACCACTTCCTGCCCAGCGATGAGGAGCTGGAGCGGGAAGCGGCGGAACTCGAGCGGGCGATCAAGAGCGGGGACATCAAGCCCGGCAGCTCGGAGACGGTGAGCATCGCCGAGCTCCAGGAGATGACGCTGGAAGAGCTGCACAAGGTCGCGCACCGCGAGGGGTTCGCGGATGTGGCGGCGATCCCGCGGCAGGACCTGGTGTTCAAGATTCTCAAGGCCCGCGCGGCGCGCGCGGGGCTGATGTACGGCGAGGGGTCGCTGGAGATCATGCAGGACGGCTTCGGGTTCCTGCGGAGCAGCGAGCAGAGCTACCTGCCCGGGCCGGACGACATCTACGTGAGCCCCTCGATGGTGCGGCGGTACGGGCTGCGGCGGGGGATGGTGGTGAAGGGCGCGGTGCGTCCGCCCAAGGAGAACGAGAGGTACTTCGCGCTGCTGCGGGTGGACAAGGTGAACGGGCGGGACCCGGCGAAGGTGCATGACCTGCGCGGGTTCGAGGACCTGACGCCGCTGCACCCGGAGAAGCGGTTTGTGCTGGAGACCGAGCCGGGCGAGATCGAGTGCCGCGTGATCGACCTGGTGGCGCCGATCGGGAAGGGCCAGCGGGCGCTGATCGTGGCCCCGCCGCGGACGGGCAAGACGGTGCTGCTGCAGAAGATCACCAAGGCGATCAGCAGGAACTACCCGGAGACGCGGATCATCGTGCTGCTGGTGGACGAGCGGCCCGAGGAAGTAACGGACTTCAAGCGGAACGTGGCGAAGGACGTGGAGGTGGTGGCGAGCACGTTCGATGAGGTCTCCAGCCGGCACGTGCAGGTGTGCGAGATGGTGATCGAGAAGGCCAAGCGGATGGTGGAGTTCGGGGATGACGTGGTCATCCTGCTGGACTCGATCACGCGGCTGGCGCGGGCGTACAACGCGGAGATGCCGCACAGCGGCAAGATTATGTCGGGCGGCCTGGACAGCAACGCGCTGCAGCGGCCCAAGAAGTTCTTCGGCGCGGCCCGGGCGATCGAGAACGGCGGGAGCCTGACGATCATTGGGACGGCGCTGGTGGACACGGGCTCGAAGATGGACGAGGTCATTTTCGAGGAGTTCAAGGGGACGGGCAACAGCGAGCTTCACCTGGACCGCAAGCTGGTGGAGAAGCGGATCTGGCCGGCGATCGACGTGGCCGCGTCGGGGACGCGGCGCGAGGAGCTGCTGCTGGACCCCAAGGAGCTGGAGCTTGTGTACCGCCTGCGGAAGGTGCTCAGCGACATGAACGTCGTGGAGGCGATGGAGCTGCTCAAGACGAGGCTGAAGAAGGTGAAGACCAACGCCGAGTTCCTGGTGACGATGGCGATGGGCTGAGAAAGACGGGGGCCGGGCAGAACCTCGCCCGTCCCGGTATCGTCTAGAGCATGGGCCTTGCGGGCTGGGCCTGTAGGGCCTTTGTTCATTTCAAGGGAAGGGGCTGCATGCGGCGAGCTTTGGGACGGGCGGCGATGGCGGCGGTGCTGGCGGCCCTGGCGGGCGGGGGCGTGGGGGTCGCGCACGCCCAGGGGCCGGTGGCGGCCGGGCCGCGGGCCCCTGAGGGGCAGACGCTGGAGCAGTACGCGGCGAACGCGGTGCTGCGGCTGGCATTGCTGGACCTGCGCTCGCTGGAGGAGCGGTCGCCGTCGGACTTCGCGGTGACGAGCGGGCTGCTGCGGGTGGCGCAGGGTTTCGCGCCCAGGAGCGCGGACATCGCGCGCCGGCGGACGGAGGCGGCGTACCTGTCGGGGGATGAGGACGAGCTGCTGGCGGCGACCGAGCAGGTGGTGCGGCTGGACCCGACGGACAGCGTGTCGCTGCTGCGGGTGCTGACGCGCCGGATCGCGAAAATGCAGACGTCGGAGGAGCGGCTGGCGGCGTACGACCGGGCGGTGGCGTCGGATCGGCTGGACGCGGCGGTGCGGTCGCGGATGGCGCTGGACGCGGCGCTGCTGCTGAAGGAGCGGGGGGACGAGGCGGGGTACGTGGCGCGGCTGAAGCAGGCGTGCCAGCTGGACTCGACGAACAAGGACGCGGCGCTGCTCGCCTTCACGTACTACTCGGAGCGGTCGGCGGACCCGATGGGGCGGCTGGAGCTGCTGGGGAACCTGCTGATGGCCGACCCGCTGGATGCGCGCGTGCTGGGGCAGGTGCGCGACGAGCTCGCTTCGGCGGGCGCGTTCAAGGGCGCGGACCGGATGCACCAGGTCGCGGCGGGGGTGTACCGGGCGGCGGGCGTGCGCGACACGCTGCCGCTGGAGGTCACGGCGCTGGTGCTGCACTGGCGGAACAACGGGGCGCGGGGGACGCTGGACAGCATCAACCAGTCGCTGGAAGAGCAGCGGCAGAACGTGGACCGGCTGTCGCGCCAGCAGGGCGGGGCGTTTATCCAGCGGCCCGAGGACGTGCGGATCGCCGAGCCCTTCGAGGAGGTGCGGCTGGCGTCGGCGCTGGCGCTGGGGCGCGGTGCGGATGTGCTGGCGTCGGTGAACGACATGACCCGGACGCTGAGCGCGCGCCTGGAGGTGCTGCGCGACCGGATGCGGCGGCCCGAGGGCGTGACCGAGGAGCAGGCTCAGGGAATGATCCGGGAGACGGCGCAGCGGCAGGTGCTGTGGCAGTGCCTGGCGGTGGCGATGATGCCCCCGGCGGACGCGTCTCTCGCGGAACAGGTCGTGCGCACGCCGGTCTCTCCCGACGCGGCGTCGCCGCTGGTCGAGGCGTGGGTGGGGCTGCGGGACGGCCGGCTCGAGAAGGTGGCGGAAGGGCTGGACGCGGCGGGGGACTCGCTGTGGACAGACCTGGGGCGGGCTGTGCTGGCGGAGAAAACGGTGAGCGACGGCGAGGCGGCGCGGGCGTTCCGGGCGGTGGGCAAGCGGGCGCCGCTGACGGCACTGGGCGCGATGAGCGCGGACATCGAGCACGCGATGGCGGTGAAGGACGGCGGCGGGCGGCCGTCGGAGGAGGACCCCGCGCGCTTCGAGGCGTGGGCGAAGACAATCCCCGCGTGGGTGGACACCATGGCGGCGCGGCCGCACGGGTTCCAGGCGGTGCGGGCCGAGCCGGTGACGCTGCGGGCCTCCGCGACCGAGCCGGTGGGCGTGCGGGTGCGGGTGCGGAACCTGTGTCAGGTGCCGCTGGGGCTCGGGGCGGGTCGGACGATCAACACGCGCCTGCTGTTCCTGCCCTCGATCATCGGGAACCGCAACATCCCCGCGAACATGCTGGACCCCGAGGTGATCGAGGTTGACCGGCGCCTCAGGCTGATGCCCAACGAGGAGATGGAGTGCATCGTCTCGCCGGAGGTGGGGATCGTTGGCTACGCGCTGGAGCAGACGTCGTACTTCCCGTCGCGGGTGCGGTGGCGGGTGGTGCAGGGGTTCGAGGCCTCTGCGGGCGGCGCGGTGCGGCCCGGGCTGGGGTGCGTGGAGTCGCAGATCGACCCCGGCGTGCTGCACGAGGCCGTGCCGGAGGTGCGGCTGGGGAGCGCGGAGCTCGAGCGGCGGATGAGCGCGGCGGGCGAGGCGCGGCTCCCGGAGCTTCTGGTCGCGGCCCGGATCAAGCTGCTGCTGGGGCAGGACGCGGGCAACGACCGGCTCATCGACGCGATCGTGCGGCGGTTCCCGGGGTGGAGCGTGGAGGCGAAGGTCACGGCGCTGGCTTCACTGCCCTCCTCGCGGCTGGTCCGCGGCATGGCAGGGCTGGACGCCGCGGCCGCGCGGGAGAGCGACGTGCGGGTGTTGTCCGTGGCGGCGGTGACGCGGTCGCAGGGGCCCAACGACCCGATCCTGACGGCGGCGGAGGCGACGGGTGATGCGGTGCTGGTGAAGCTCGTGGCGGGCGTGCGCGAGCGGTATGCACGGAACCTGCCGCCGGCGGACCCGGGCGCGCGGGTGAAGCCCGAGGTGCCGGAGGCCGCGCCCGCTGCTCCAGCCCCGGCGGTCGAACCGTCGAAGTAAGCGTGTGGACCCGACGCCGAAGGATGCAGGGCAGGACGAGCCGCAACCTCCGCACCCCTGGCTGAAGCCGGCGGGGTTCGTAGCGGGCGTGGTGCTGCTGGGCGCCGCGGTGTGGGCGGCGTGGGGGCAGCGCGAGGCGGTGCTGCAGGGGCTGCGGAGCGCGGCGGGGGCGCGGTGGTGGCTGATCGCGCTCATGCTGGGTCTGCCGGTGCTCAACTGGGTGCTGAGCAGCGCGCTCTTCATGCTGCTGATGCAGCCGGGCCAGCGGGTGGCGCGCCGGCCTGTGCGGTTCGTGGAGATGCTCTGGCTGATCGGTGCGTCGTGGCTGCTGAACTACCTGCCGATGGCACCGGGGCTCCTGGGACGCGTGGCGTACCACCGGCGGGTCCACGGGATCCCGGTGCGGCTGTCGGTGCAGGCGGTGGGCGCGGGGCTGATGATCAGTGTGGCGGCCCTGGGGCTGCCGCTGCTGATGGCGGTGGTGTCCCCACGGCTGTTCCCGACGCCCGGCGGGCTGGTGCCGCTGTTGGTCCTCGCGGGCGTGTTCCTGATGCTCGGGCTGATCGACCGTGCGCGGGGCAAAGCGCACTGGTGGCTCGCGCTCGCGATGTGCGTGCGGAGCGTGGACATCGCGGTGTGGACGGTGCGGTACGCGGTGGTGATGGCGGTGCTGGGTTTGGATTGGACCTGGGCGGGGGCCGCCGCGGTGGCGATCGTGAGCCAGATCGCGGTGCTGGTGCCGCTGGCCGGCAACGGGCTGGGGCTGCGGGAGTGGGCGGTGGGGCTGGTGGGGCCGGTGCTGCCCACGTGGTTCCGCGGGGCGGCGGGGATGGCGCAGGGGGTGGGGCTGGCTGTGGACCTCGTGAACAGGGCGTGTGAGGTCGTTGTGGCGGTTCCAGTGGGGCTTTTGTCCGTGCTGGCGCTGGCGCGGGGGCTGCGCCGCGCGGGGGACCCTGACTGAAACCGTTTCCCGGACGTTGCGCTCAAGAGCATCCAACAGAGCGCCGAAGTCGTAAGGGATATTGACGGGGCTTTATGGCGGGGGGCGGAGTCCCGGGTGTAGGGTGATGGAGCAGGCCGCTTCACGTGTGCGCCAAGGTCGGCACCCATGGTCAACAAGATCGAACAAGACCACCAGCGATTCCGGCAGATTGTCCGGGGGCGGATCCGCAAGGACCTGCGGCGGTTTCTGTCGCGCGGCGAGCTGCTGGGGCGCGAGGGCAAGCGGGTGGTATCGATCCCGGTCCACGACATCGACATCCCGACGTTCCGCTACGGGGACAACTCGGGCGGGGTGGGGATGGGCGAGGGTGAAGAGGGGCAGGGGGTCGGCCAGCCGGGGCAGGGGCAGGAGGGCCGCGGCGGCGAGCAGGAGGGAAAGCACCTGCTGGAGGTGGACGTCACGCTCGAAGAGCTGGCGGACATCATGGCGGAGGAGCTCCAGCTGCCGCGGATTGAGCCCAAGGGCCAGCACCGGCTGACGACGATCAAGGACAAGTACACGGGTGTGCGGCCTGTGGGCCCCGCGTCGCTGCGGCACTTCAAGCGGACGTACCGGGAAGCGCTGAAGCGGCAGCTGGCGATGGGGCAGTACGACCCCGAGAACCCGATCATCATCCCGATCAAGAACGACCTGCGGTTCCGGACGTGGAACGAGGTGAAGAAGCCGCAGAGCAACGCGGTGATCGTGTACATGATGGACGTGTCGGGCTCGATGGGGGACGAGCAGAAGGAGCTGGTGCGCCTGGAGGCGTTCTGGATCGACACGTGGCTGCGGCGGAACTATGAGGGGATCGAGAGCCGGTACATCGTGCATGATGTGCGGGCGGGTGAGGTGGACAAGAAGACCTTCTTCTCGGTGAGGGAGGACGGCGGGACGCGGATCAGCTCGGCGTTCACCTGCTGCAAGGACCTGCTGGCGGCGAACTACGACCCCAACGACTGGAACATCTACCTGTTCCACTTCAGCGACGGGGACAACTCGAGCGACGCGGACAACCGGCTGTGCGTGAAGCTGCTGAAGGAGAGCCTGCTGCCGGTGTGCAACCTCTTCGGCTACTGCCAGGTGGCGAGCGCGTACGGGAGCGGGAGTTTCTACGGGGTGCTGGGCGAGGCATTCCCCGACGGCGCCGCGGACGCGGACGGGCCGAAGCTGATCACGAGCAAGGTCAACGGGCGGGACGACCTGTTCGAGTCGCTGCGGACGTTCTTCAAGGCGGGGAGGTAGGGGGCGGGAGTGCGACAGAGCGGCGGTGCGGCCGTGCGACAGAAGAAAGTGCGGATGGTGGCGTGGTTGGTGGCGGGGGCTGATAGGCTGGTGGCGTGATCCTTTTTCCGGTCTATGCCGTGTTGGTGTGGGCGCTGGCGTGGCGTTGGCGCCGGTCGTGGCTTGGTTACGCGGCGGTGCTGATGGGGCTGCTGGGGGTCGGACTCCTTGGGCTGATCCACCGGTTCACGGAGCTGGTGTTCCCGTCGATGGTGCAGGGGCCGCTGTTCCCGCTGCTGCTCGTGACCGAGGCGGTGATGGTGCTGGTCGTGGGGACGTTCATCGTCTGCCTGCCGCGGCACCGGATCGACCGGCCGTGCCGGCGGTGCCATTACGAGCTGAGCGGGCTGGAGGACGAGAACCCGACGTGCCCGGAGTGCGGGATGGCGCACGCGGCGCGGCGCGTGCGTGCGCGTCGGTGCCGGCGGTGCGCGGGGGTGCTGTACGTGGGGCGCGGGGAGAACCCGGCGTGCGGGGCGTGCGGGGTTGAGCACGCGGTGCGGGAAGTGAAGCCGGAGACGCCGGGCGTGGTGGCGGCGGCGGTGGGGGCGCTTGTGCGGGCGGTTCAGCCGCGGATCAGCCGGTATACCAGGCCCAGCGCGAGGACGGCGAAGGGGAGGCCGACCATCATGGTGAGGCGCAACCCGGACAACACCTTCTCGTCCATCGGTTGAACGAGGGCGACGGTCTGGGCGCTGGGGCTCTGGGCGATGAGGTCGTCGTGCCCGGCGAGCCAGAAGATGGCGGCCTCGAAGAGCTCCATGTTGCCTGGGTGGACGGCGGCGGTGCTGCCGTCGATGGAGAGCCGGGGGGCGACGGCCTGGGTGCTGAACCACTCGCGCGAGCCCACGGCGACGAGGCGCTGCGTGGGGGCGCGGGAGTGGCGGAGCTCTACCGCGGCGGCGACCAGCCATGTTGACTCGCGCTCGCCCGCGAGGCCCAGGGGCTGGCGGATGTCGCGCCCATCGTCGAAGACGGGCGGGTTGGGCATGAGGTGACGCTGGTTGCGCGGGGTCTGCCAGTAGGGGAGCCACTGCGACTCGGCCCAGATGCGGTCGAGCACTGGGATGGAGTAGAGGCGCCAGATGGAGTGGGGGACCTTGGGATCGCCGGCCTTGGGGTGGAGGGCGACGGGGCCGGGCATGAGCATGGGCAGGCCCTGGACGGCGCCGGCGAGGACGCCGGTGGTCTCGTCGGGGAAGACGGTGTGCTCGGTCTGAACGATGCGGCCGTTGGGGGTGATCTCCTCGCGGAGGATGGGCCGGCCGCTCGCGGCGACGAGGTTGAAGTGTTCCAGGGCGGGGGCGAGGGGGTCCGGGCTGCCGTAGGTCTGGAAGAATGAGGGGTTGACGGAGATGAGCAGGTTCTTGCCCTGCTTGGCAAGCTCGGAGACGACCTCGCCGAGCTTGGTGGCGCGCTTGGCGCCGTTGCTGCCGGTTGAGTCGCTGCCCTCGGTCGAATCGGCGGGGAAGGCGATGTAGACGACGGGGCGCTTGTTGTCGGGGTTGAGGTTGGCGAGGCGCGGCGGGGCGGCGTCCTGGGTGACGGCCCACTCGATGACGTCGACGCCGTGGAAGTGCAGGCGGCTGAAGACCGCGCCGAAGTTGCGGTCGACGACCTGGGGCTGATCGAAGAAGGGCCGCTCGCCGTGAACCAGGACGGCGATGGGCCGGAAGGGGTTGAGCATCGAGCCGATACCGGTGGTGACGAGCTCTTCGACGCGGCGGTTGAGGTCGGCCTTGCCGATGCCGGTGGCGTCGAGCCAGGCGGCGGAGGGCATGAGGGCGTCGAGGTCCATGGCGGTGATGCCAAGGCCGGGGGGACCGACGATGAGGGCGGCGTTGCCGGAGCGGAGGGCGTCGGCGATGCGGAGCAGGTCGAGGCGCTTGAGGCGCCGCAGGCTCTCGAGGAGGACGGCGGCCTGGTCGCGCTGACGCTCGATCGTGGAGACGATGGAGCGTGCCGTCTGGGCGGGGTCGCCCGCGCTGGAGGGCAGCTCGGCGAACTTGCGGAGCTGCCTGGAGAGCTCGCTGAGGTGGTCGACGGCGCGGGAGAGGCCGTCGCCCAGGGCGCGGGATGCGGCGTCGGTGGCGGGGAGCGGGATGTCGTCGAGCCGCTGCATGAGGGCCTCGCCGGACTTGGCGACGGCGGCGTTGAGGTCCTGGGCCATCAGCCGGGCGCCCGCGGCGGCGTTGTCAAAGAAGCGGCGGTTGGGGTCGGCGCCCACGCCGGGGATGAGGCTCTGGATCTGGAGCAGGCCGGTGGAGAGGTCGTTGCCCATGTACGCCGCGAGGCCCTGGGCGGCGGTGGAGGAGAGGTTGACGGCGGCGGTCTGATCCTCGATGAGCTTGCGGTCGCGGTTGACCAGGTCGCGGAGGAAGGCCTTGTACGCCTCGAGGCCGGAGACCGATCCGGTGTCGATCAGGGCGAACTCGATCTTGCGGGAGGAGCGCTTCATCTCGCTCAGGACGTCCTTGACGCGGTCGCGGGCGCGCGGGTCGACGCCCTTGTAGTCGGCGGCGACGACGATGCGGAGCTGGTCATCGAGGCGGACGAGCAGCTTGGAGGTGCGCGGCGAGAGCTTCTGGGTGCCCGCGGCGGTGACGTCGAAGCGCAGGTGGTAGCGGTCGGAGACCACGTTTCCGACGATCACGAGCGCGGTCACGGCGAGGATAGTGGTCAGGGTGGTGAAGAGGACCTTCATCCGCCGCTGGGAGCCGCTGACCGCGGGGGGCCGGGACGGGGCCTGGGGGGTGGGCTGGAGGATGGACGTGCTTATCGCCATCGGCGGAGCTCCACGCTCGCCACGGCCAGGAGGAGGAACCAGGCGGTGGCCGTGAGGAAGAAGACGATGTGGCCGGTGTCGATGACGCCGCGGGCGAAGTCCTCAACGCGGGGCTTGAGGAGGAAGGCGTAGACAGCGGGCTTGAGGAGGTCGGGGGACTTGTTGTACGCGGGCTCGAGGAAGATGAGGCCGAGGATGGCGAAGAGGGTGATCATGAACGCGAGGGTCGCGTTGCTGGTGAGGCAGGAGGCGAGGGTGCCGATGGCGAGGTAGAGCAGGCCGAGCAGGACGAGGCAGGTGTAGCCGGAGATGAGCGGGCCGATGTCGGGCTGGGGCTGGGCGACGCGGAAGAGGACCGCGACGTAGGCGAGGGTGGGCAGGAGCATGAGGAAGAGGAACATGGCCCCGCCCATGAACTTGCCCAGGACCAGCCCGGGGCCCGAGAGGGGTGAGGTAAGCAGGGGCTCGATGGTGCCCTGGCGGAGCTCGTCGGCCACCAGCCGCATCGAGATGGCCGGGACCACCGGCAGCAGCAGCCAGCCGGAGAGCACGAAGAAGCTCCGCAGGCTGGCGGGCTCGCCGGGAACGAGGATCGAGAGGGCGAAGACGATGCCGGTGAGGAACAGGTACAGGGCGATGATGATCCAGCCCGCGGGCTGGCGGAAGTAGGAGCCGAGCTCACGGGTTGCGATCGCGGCGGTCGCGCTCATGCTGCGTTCTCCGCGGCGGGGTCGGGCTTGATGACGCCGGCGTTCTCCTCAAGGTCGGGCTCGGGGGGCGGGTTCTCGGCCTCCTCGATCAGGCGGAGGAAGACGCGCTCCAGGGTGACGGCGTCGGTGCGCAGCTCGCGGAGCATGATGCCGTTCTGCATCGCGGCGTGGGCGATGGCCTCGCGGAGGTCGGGCGCGCCCTTGCGGGACTGGATGATCCAGTGGGTCCAGTCCATGAGCTCGCCGGGGCGGTCGGGGTTGGTGCGGCGTGCGCTCTGGACGTAGGGGACCTGGGTCATGGTGCGCATGAAGCGGTCGTCGTCGCCGGCGCGGCCGCCCTTGGCCTGGACGAGGTAGGTGCCTTGGTCGCCGGCGTCACGGATGAGCTGGGCGGGGGAGCCGTCGGCGCGGACCTTGCCCGCGGAGACGATGATCACGCGGTCGCAGATCTTCTCGACCTCGGGGAGGATGTGCGAGCTCATGAGCATGGTGCGGTCGGCGGCGAGCTCGCGGACGAGCTGGCGGGTCTCGCGGATCTGGGTGGGGTCCAGGCCGTTGCTGGGCTCGTCCAGGACCAGGACCGGGGGGTTGTGGAGCAGCGCCGCGGCGAGGCCGACCCGCTGACGGAAACCTTTGCTGAGCTTGCCGATCCGGCGCTTGCGGACGTCCTTGAGCCAGCAGCGGGAGAGGACGTGCTCGATGGCGAGTTTCCGGGCCCTGCGGTCCATGTTGAAGAGCTTGCCGCGGAAGTGGAGGAAATCCGTGACGCGCATTTCGGCGTAGAGAGGGGTTGACTCCGGGAGGTAGCCGAGCCGGCAGTGGGCGAGGCGTGCCTGGTCGATGGTGTCAGCGCCACCGATGAAGACACGGCCCTGGTCGGGGAGGTAGTACCCGGTGATCATCCGGATGGTGGTGGTCTTGCCGGCGCCGTTGGGGCCCAGGAGGCCGGCCACCTGGCCGGGTTTGAGCTCGAAGGAAATACCCTGGACAGCTTTGACATCGCCGAAGGTCTTGTGAACGTCGTCAACAAGTAGCATGAGAGTTCTGGTCCGTGGCGGTTGGTAAGCCGATAGAAGCACCGGGAGCGCCGTTATCGGTCTCGGTCGGAGTCTGGATCGGCCAGTCGGCGGGCTTTAGCCCAACACTTCGCTACACTTCTCGCGGCAGGAGGCCGAGGTCCCCCTCAATGTCCGGCAGGAGCCAAGAACCCCATCGCACACCGGTCGCGGCGGGCTCATCCGAAGCGTCGGTTGCTGTCCGTCTGTGGCAGAGCCTCTGTTTGAGCGACTCGTCCGGCCATCCCGGTGTGAACGGCCCGGCAGACCAGTCTACGCCGGGCCATTCATACGGTTCTGAGCCCGGTCCGCAATCACCCGTGAGCCAGGACCCGACCAACCCGCTCCGTGACCCCCAGGAAGGGCAGCCGCTGGACCACTCGGTCGGGACGCTGGCCCTGTCGCTGCTGAACGCTATTGGCGAGGGCGTAGGGCTTTACAGCCGCGCGGGGATGCCGATCTGGTCCAATGACCTGCTCAAGGGGGTGACCGGGGCGATGCACGAGCGGGTGGGGTGGGCGTGCCGGCAGTTTGACCGGGACCATCCCTCGCCGCCGCTGGACCTGCCCTACCCGGTGCCCAGCGTGCGGAGCGAGTTCCTGCTGGCGGACCTGGACCGGTTCTTTGAGGTGTCGATTTCGCCCCTGCCTCGCACCACCCTGGCGGCGCTGGGCGAGGGGATGAAGCGGTGGGGGGACTGCCTGGTCGTGATCCTGCGGGATGTCACGGCGGCGAAGAAGCTTCAGCACAAGATCAACGCCATCGACCTGGCCGGCAGCGAGCTGGTCCGGTTCGATGCGGACGTGGTGCGCAAGTACAACGCCCACGAGCGGCTCAAGCTGCTGGAAGAGAAGATCATCCGGGTCGCGCGGGACCTGCTGCACTTTGACCACTTCGCGATCCGGCTGCTGGACGAGCGGACCGGGAAGCTGGAGCTGGTGATCGGGTACGGGCTGCCGGCGGAGTTCGGAGAGACGGTGATCAAGCCGTCGCTGGAGCACTACGGGATCAGCGGCCATGTCGCGGCGTCGGGGCGGAGCTACATCTGCTCGGACACCTCGCGGGACCAGCTCTACCTGCCGGGCGTGGAGGGGGCGAAGAGCTCGCTGACGGTGCCGCTGCGGGTCCACGACAAGATCATCGGGATCATGAACGTCGAGAGCCTCCAGGCGGAGGCGTTCGACGAGGAGGACCGGCAGCTCGGGGAGATCTTCGGGCGGTACGTCGCGGTGGCCATCAACCTGCTGGACCTGCTGGTGGTGGAGCGGAGCTCGACGAACCAGACGATCACGGGGCGGGTGGCGGTCGAGCTGAACGAGCCGCTGCAGGACATCGCGCACGAGGTGGAGGTGCTGGAGCTGGAGACGGCGAACGCCGGGCCCTCGACGCACTCGCACCTGGAGCGGATCAAGCGGGACCTGGAGTCGATCCGCAACCGGATCAAGGACTGCGCGGCGGGGCCCGCGACGCTGCTGGGTGTCGAGCAGGCGCTCGCGGACAAGACGCAGGACCCGGTTCTGCGGGGCAAGCGGGTGCTGATCGCGGACGACGAGGCGCGGATCCGGCGGATCATCGGGGATGTGCTGTCGACGCGCGGGTGCGTGACGACGGTGTGCAAGGACGGCGGCGAGGCGATGGCGGAGCTGGAGAAGGCGGGGGCGGAAGGGTTCGACCTGATCGTGAGCGATATCCGGATGCCGGACCACAACGGGTACGAGATCTTCGCGGCGTCGCACCGGATGAACCCCAAGGCGCCGGTGATCCTGATGACGGGCTTCGGGTACGACCCACACCACTCGATCGTGCGGGCCAGCCAGGAGGGCCTGCAGAGCGTGCTGTTCAAGCCGTTCCAGGTGGAGCGGCTCCTGGATGAGGTGCGCAAGGCGCTAAAGAAGTAGGGCAGTCCGGCGGCGGCCCGCGTCCCCGGTCCCTTCGTCGGGCCTCGACTCAATTGGGGCCTCCAAAGTGCCGAAGAACACGCGGAGTGGCTCGAGCCTCAGCGATGCAGGTCCTGCTGTAGCCCGCACTAACAGCATGAAGCGGGCGGTGAAAGTGCGCTCAGGCGGGCGGGATCGCGGTGGAGTTTGGGGACGCTTGGCGTACATATGGAGCCGGTGGGCGGGCACGGTGCCCGGGCCCGACAATGGGGAGAGCTTTGCATGGACACGATTTCGATCACCAGCGCCCTGACATCGTCCCTGGCCACGTTCGCGCGGAAGGCGCTGCTGGTCGCGGCGGTCGTCGCCGCGGCGGGGCTGGCCTCCTCGGCGCTGATGGCCGGGTGCGAGAAGAAGGGGCCCGCGGAGAAGGCGGGCGAGAACATCGACCGCGCGGCGCGGGACACCGGCGAGGCGGTCAAGGACGCCGGCGAGAAGATCAAGGACTCGGTCAAGTAAGACGCGGCGGCGTGAACCGGGTGGATCACGCGCGCGCCGCGACGACGACGCGGGGCTTGCCCAGGAAGTCTTTCAGCACGCGGGCGTCGGCGAGCTGCGGGTGGGCCTTGCAGAGCGCGAGGGCGTCGGCGGCGCGGGACTCGGCGACTTCAATCAGCATGAGGCCGCCCGGCTTGAGACGCGTGGGCGCCTCGGCGATCAGCCGGCGGATGAGCGTGAGGCCGTCGGGGCTGGCGCGGAGCGCGGTGTGTGGCTCGTAGTCTTTGACGTTGGGGGCGACGTCGGCCCACTCATCATCGGGGATGTAGGGGGGGTTGCTGACGAGGTAGTCGAGCGACTCGGTGGACTGCGCGGCGGCGTGCGCGGCGAGGGGGGAGAGCAGGTCGCCCTGGAGCAGGTCGAGCCGGTCGCTGACGGAGTGGCGCACTGCGTTGGCGCGGGCGACGTCGAGGGCGTCCTGGCTGAGGTCGGTGGCGACGGCGCGGGCGGCGGGGAGGTTCTTGAGCAGGGCGATGGCGATGCAGCCCGAGCCGGTGCAGATGTCGGCGATGAGCAGGCCGTCGCCGCGGGTCGCCGCGCTGGCGTGTCGCGCGCGGTGGTGCTGGAGAACTTCCTCGACGATGGTCTGGGTCTCGGGGCGGGGGATCAGGACGCGCCGGTCAACCTGGAACTCGAGGCCGAAGAAACGCTCCTTGCCGACGAGGTACTGGATGGGCTCGTGCTTGAGGGCGCGGGCGACCAGGTTGCGGAGGGTGTCGCGCTCGAGGGGTGAGGCGGGGCGGTCGGGGTTGGTGTAGAGGTCGAGGGTCTTGCAACCGATCACGTGCTCGAGGAGCATCTCGGCCTGCTTGCGGGGGGCGTCGAGGTGCTTGCGGGCGAAGGTCTCCTGCATCCACGCGAGGAGCTTGCGCGTGGTCCAGGGGGAGGTTTCGGT
>JAEYTB010000013.1 GCA_023434205.1 Planctomycetota bacterium | reverse complement strand
TCACCATCGGCGCGGGCTGCCTCGCGGGGGAGAGCCGGGGGGGGGCGGGGGACGCCAGCCGGCGGGTCTTGATGGGGGGCAAGTAGCGTGCGGGAGCCGCCCAGCGCCGCTAACCTCAGCGGCGTGAGCGCCGGGTCGAACAGTTCCAGGTTCGTGCGTTTTGTGAAGCGGCTGGGGCCGGCGGGGCCGCTCGCGCTGATCGCGACGGCGTTCCCGCCGCTCTGCGGCATCGCGCTGTTCGCGTTCATGGGGGTGGTGAGCGGGTGGCTGCGGGAGCACGGGCTGCCCGGGCTGGCGCTCTACACGGTGGCGTTCGCGGTGCTGGCGGGGCTGGCGCTGCTGCCGACGTACGCGCAGGCGGTGCTGGGCGGGTTTGCGTTCGGCGTGGCGCTCGGGCTTCCCGCGGCGCTGATCGCGTTCACGCTGGGGGCGGCGCTGGGCACGGAGATCGCGCGGCGGGCGACCGGCGACCGGGTGATGGGGATGATCGCGGAGAAGCCGCGGTGGCTCGCGGTTCGCAACGCGCTGGTGCGGGACCGTGCGGCGGGGGCGTCGGGGTTCTGGCGGACGACGGGGATGGTGGCGCTGATCCGGGTGCCGCCGAACTCGCCCTTTGCGCTGACGAACCTGCTGCTGGCGTCGGTGCAGGTGCCGCGGGGGCCCTTGTGGCTGGGGACGCTGATCGGGATGACGCCGCGGACGGCGGCGGCGGTGTGGATCGGGGCGCACCTGGACACGCTGACGTCGCAGGCGGACCTGAACGAGGCGACGCCGCGGTGGATGGCGGCGGCGGGGATCGCGGCGGGGGTGCTGTCGCTGGTGGTGCTGACGGTGATCGCGAACCGGGCGCTGAAGAAGGCGACTGGGTGCTGAGGGCTCAGCGCGGGGCGGCGATCTGGGTGTAGCTCTCGGGCCGGCGGTCGCGGTAGAACTGCCAGACGTTGCGGACATCCTGGATCATGTCGAGGTCGAGGTCGGCGGTGACGACTTCGTCGTTGGAGCGGGAGGCCTGGGTGATGATCTGGCCGCGGGGGTTGCAGAAGTAGGACTGGCCGTAGAACTCCCCGATGTTCCAGGGGGCCTCGGTGCCGACGCGGTTGATGGCGCCGACGAAGTACTGGTTGGCGACGGCGTGGGCTGGCTGCTCGAGCTTCCAGAGGTACTCGGAGAGGCCGGCGACGGTGGCAGAGGGGTTGAAGACGATCTCGGCGCCGTTGAGGCCGAGCTCGCGGGCACCCTCGGGGAAGTGGCGGTCGTAGCAGATGTAGACGCCGATCTTGCCGAAGGGGGTCTTAAAGACGGGGTAGCCGCCGTTGCCCGGGGTGAAGTAGAACTTTTCCCA
Source organism: Planctomycetota bacterium (assembly GCA_023434205.1). Lineage (GTDB taxonomy): Bacteria > Planctomycetota > Phycisphaerae > Phycisphaerales > UBA1924 > JAEYTB01. The sequence goes on along the minus strand of JAEYTB010000013.1, from coordinate 14,254 downwards.
GAAGCCGGGGTGGCAGTGGGGGATGTGGTGCTTGCGGTACTTGCCGAGGTACTCGCCGGTGTGCGAGATGACCGCGGCGGTGTTGTAGTAGGTGTTGGAGACCTTGGAGTCTTCCTCGTAGATGGGGACGACCAGGGCCATGGAGTGCTTCTTGGCGCGCTCCATCATGAGCCTGATGGTGGGGCCGTCGGGGATGCGCTCGGCGGTCTGGTACCACTTGACGTGCTGCTCGGCGCAGAAGTAGGGGCCGTAGAAGATCTCCTGGAGGCAGGTGATCTGGGCGCCGCTGTCGGCTGCCTTGGCGATGAGGGCGAGGTGCTTCTCGATCATCGCGGCCTTGATCTTGGCGAGGTCGGTGGTGTCGGAGAGGGGGTTGCTGGCCTGGATGAGGGCGGCGCGGGTGATGCGTGGCATGGGGGGAGTTTACAGCGCAGCAGGGCCGCCGAACTCGTTCCAAACGGCGGGGTGTGCGGGGTGGCGCGGTGGCCGATACAGTCCCCGCCATGCTCACGGCCGAAAGCCGACCGAGGGAGTTGAACTGGCGGCACGCCGGGGCGCTGCTCTTTGGCGACTGGGGGACCAGCCGGCTGTACGTGCTGGGGCTGGCGTTCTACTACAGCGCCCACGCGTCGCTTCTGTACCTGGGCCTGATGTCGGTGATCATGGCGGCGGTGGCCTGGGCGTACACGATCGTGTGCCGGTCGTTCCCGGACGGGGGCGGGGTCTACACGGCGGCCCGGCCCATCAACCACACGCTGTCGGTGGTGGGCGCGACGCTGCTCTTGTGCAACTTCATGGTGACGGTGGCGCTGTCGGCGGTGGACGGGTTCCACTACCTGGGGATCCCGGACCGGCTGATCGTGCCGGTGGTGATCGTGACGGTGGCGATGCTGGGGGCGGTGAACTGGCTGGGGGCGCGGAGCGCAGGGCGGCTGGCGATGGTGATCGCGGTGGTGTCGATCCTGTCGTCGGCGGTGATCGCGGTGCTGTGCATTCCCTACCTGAGGCAGGGGCTGGAGAACGCGACGCTGACGGTGGAGGGGGTGTCGAAGCCGTGGGAGCGGTGGGAGAGCCTGGTGCGGATCGTGCTGGCGCTGTCGGGGGTCGAGGCGGTCGCCAACATGACGGGGATGATGAAGCAGCCGGTGGCGCGGACGTCGAAGCGGACGATCTGGCCGGTGCTGCTCGAGGTGATCATTCTTAACATCATCTTCGCGATTGCACTGAACGCCATCGGGGTGACGGCCTCGCCGGGGGTGCCGGACCACGTCCACTACGAGGTGCGGGAAGGGCTGTCGAGCGACGCGGTGCCCGGGGAGGTGAAGCAGTACCGGGACACGGCGGTGAAGCTGCTTGCGAGCACGGCGGCGACCAACGCGTTCGGGGCGACGCTGGGGCAGGCGTTCGGGGTGGGGGCGGGGATCGTGTTCGCGCTGCTGCTGCTGTCGGCGGCGAACACGGCGATCATGGCGATGGTGTCGGTGATCTATGCCCTGGCGCGGGACCGGGAGCTTCCCCCGTCGCTGGCGAAGCTGAACTACTCGGGCGTGCCGTGGATGGGGCTGATCATCGCGTGCGTCCTGCCGTCGGCGCTGGTGCTGGTGACGAGCGACGTGAAGACGCTGAGCGAGCTGTACGCGATCGGGGTGGTCGGGGCGATCGCGGTGAACCTGCTGAGCTGCGCGTGGAACAAGGAGCTCGCGCTCAAGCGGTGGGAGCGGGGCTCGCTGTGGGCGTTGGGCGGGCTGATGGCGCTGATCGAGCTGACGATCATCGTCGCCAAGCCGAAGGCGACGCTGTTCGCGGGGGTGTCGCTGGCGAGCGTGCTGGGGGCGCGGTACGTGCTCCGGTTGCTGAAGCCGCCGGCGGAACTGGTGCACGTGCCGCAGGAGGGGTGGCTGGCGCAGCTGCGGCAAGCGCCGCCGAAGGTGCCGACGGGGGGCCCGAGGATCATGCTGGCGGTGCGTGGGCATGAGAACGTGAGCTACGCCGTGGACCGGGCGAAGAAGCGCGGGGCGGTGCTGTTCTGCATTTATGTTCGGGTGCTGCGGGTGATGGACGTGAGGCCGGGGCAGTTGCCGCAGCTTGAGGACGACCCGCAGGCGGTGGCGGCGCTGGGGCACGCGGCCCTCAAGTGCCGGCAGATGGGGGTGCCGTTCTTCCCGATCTACATCACGGCGACGGACATCGCGGCGGAGGTTTTGGACTACACGGTGACGTTCGGGTGTGATGAGCTGATCATGGGTAAGAGCCGCCGGAGCGTGTTCGCGCGGGCCCTGGAGGGGGACGTGGTGGCGAACATCGCGCGGCACCTGCCGGAGGGGGTGTCCTTGATCACGCGGGCGGGCGGGCCGACCGAGGTGGTGAGCCAGCCGGTGGCGGAGCGGACGGTTGGCAAGGCGGAGGAGGAGTCGGACGAGCCGCCGCCGAGCTGATGAATCGGAGGTACAGTCTGGCCGATATTGAGGTGGAGTCTCGCGCGGTTTTTGGTGCAGAGTCGGGCTGGGCGGCGTACAAGTGAAGAGTGACGGCGCGAGGGCGGGGATGGAAGGGAAGCCATGTCCGTGAGGGAGGCGTTGGGATGAGCGGGGGCGGTGTGACGAGTGAGAAGGCCGGGTGGGTGCGGCGCGCCGGCCGTCGGGCAGTGGCGGGGGCGATGCGGCTGTTCCGGCTGCCCGAGAGCCGTGAGCGGGTGGCCCGTGGGTTTGCCTTGGGCCTGATCGTGAACTTCCTGCCCAGCTTCGGGTTCGGCGTGCTGATCTCGGGGGTGCTGGCGCGGTCGCTGGGGGGCAACCTGGTGGCCGGGCTGGTGGGCGGGGCGAGTTTGACGTTTGTGTGGCCGCTGCTGTTCTACGCGAATATGCGGGTGGGGTCGCTCCTGATCCGGCCCGCCCAGGTGATCGACGACCTGGGCGATGTGACGACCGAGTCCGTCAGCGCGCTGGTCTGGGGGAAGACCTTCGTGGTGGGCTCGGTGATCAACATGCTCGTCGTGGGGCTGGCGGTGTACGCCCTGATGCTCGTTCTGTACCTGCCTTTGCGGCCGCGGATGGTTCAGTGGCTGAAGGGGGTCGCGGGGCGGATGCGTCGGCGGCGCGGTGTGAGCGCGGCGGTTGGTTGAAGCGGCCCGCCGCGGTCGAGGCGGGAACCCCGCTGCACGCGTGACTTGAGGAAGTGTCGATCGAGGTGGCGCGATGCCGCGTCGTTTGTCGCGTCCTGGTTCGAGGGTTGGTTTGCCGCTTGTCGCGGCGGGGCCGGCCTCTTACGAACAAAGGACACACCATGAACTTGGTCTCTCCTCGTCTGCGGGCGGCGTCGCTGACCGCGACCCTCGCACTCTCTGCTGTTTCCACCACCGGCCTGGCGCAGCCCTGCGCCCTTGAGGTGAAGGCCTTCCCCAAGGTCGTGCTCCCGGGCGGGACCGCCAGGGTCGACGTCTCGGCACGGTACCCGGCGGGCGCGTACGCCTTCGCCGCGTCCAGCTTCGATGTCAGCGCGTCGATCCCGTGGTGGGCGTCGGTCACCGACGGTGCGATCGCCGGGGGCGATGTGCTGGGGATCGAGAGCGGCCAGCCGCACCAGCCGGCGCTGGGCGTGCTCGCCGACCCACAGCAGCCGTACCACGCCTGGACCGGCCGCTTCCGGCCCGCGACCGACGCGCCCGCGCTGGTCTCCTTCAAGGCTACGCCGAGCGACTTCTGGTACTACCCCAGCATGCTCACCTCGTCGAGCGCGCCCTGCACCGCGGCGGGCGGGGAGGCGTGGGTGTTCGTCAACCCGGTGCGCAGCGGGAAGTTCGCCGCGGCCCCGGGCCGGGGCGGGTCGGTGCGGGCCGTTTCGGACGGGTTCGCGGCGGCCTCGCGCGACGGGCACATCGTGATGGGCCTGCTGCTCCCGGCCGTGCAGCTCGCCCGCGAGTCGGTCGTACACACCAGGTTTGACCTGGCGCCGACGAGCTTCTCGACGACGACCGAGGTGTCGAGCGAGGTCCACTCGTTCAACTTCACGAAGATCACCTTTACGCAGGTTGAGTCCGATGAGTCGTACGTGATGGACGCGGTCATCCAGGGCGCGGCCGAGTCGCGGATGAACGTCTACCTCAGCGACGGCAGCGTGCGCACGGTTTCGCGCGGGGTTGACGGGTCGTTCCCGGTGCGGTTTGACCGCATTCCCGACACGATGGCGACGAAGGTGACGCCCCAGCCCAGCGCTTCGCGCCCCGAGCAGATCGAGCTGCTGTCCTGGTCGTTCTCGGTGTCGGACAGCAGCGGGTCGTTCGCGGTCGAGCTGCCGGACGGCACGCAGGGGGTGTGCCACGGGGTGACGGTGCTGGCCTACGCCCGCGTTGACGGTGTGGGCCTCATGCAGAACAACCTCAGGCAGATGTCGATCGGCGCGCACTACTACGAGAGCACCGGCGCAAGCCGGATGATCGTCTCGCCGAGCAGCCGGTGATTGCCGTTCAGAAGCAACGCTCGCTCGCGCCCGGAAGGGCGCGGGTGGGTTTGACGGCGGGGCAAAGGCACCCCGCGGGTCGCGAGGATTGGCGAGGGAACGCCAGCACCCGGTAGGATGTAGCCGCGGTTGTCCGGTTCTGCCTTTGTCGACGAGCACTCCCGGTGAGGCCCATGAACGCACCCACGCCCGACATCACGCTGCTGCTGCACGCCGCGGCGTCCGGCGACCGCCGGGACCTGGATGCGCTGATGAACGCGGTGTACCAGGACATGCGGCGTCTGGCGGCGTCGCACATGGACAGGGAGCGGCGGAACCACACGCTGCAGCCGACGGCGCTGGTCCATGAGGCGTATGTGAAGCTGCTGGACCAGCACCGCACGGACTGGAAGGACCGGCTGCACTTTTTCTCGATCGCCTCGCGGATCATCAGGCGGATCCTGATCGATCACGCCCGGGCCGCCGGGGCGGACAAGCGGGGAGGGTCGGTCACGCGGGTCAGCGTCGGCGACCAGGAGTTCGGGGTCCCGGCGCGCGATGTGGACCTGCTGGCCCTTGATGAGGCTATGCTCGAGCTTGCGGGGCTCGATGAGGAGCAGGCGCGAATCGTGGAGCTGCGGTACTTCGGCGGGTGCACCATCGAGGAGATCGGTGAACTGCTGGGGCTTGGCAAGCGGACGGTGGACCGCAAGTGGCACGCGGCGAGGGCCTGGCTGTTTGAGCGGCTCCGCGATGACCCGGAGGAGCCCGCATGACGGCGGACCCCGCGAGGCGCGCGCACGCCATCTTCAGCCGGGCGATGGAGCTCGATGGCGAGCAGCGGAACGCGGCGGTCCGGGAGGCGTGCGCGGGCGATCCTGCCCTGCTCGAGCGGGTCGCGCGGCTGCTGCGGGCGGCCGAGCGCAGCGAGGGGTTCCTGGAGGCGCCGGCGGTGGCGTCGCGAGCGGAGCCCGCCGCCGCGGTGCCCGACGCGGTGGGCAGCTACCTGGTCGTTGGCGTGCTGGGCGAGGGCGGGATGGCCACGGTGTACGAGGCGGTGCAGGAGAACCCGCACCGGCGGGTGGCGCTCAAGGTGCTGCACCGTTCCATTTCTCACACCGACATGCTGCTGCGGTTCCGCATGGAGGCCCAGACGCTGGCGCGGCTGCACCACCCGGGCATTGCGCAGATCTACGAGGCGGGCACCGCCCAGCTCGGGCAGCCCGTGCCGTCGCCGTTCTTCGCGATGGAGCTGGTGCCCGATGCGCTGAGCATCACGGAGTACGCCGAGCGGCACGGGCTGTCGCTCCGCGAGCGGCTAAGCATGTTCGTGCTGGTGTGCGACGCCGTCCTTCACGGGCACCAGAACGGGATCATCCACCGGGACCTCAAGCCCGCGAACGTGCTGGTGGGCTCCGACGGCCGGGCGCGGGTCATCGACTTCGGCATTGCGCGCAGCTTCGGCGCCGGCGGCGTGGCGATCACGGGGGCGGCGGATGCGCGGCAGATCATCGGCACGCTGAACTACATGAGCCCCGAGCAGTGCGCCGACCCGGCGAGCATCGACGTCCGCTCGGATGTGTACTCGCTGGGGGTGCTGCTGTACGAGCTGGTGACCGGCACGCTGCCGCATGACCTGTCGCGCTGTTCGATCCCGCAGGCGGTGCGGGTGATCGCGGAGGAGCGGCCGCCCCCGGCCAGCCGGCTGCGGCGCGAGGCCGCGGGCGACCTTGACGCGATCATCGCGATGGCGATGGAGAAGGACCGTGCGCGCCGGTATTCCGGGGCCGGGGCGCTCGCCGCGGATATCCGGCGTTCGCTGAACAACCTGCCGATCGAGGCCCGCCCGGCGGGCGTGCTGGACAACGCCCGGAGGTTTGCGCGCCGCAACCCGCCGCTGGTGGCGGCCATCGGGGCGGCGGCGGCGCTGCTGCTCATCGGCGCGGGCGTGTCCATGCGTTTCGCGTACACGGCGGCGGTGGCGCGGGATGCGGCGCTGCAACGCGGGCGCGAGCTGGAAGAGGTGGTCGAGTTCCAGGAGTCGTTGCTCCGCGGCCTGGATGTGGAGGCCATGGGGTCGTGGCTGCGCCGGTCGATCGCGGCGGAGCTGGAGCGGCAGGAGCGGGCCGCGGGTTCGGGCGCGGGTGGGGCCGCCGACTGGGACCGGCTCGCGGGGGGGCTGAACTTCACCACGCTCGCCGTGGGCGCGCTGCACGAGAGTGTAATCCGGCGGTACGCGGACTCCATCTATGAGCGGTTCGCGGCCCAGCCGGTGCTGCGGGCGCGGATGCTCCAGCAGCTCGCGAGCACGATGCACAGCCTGGGGCTGCACCAGGAGGCCCTGCCGATTCTCACCGATGCCCTGGAACTGCGGCGGACGCACCTGGGCGGACGGCACGAGGACACGTACCAGTCGCAGCATGCGCTGGGCTCGCTGCTTCTGACGCTCGGGCGGTACGAGGAGTCGCTGGCGCACCTGGTCGGTGCGTACGAGGGCCGGCGTGACCTCCACGGGCCGGATAGCGGGCAAGCGCTGGCCACGGCGACAACGCTGGGCGGGGCCTACCGGCGGAAAGGGGACCTTCCCGCCGCGGAGCGGGTGTGGACCGATACGCTGGCGAGGCGGCGGCGGCTGATGGGCGATGACGACCCGAGCACGCTGCGGATGCTCAACAACATCGGCGTGCTCTACGCGGTCCAGGGCCGGCACGCCGAGGCCGAGGCCGCTTTCCGCGAGATGCTGGACCGCAGGCTCGCCACGCTCGGCCCCGAACATCCCGAATACCTCGGGTCGCTGGCCAACATGGGGCAGCTGCTGCACGACCTGGGGCGTTATGCCGAAGCGGAGCCGCTGATCCGCCAGGCGCTGGCCGCGGAGCAGCGGCGGCTGGGCGATCGGCACGGCACGACGCTGACGACGATGAGCATGCTCGCGTGGCTGCTCACGAGCATGGACCGCCTTGATGAAGCGTTCGCGATCCAGCAGGAGTGCTATGCGGGCCGTGTCGAGGTGCTGGGCCCCGGGCACACCGACACGCTCATGGCCAAGTCGCTGCTGGGGCTCATCATGCACGCGCGGGGGGAGCGCGAGGCGGGAGAGCGGATGGTGCGGGAGGCCGCCGCGGCGCAGGAGCGGCTGCTCGGGGAGACGCATCCCAACACCCTTGTGTGCCTTGGGACGCTGCGGGATATCGAGATCGACGCGGGCCGGTTCGAGGTTGCGGCGGCGACGAGCGAGCGTGTGATCCGCATGGTCCGCGCCGGGGTGATCCGTGAACCCTTCCTGATCGGGCACCACGTGTCGATCCACGCCGGGGTGCTGTTCAGGCTGGGCCGCATGGACGAGGCCAGGGCGGGGCTGCACGAGGGCTTTGAGACGATCGCTCGGTCGTTTGGGGCTTCGCACCCCTACGCGCGTGCCGCGGCGGGGCGGCTGGCGGAGTTCTACGCGCACGTTTCCCTTCAGCACCCCGGTCAAGCAGCGCAGGCGGAGCAGGAGAAGTGGCGGCGGCTGGCGGGGCCGCCGCTGCCGTGAAGAATGATGGCGCGTGGCGGTGAGCGTTTCCGCGTCCTTGTGTGTGTTGGGGTACTTCTGGAGCCGCTCCATGCCCGTGAAGAGACATCCGATCGCCGTGTCCAGGCTTCCTGATCCGTTGGCCCGGTTGCCAGTGGACACCGCGCTGGCGGCGCGGCTGCGGGCGACGTATGAACGCGTGAGGGCGAGTGATCAGCGGCTGGCGGAGACTTTCTACGCCAAGCTGTTCGCCAGGGCGCCGCAACTGCGGCCGCTGTTCAAGGGTGAACCGCAAGCCCAGGCGCAGAAGCTGATGTCGGCGCTGGATGCGGTGGTTCGGAGCCTGGAGCAACCGGCGGAGAACGCGTCGATGCTCGCCGAACTCGGAAGGCGTCACGCGCAGTACGGGGCAAGACCCGAGCACTACACCCTCGTGGTCGATCTGCTGGTCGAGTCGATGCAGGACCTGCTGGGCGAGGTGGACCGGCCTGGGCTGGACGAGTGGCGACTCGCGCTGCGGCTGATCAGCGAGCAAATGATCGCGGGCACGGAGCGCGGGGCCCCAGGGAACTGAGCGGCGGCCAGTCGGCCAGGCGCGGGGGTGCGAAGGCGCCGCGAGGGGCTAACAAGGTCCGCCGGCGATGACGCGGAAGAACGACTCGATGTCGGCGTCGGTGCCGGAATCGCCGTCGCCGTCGAAGTCGGCAGCAGTTTCCGCCGAGGCACGAGAAGAACGCCTCGATGTCGGGGCCACAGTGACGGGGCTTTCTCACGCTCAGTGGTCGGGCGGGACGGGCCGCCCGCCCACGGCCGTCATCCATCACGGCGCGGACCCCGGGCGGTTCACGTTCACGCCCGCGCACAACGGCTACCTCTGCTACCTGGGGCGTTTCATCCCGGGCAAGGGGCCGCTGCACGCCATCGCCGCGGCACGGGAGTTGGGGATGCCCATCGTGCTGGCGGGTCCAGAAACCCCGTACTACCGGGAGGCCGTGGCGCCGCATGTGGACTGGCGGGAGGTCCGATGGATCGGTCCGGTCGATGCCCAGGAGCGCAATGCGCTGCTGGGCGGCGCGGCGGCACTGCTCTACCCGCTCACGGAACCCGAGCCCTTCGGTCTTGTGCAGATCGAGGCCATGCTGTGCGCCACACCGGTCGCCGCGACCTCGATCGGGGCGGTCCCGGAGATCGTCGAGCCCGGCGTCAGCGGGTGTCTTGCGGGCACACCAGATGCGCTGGCCGGCGCGGTGCGAGATGCGCTGCGACTCGACCGCGCGTGTGTTCGCGCCGCGGCCGAAGCGAGGTTCTCGGCCCGCCGGATGGCGCAGGCCTATGTGAAGGTTGCGGAGAGCTTGAGGACGAGGGTTTGACCCGGGCCGCGTGCTCCGGCCTTCCGTCGCTCGTGTGTGACACCCGGCGGAGCGCAACGTGGTGTGACCAACCGCGGAAGTGCCCCCCGAAGGACTCGAACCTTCGACCCGCTGATTAAGAGTCAGCTGCTCTACCAACTGAGCTAGGGAGGCCAGCCCGTTCCCCCGTCGGCGGGTGCCGCGGGGTATGGGGAGGTAGTTTATCGGGGTTGAGGCGGGGGTCCAGTGGGGCGGGGGAAAGGATTGACACCGCCCAGCCATCCACCTACCGTTCCTACTCGGAATTTCCGGGGCCCGAGGAGGGCTGAGGGGTTCTGGATTTCTCCAAGGATTCATGATTCGCCGTGGACCGGGGTCCGGCCTGGCGGGGAGTTTTTTCGATGCAACCTACCCATCGCGTCAGTCCTGGTCGTACCCGCCGCCGCCGCAGCCACCACGCGCTGAAGCCGACGACGCCCTCGGTATGCCCTCTCACGGGGATGGCGAAGCTGCACCACCGCGCGGCGAAGGACTCCGGGTATGTGCGGGCCGGCCTTCAGATCAAGGTCCCCAAGCTGGGCATCGGCGTCGCCAAGTCCTGAGTTCAGCGGGCGGGTAGACTGGGGCGGCCCGGGTGGCCGCGCGGGCTGCGCGCCACCGATCCTGACTTTCCCCCATGCACCGCACACACACCAGCGAGCGGCCTGCCAATAAGCCTGTACGCGTAGCCGTGGACATCATGGGCGGCGATCACGCGCCCGATGCGATCCTCAAGGGCTGCGTGATGGCGCTGGACGAGCTCCCCGAGGGCGACCAGATCGTGATGGTCGGCCCGGGGGTTCTGATCCGCGAGATGCTGATGGAGCGAGGGATCAAGGACACGGACCCGCGCCTTGAGATCATCGACTGCACCGAAGTGATCGAGATGGCCGATTCGGCCGTCGAGGCGGTCAAGACCAAGACGGACTCGTCGATCGTGCGGATGTCGGAGCTGGGCGCGCTGCGGCACCCCAGGCACTGCGACGTCGTGCTGTCGGCGGGGAACACGGGCGCCTGCGTCGCGGCGGCTGCGCTGTGCATGCGGCGGATGCGGCACGTCATCCGGCCGGGCATCGCGGTGACGGTGCCGGCGTTCCATGGGCCGGTCGTGCTGACCGACGCGGGGGCCAACCCGCAGCCCAAGCCCGAGCACCTGTGGCAGTACGGGATCATGGCCGACATCTATGCCAAGCAGGTGCTCAAGCTCGAGCGGCCGCGGGTGGCGCTGATGAACATCGGCAGCGAAGAGGCCAAGGGGACGGGGCTGATCAAGCAGACCCGGGACCTTCTGAAGGCGACCCCCGGGCTCAACTACATCGGGTACATCGAGGGGCGCGACTTCTTCGACGGCGCCGCCGACGTGGTGGTGACGGACGGGCTGGTGGGCAACACGCTGCTGAAGGCGGCGGAGGGTATGGCCAAGAGCCTGTTCAAGGCGATCGCGGCGGAGATCATGCACCAGGACCCGGGGCTGGTGCTGAAGTTTGAGCCGGTGGTGAAGGCGATCTACGCGAAGAATGACTATCACGAGCATGGGGGCGCGCCGCTGCTGGGCGTGAACGGGGCTTGCTTTATCGCGCACGGGAGCAGCGAGGCCCGCACGATCCGGGCGGCGGTCCGCAACTGCCGGACGTTCGTTCGGGCGCACGTGAACGAGGCGATCTTCCACAGGCTGGCGGAGATCGAGAAGGTGATGCCGCGTTCGCAGGTCATCAAGCATGAGGGCGTGGACGAGGGCGTGCGGGTATGACCGCGCCGGGTCGGGTTGGTGTGCGGATCGCCGGGACGGGCTCGCAGCTCCCCGCGAGGCAGCTCAGGAACACCGACCTCGAGAGGTTGATGGACACCAACGATGAGTGGATCGTTCAGCGGACCGGGATCCGCGAGCGGCGCATCATCGACAAGTCGGCGGGGGAATGCACGGCGTCGCTGAGCACCGCGGCGGTGCGGAAGGCCCTCGAGGCGGCGCGGATGCAGCCGACAGAGCTGGACCTCATCGTGTGCGCGACGATGACCCCGGAGATGCCGTGCCCGGCGACGGCGTGCCTGGTTTCGGAGCGGATCGGTGCGGGCCGCGCGGGGGCGATGGACCTCAACGCCGCGTGCAGCGGGTTCGTGTTCGGCCTCAACCTGTGCCATGAGCTGATCCGGGGCGGGGCCTACCGCAACATCGCGCTGATCGGGGCGGACACGCTCAGCGAGCACATGAACTACTGCACGGCGGGGCGGGGGACAGCGATCATCTTCGGCGACGCGGCGGGGGCGGTGATCCTGCGGGCGACGGACGACCCGTCGCTGGGGGTGCTGGCCCAGGCGATGCACGCGGACGGGAAGGGTTGGAAGGACATCTACATCCCGTACGAGGACCGTGACTTCCCGCCCGGGGTCGCGCCGGACGAGAGCCTCAAGTCGTTCGTGCAGATGAACGGGGCGGCGGTGTTCAAGTTTGCGGTGGGGACGTTCTCGGGGCTGATCGAGGAGACGCTGGAGAAGGCGGGGTTGCAGGCCGCCGATGTGGACCTGTTCGTGTGCCACCAGAGCAACGCGCGGATTCTTCACAGCGCGCGGGAGCGGTTCGGGCTCGCCCCGGAGAAGCTGTACGTGAACATCGACCGGGTGGGGAACACGGTGGGCGCTTCGGTGCCGCTGTGCCTGGACGAGCTGGTGCAGGCGGGGCGGGTGCGGCCCGGGATGAAGGTGATGTTCGTGGCGTTCGGCGGCGGGCTGACGTGGGGCAGCAGCCTCTGGCAGCTTTAGGCAACCGCGCGGGGCCGGTGCGGGTAGGCTTGGACACTCCCGATGGCCGGCGTGACCTTTGACAGCGTGAGCAAGACGTTCGACGGCGCGGTGCGTGCCGTGGATGGGTTCTCGCTGGAGGTGCGCGAGGGTGAGCTGGTGGTGGTCGTGGGGCCGTCGGGGAGCGGGAAGACGACGGTGCTGCGGATGGTGGCGGGGCTGGAGGAGCCGACGGAGGGCACGATCACGATCGCGGGGCGGATCGTGAACGGGGTCCCGGCGCGCGAGCGCGACGCGGCGATGGTGTTCCAGAGTTACGCTTTGTACCCGCACATGACGGTGCGGGCGAACATGGGCTTTGCGCTCAAGATGCGCGGCGTGGAGGGGTCGGAGCGCGAGCGGCGCGTGCGGGAGGCGGCGCGGCTGCTGGGGATCGAGGGGCTGCTGGAGAGGCTGCCGCGGGAGTTGTCGGGGGGTCAGCGGCAGCGGGTGGCGCTGGGACGTGCGCTGGCGCGGGAGGCGCGGGTTCTGCTGCTGGATGAGCCGCTCTCGAACCTGGATGAGCAGATGCGGGCGGCGGTGCGGGCGGAGCTGAAGGCTCTGCACCAGAAGCTGCGGGGCACGGTGCTGCACGTGACGCACGATCAGGAAGAGGCGATGACGCTGGCGGAGCGGCTGGTGGTGATGTGCCGCGGGCGGGTGCGTCAGGTGGGCGGCCCGCTCGAGGTTTTCCGCCGCCCGGCGGACCGGTTCGTGGCGGGGTTCCTGGGCCGGCCGGGGATGAACTTTCTGGAGGGTCGGCTGGTGCTGGTGGCGGGGGGGATGCTGTTTGATGATGGGTCGGTGGATGTGGATGGGAGGGCGTGCCGCGTGAGGGTGAGCCCGCGGCACGCGGATGGGTTGTCGGGCTATGTGGGGAAGCCGGTGGTGCTGGGTCTCCGGCCGCAGGCGCTGCGGGAGGCGTCGCCGATCCCGGCGAGCGAAGAGGCGCCCGTGTGGCATGCTTGGAAGGTGCCGGTGCGGGTGGTAGAGCCGCTGGGGGACGTCATGGATGTTCACTGCGCGACGGGGCGGCACGCGCTGGTGGCGCGGGTCGCGGCGCACGCGGGGCTGGTGGCGGGCGGCACGGCGGTGGTGAGCCCGAATATGGAAGAAGCGCACTGGTTTGAGCCCGGGGAGTTCGGGCGGAACCTGCTGGCGTAGGAGGTTGATGTGAGCCAGGGAAGGTTCTCGCAGTTCCCATCATCGCTGGCGCGGCAGAGCCGGACAGCGCGGATCGGGGATGTGCCGATGCTGCTGTGCCACCCGGATCCGGAGTGGAAGACGCCCGCGCCGACGATCCTGTGGATGCACGGCCGCACAGCGAACAAAGAACTGGACCCCGGGCGGTACCTGCGGTGGATACGCGCCGGGCTCGCGGCGTGCGCGATCGATCTTCCCGGGCACGGCGAGCGGGGCGAGCCGGAGCGGCAGACGCCCGAGCACACGCTGGATGTGATCGAGCAGGCGGTGGGGGAGGTGGATCGGGTCGTGGAGCATCTGGCTGACCCGGCGTGGGGCGGGGCGTTTGACCTGGAGCGGCTCGCGATCGGCGGGATGTCGATGGGCGGGATGGTGGCGCTGCGGCGGCTGTGCGATGAGCACCCCTTCCGGTGCGCGGCGGTGGAGGCGACCACCGGGGACCTGGGGGCGCTGTACCGCGGGCACTCGCCGGAGGTGGAGGGCCGGGCGGAGCGGTGGGTGGCGCGGCACGACGCGGACAGGGTCGCGGCGGTGGACCCCTTGGCGCACCTGGAGGGGTGGCGGCCGATTCCGCTGCTGGCGCTTCACAGCGAGGCGGACGCGGTGATCCCGGTTGGTGTGATGCGCGGGTTTGTGGAACGGCTGCGGCGGCGGTGTGAGGGGGCGGGGGCGGAACCGGGGCTGGTCCGGCTGCACACATGGGAGCAGACCGGGGCGCCGGAGGAGCACATCGGCTTCGGGCGGGTGAGCAACGACGCCAAGAACATGCAGACCGAGTTTCTGGGGAAGGAACTCGGGGCGGCACCGGCGGGGTGAGAAGGCGGTACTCTTCGCACCCATGGCCGACACCGCAGCGAGCCCCCAGCCCGGCGCCCGAATGTCGGTCGCGCTGCTGATCGTCGTCAACCTGTTCAACTACATCGACCGCTACATCCTCGCG
>JAEYTB010000290.1 GCA_023434205.1 Planctomycetota bacterium | reverse complement strand
GCCTCGATCCCCAGCATCGACGCCACCAGGTTCGTCGGGAACGACTCTCGCAGACGCGTGAAGTCCCGCACGTTCCCGTTGTAGAACCGGCGTGCCGCGGCGATCCGGTCCTCCGTCGTGGCCAGCTCCTTCTGAAGCTCCAGGAAGTGCGCATCGGCCCTCAGCTCCGGGTACTTCTCCACCAGCACCAGCAGCCTCCCGACCTCGCGCATCAGCGCCGACTCGTCCGCCGCGTGCTCCGCCGCCGTCGCGTGCGACCCCGCCGCCCTGCCGCGCAGCTCCGCCACCCGCTCCAGCACCCCCTGCTCATGCCGCGCGTACCCCTTCACCGTTTCCACGAGATTCGGGATCAGGTCATACCGCCGCTTGAGCTCGACGTCGATCCCCGCCCAGCTCTCACGGATGTGCTGCCGCAGCGCCACGAAGCGGTTGTAGATGACGACCACCCACACCACCGGGATCAACGCCGCGGCGCCGGCCCCCAGGAACACCAGCAGCAGTTCTTCCCTCATTCCGCCCCCCGCAGCGCCAGGTCCTCCAGCACATACTCCGGCCACAGCTCGAAGAACGCCGTCAGCCGCGCGATCTCGCGCTCATACTCCGGGATCGCCCACGTTCGGTTTCCACCCAGAAAACACACGTGCCCGCCCACCAGGGAGATCGGCGGCGGCCGCGTCGCCAGCAGGTGCTCCATCATCCGCGGCGAGACCACGTCGTACGCGAACTTCTTGTCCGCGCACGTCACGCAGAACGCCCGGCTGAACTGGTCCGACTCGAAGTCGATGTCGTCCGCCCCCAGCGCCTGCACCACCTTGTCGAAAAACCCTTCCGGCCTGATCGTCAGGTCCGGCGGCGACCCCGGCGCGCGAACGCTCACATAGCTGAACCGCACCGTCACCGTCCGCCGGTTCTTCCCCGACCCCCGAGACTCCCTGAACTGGAAGTCCCCGCACGCCAGCAAAAATTCCCGCCCCTTGATCGTGACCGCGCCCGAGGTCGTGTTGTAAGCCACCCGCCCGTGCCCGCGCCGGAAGGCCGGGAACCGGCGGAACTCCTCCGTCGCCGACCCGTCATCCTCAAACCGCCAGCCGCGCGATGCCGCCCACGCCGCCAAATCCTCGCGCCGCTGCCGGGCCGCCTTGGCCGACGCCATCGCCAGCAGCACCGCCGCCGCGATCACCACCAGCACCAGCCCTACAACCAGGAACGGTTCCATCGCAGCGCCAGCCTACCCTCCCCTCGCCCCCATGGCCAAAAAGAAGAAAGACACCGACCTCACGCCCACCATCGAGAACCGCAAGGCCCGGTTCGACTATCACATCGGCGAGACCCTCGAGGTCGGCATCGTCCTCCGCGGCTCAGAAATCAAGGCCGTCCGCGACAGCCTCGTCTCCCTGGGCGAAGGGTACATCGTCGCCCGAGAGTCCCCCCTCGAGCTGACCCTTCTCAATGTCAACATCGGCGAGTACGGCCCAGCCGCGAGCCTCGGCCACAAGCCCACCCGCGCCCGGCCCCTCCTGGCCCACAAGCGAGAAATCATCAAGCTCGCCGGCGAGGTCAGCAAGAAGGGCATGACGATCGTCCCCCTCAAGCTCTACTTCAAGAACGGCTTCGCCAAGCTCCTGATCGGCGTCGCCAAGGGAAAGGCCGTCCACGACAAGCGCAGCACCATCGCCGAGCGCGAGTCGAAGCGCGACATCGACCGCGCCATGTCCCGCCGCCGCTGATCCGTCTTTCCGTGATGAGCCCGAGGTCAGATCGCGCCGCGGGTCTTGACCATCTGCAGCTTCGCGCGCGCCCGCTGCCCGTCCTTGTTCCGCTTCTCGAGCTCTGCCGTGGTGTTCGCCGGCGCCCCCTGCGCCGCCCGCAGTTCCGCCTCGGCCTCCGCCAGCGTCAGGTTCTCCGCGGGCGTCGCACGCTCCGCGATGATCGTGAGTTGGTCGTTCGCCATCTTGACGAACCCGTCCTCCACCAGGAACGCGCGGCTGCCGCCCTCGCCCTTCTCGGTGTCGGCAAAGTCCAGCCGGAGTTCCCCCAGCCCAAGCCGCGCCAAAATCGGCGCACGCCCGGGCATCACGCCCATCAGCCCATCCCATGCCGGGATGGAGGCGTAGGTCACCTGGTCGTCGACCAACGCCGCCGCGGGGGTCACAAGCTTGCACCGGAAGGACTTCTTCGCCAAGGCAGGGGCTCCTCTGTCAGGGGCCCACATCGTACCCCGCCCCACCCCGCCTTTCCCCATACGATCCCTCCATGCCGCCGCCCCAGGGGATGGACATCGCCGTCATTCTCACGCTGATCTTCGCGGCCAGCCTTGGCATGGTCGGCGGGATCCTGCTGCTCATGTCCCGCCTCA
The DNA here is from genome assembly GCA_023434205.1 of Planctomycetota bacterium. Taxonomy (GTDB): domain Bacteria; phylum Planctomycetota; class Phycisphaerae; order Phycisphaerales; family UBA1924; genus JAEYTB01. The sequence goes on along the minus strand of JAEYTB010000290.1, from coordinate 9,516 downwards.
CCGGCTGGAAACGGCTCGCCGACGCCTACCCCGCCCAGCCCCCCGCCCCCAACGCCCGGCGGGTCTTCGGCTCCGCCGGCTTCCGGGCCCTGGGCGGCTACAACAACTGCGTCATCTGGCGGGCCGACGACGAGTACCTCCACATCGCCCTGATGCGCCCGTTCCGGTGGATGGGCCACCCGCCGATGTCGATCCCCTGGGCCGCCGTCCACTTCGACCCCGCGCCACCCCGGTGGGGCTACGCACGCTTCACCGTGGACGGCGTTCCGATCCGGGCCCCGTCCAGGATCGTCGAGGCCGAGCTGGCCCTGCGCGAAGCGCTCGCCCGCGAGAACATTCAACCCGCGGCTCAGCACGCTGGGGCCTGACTACAGCAGAGCCTTCAGTTCCTGGTCGATCCGCGGCAGCAGCCGCCGCGCCCGCGCCGCGTCGAACTTCTGCGGCAGCTCCGCCACGTGCTGCACCAGGTACTCCATGACCGCCTGCATCACCCGCGAAGGGGCCAGCGCGCCGCCGCACCAGTAGTCATGGTCGCGCCACGAGAGCGTGACCGCGTACTCGTCCGTGCTCCCGCCGCGGTGCACCACGACCGCGTAGAGCCACCCGCCCGGGCGTTCCTCCTCGGTCTGCACTTCCACGCGCGGGGCTTCATCGGCTCGACGGATCATGCGTTGACCTCTACAGGCACCATACCGCGCCCACCGCGGCACTGATCCTGCTATCGGCTGAACACATCCTCAGCTTTCCCCCGGGTCCGCTCTGAACACAAAGAAAAACCCCCTCCCGCGGGGGAGGGGGTCTCAGGTGCTCTCACCGGCGTCGCGCCCTCGTCAATCGTCGTCGCCCTCGTCGGCGCCCTGGCTCGCATCGATCTCCGCCTCCAGCGCCTCGATCGACTTCTCTTCCTCAACCTTCTCGCCCTTGGCGAGCTTCTCGGCCTTTTCCTTCTCCAGCTTGCGCTTGATCGCCTCAATCTTGGGCCGGTCCGGCGCCAGGATGATGCTCGCCTGCTTGCCCATCCACCGCGGCGTCTGCTCAACCTTGGCGATGTCCTGCAGCGCGTTGGCGACGTCGCGAAGGTTCTCGAGCCCCAGCTCCTTGTGGGCGATCTCGCGGCCCTTGAACCGCTGCGTCACCATCACCTTGTGCCCGTGCATCAGGAACCGACGGGCCTGGTCGATCCGCACCTGAACATCGTGCGGGTCGATCTTCACGCTCCGGCCCAGCCGAAGCTCCTTCATTTCCGTGGACTTGCTCGCCGCCCGGGCCTTGCGGTCCTTCTGGCTCTTCTCGTACTTAAACTTGCCATAGTCCATGATCTTGCAGACGGGCGGGCGCGCGTCCGGCGAGATCTCCACCAGGTCCAGCCCCTTCTCCTGGGCCATCCGGATGGCGTCCTGCGTCTCGATCACGCCGATCTGCTCGTCGTCCGGCCCGATCACGCGCACGGGCGTAATTCGGATGAGGTGGTTGAGACGCGTCCGCTGAACGGCTGGCCCTTGATCACGGCTGAATCGACCCATATGGCTCCACTGACTCCTTGCTGCTCAAAAAAAAGTACCGCGCCGCCCGGCCACCACGGCACGAGCCCACGCGCACCCGGATGCCCGGGTGTCCCGATCCTTGTTCCAGGAAGTTGTCGCAGGGTTCCAACCGGTCATGACCGCGCCACGAGGCGCTGGCCCCACCCTCGACCTTTGCTCGCCATGAACATGCGAATGCCCACGCTCCACACCCCCCGATCCGCCGCGGCCGACCCGGCCCGACAGTCCTCGGGGTGACTTTTCCCGAACAGAGCCTAACTCCGGCCTGCACCCAAGGCAAGGCCGCAACCCCCGATTCTGTCAGTTGCGGGCCAGCAGGAACACGTTAAATCCAACGCTCAAGACCAGCAGCGCGATCAGCAGCCCGAACAGCCACGGCCGCACCAGCGGGGGCTGCTCAGCATGGACCGGGATCTCCGCGGGCGCCGCCGCCGCCTCCGCCGCCGCCAGCTTCGTCAGGTCCAGGCCCGCGATGTCCTTGTGCGCCAGGGGCGGCGGCTGCTTGGCCTTCACCGCCTTGAGGTCCGTGATCAGGTCCTTCGCCGACTGGTAACGCCGGCGCGGGTCCTTGGCCATCATCATCTCGACGACCTCGGACAACCCCGCCGACAGCTTCGCGTTGACGTGGTCCGGCGGCACCAGGTCCGCCTTCAGGTGCTTGTGCATCACCGCCGACGGGTTCTTCCCGTCGAAGGGCACCGCGCCCGTCACCATGTGATACAGCGTCGCCCCGAGCGAATAGATGTCCGCCGCCGGCGAGATGTTGATCTCCCCGCGGATCTGCTCCGGCGAGATGTAGTACGGCGTCCCGAACGCCTTGCCCTGCTCGGCCTCCGCGGCTTCCTTGTCGCTGATCGCCCGCGCCAGCCCCATGTCCGCCAGCTTCGCGATGCTCGCGCCGCTCTGCGTCCGCGCCAGCATGATGTTCTTGGGCTTCACGTCCCGGTGGATCAGCCCACGCTCGTGCGCGTGCTGGAGCGCCTCGGCCACCTGCATAATCAGGTCGATCGCCTCGCCCTCCCCGAACCGCTTGTGCTTCACGATCTCGTCGTAGACCGTCGAGCCCTCCACGTACTCCATCACGAAGTAGTGGTACTCGCCCGCCTTGCCGACGTCGTACGCCTGCACGATGTTGGGGTGGTTGAGCTGCGCCGCCGCGCGCCCCTCCGCATAAAACCGCTCGATGAACTGCGGGTTGCTGCTGTACTTCTTGGGCAGCAGCTTGATCGCCACCATCCTGTCAAGGCTCAACTGCTTGGCCTTGAACACCGTCGCCATCGCCCCGGCGCCCAGCTTGCTGATCACTTTGTACCCGGGGATCTTCTGCCCGCTGCGCTCGCCCTCCGCGATCTCGCGGATCCGCGCCATCTGCCGCTTCGTGACGTACTCGTTCTCGATCAGCAGCTCGGCCAGCGACCGCTGGTTCTTCTCCTCCGCCAGCGCCTTGGCCTGCACCAGGCAGTGCGAGAGCTCCTCGGGCGTTGCGAACCCCTGGTCGATCACCAGCCGGCCCACGATCGTGTCCACGTTCGTCCCGCTCTTGGCGACCTCCTGGAGGATCTCCTCCGCCGTGGGAACAGCCGGACCCGTGGACCCCATCTTGGCCCGGGATGTCGTCGCCGCGCCCGCCGGTGTGCCCCCCGGCGGCTTGGCGAGGGGGGAGGTCTTCCCCGGGTCGTTCTGGTTCGGAGCTTGGGACATCGTCACCTATTTGATCGGCCGGAAAGCGGGCCGGGTCGAACGTGACCCGAACTCCCGCTGCCCAATCCCCATTGTACCACCGCCGCATCCCCGCCCCGGGGCCCATCCACCGGCACCCTCCTTACCCGCCGCGTCCCACGCCGGTTGCCCGCAATCCCGCCCTGGGGGGCGACATTTGGGCTACACGATCAAGCCAAACCGTGGTAGTGTTCGATAACCGCCTTTGGGATGCGTCCGGTTCCGGGCTCAACGCGTCCCCCCGCCTTCCCCGACCGAGTTCTTCTGGAGGGGCACATGCACCGCAAAGCGTTCACGCTCATCGAGCTGCTCGTGGTCATCATGATCATCGTGCTCCTGATCTCCATCCTGCTGCCCGCGCTCTCCAAGGCGCGGATCAGCAGCCAGAGGACGATCAGCCTCTCGAACCTCCATCAGAACACCACCTACATGCACATGTACGGCACCGACCACAAGGAGGAGTTCATCAACCCCTTCCTGCCGTACAACGACACCAAGACGCCCAACGGCGACGAGCGCTGCATCGTCTGGGAGCCGATCGAGTACGCGCGGTCAATCAACCATGCGATCTACCTCTACCGCTGGGACTACGGCACCGGCCTCCAGAGCAACCAGGGCACCGAGACGTTCGGCTACCACTGGCTCTCGCACATGCTCTTCGGCGACGAGGTGCGCCAGTCCCGCATGCTCTCGGGCTTCGCCCCCGCCGACATCGGTATGCGCCGCATGCTCCGCGAGACCACCAGCGGAAACGCCCAGACCGACCCGACCTGGATCTTCCCCGTCTCGTACTGGTACCCGCCGGTCTTCTGGCAGACCCCGCAGCAGTTCAGCAACGCAACGCCCACCCGCACCATCGCGCCCACCAGCGCCACCAGCCAGCCGCCCAACATCAACTCCTACAACATCCGCCGCAACAAAATCTCCGACGTCTGGGCCCCCATGGCCAAGGTCCAGCTCTTCGAGCGGGCCGACTTCTACTCCAAGGTCCGCGGCGGCAAGACCCCGTCCTGGAACGATCCCAAGGCCAAGCCGCAGATCGCCTGCGTCGACGGCAGCGGCAAGACCGTCTCCATGGCGACCATCATCAGCAGCACCTCGACCAACCCCGGCATGACCAGCTATTCACCGGGCACTAACCTCTACCAGCCCGCCGGGCTGTGGAATCCGCCCACCGGCGAGCTCAACTACTTCTTCGAGTTCTCCGGCCCGCCCATCAACAGCATGTTCGAGTTTGACAACGTGCCCGGCATGCCCGCCTACTTCTGGGCCACCCGCGGCGGAATCCGGGGAATCGACCTTCCATGAGCCTTCAGCGCGAATCGGGCGACGGCGACAAGCGTCGCAAGTACATCCTTCTCGGAGTGGCCGGCGCCCTGGCCGTGGTCGCCGCGTTCTTCTATTACCGCTCTCTTAGCCCCGAGCCGCTCCCGCCCCAGCCGGCCATGCAGCACGCCGAGGCCGTGCAGGACTCGGTCCAGAAGGCCGCGACCTCACCCCAGTTCAACGCCACCAGCGACGACATCCAGCGGACGGCCCCTAAGCGGTCTGTAACCCCCGACGGCAAGTGAGGCCCGCGGGCCCGGCTCAATCCAGCCAGTCCTTCGCCTTCAGCCGCTCCGGCACGTACGTCTCCGTGACGTAGCTGATGTCCTTGTTGATGAGCGACTCGACCTCCATCTTGAAGCCGTTGTCGAGCATCTTGCGGATTTCCTTCTGCCACGCCTTGTTGTCCGCGAACCACGGGTACGCCGCGATCTCTCCCGCGCGCTTCACGTCGTTGTCGTTAAGGTCGATCTTCACCGCCTCCGACAGCTTGCACTGCTCATAGTCCTTCGCCCGGATCCCCAGGAACTTCGCGTCGGGGATCGCCAGGCGGGAGCTCTCGAACGCCAGCGAGATCGACCCCTGCTTGATCACCGAGTAGATGTAGTGCCCCCACGGGTCGCAGTCCAAAAGGCAGATGATCGGCAGCCCCAGCTCCTGGTTCAGCCGCTGCAGCAGCCGCCGGCACCCCCGCGGCGGCTGCCCCGCCCCGTGCGTCAGGATGCAGTTGTGCTCCTCCCAGAAGCGGTCCTCGTTGAACCGCTGCCACACCGTGCCCTTTTCCACGTGCAGGACAAACTTCGCCTCGCACTTCTTGAACAGGATGACATCCGGCTCCACGATCGACGGGATCCCGTACCCCCCCGACCCCTGCGCGCGGCAGTTGATCTCGTCCGCCCGCCCCGCGCCGTTGTCGATCAGCGTGATGTTGCCCACCATCGCGCCCCGGGGCTCCGCGAAGATGTGCAGTTCCTCCCGCAGCGCTCCCAGCGAGACCTCCAGGTCCTCCAGGATCGGGTCGCTCTCGTCCTGCGTGTCGAACGTGTTCTCTTTCGTCCCCGCCACGGTGTGCTTGGCCTTGTAGAACACGCCACGGAGGCTGCTGGTCTTGCCGGCCGTGATCAGGTCCTTGATCGTGCTGGCGTGCAGCATCGTCTGCATGAACTGCTTCGCCTGGTTCAGGCTGAAGAGCTCGCGTTCCGCCGCCGCGTCGCCCATCTGAAGGATGCCCTTCTTCTTGTTCCACACCGTGTTGCTCTTGGTGCGCAGCGGGATCTCGATCCTGGGCTCCTTCCCCGAGAACGTCCGCTTCGAAAGCTCGTCCGCGAGGCCCACGATCTTCGTCTGCGTGACCGCGTCGCGTTCCTTCAGCCGCTTCGCGGCCCCGGGATTGGTCGTGTTGGTCGGCTTCTTTGACATGCGATTCCCTTCGTTCCACCGCCCCGGACGCGCTGCGCGGCGGCCCGGCGATCCCTGCTGAAAACAACACCATCACCGGGCCCCGCCGCCCGGCCCGACGGGCGTTCCCGTCTTAGAACAGCCCCGGCCCCTCGTCCACGCGGACCATCTTCCCGTTGACCAGCCGCATCCGCGGCTTGCCCTGCTTGGGGCCCGGGGCGGGCGCTGCCTCCGTGCCGGCCCGCGCCTTCGCCGCGCGGGGCTTGCCCTTCTGGTCCAGACGTTTCGGCTCTGCGACATCCATCAGCCGCGGCTGTTCCTCGTCCTCGCCCTTCGCCAACGCCGCGACCTTCAGCGCCGCCGCCTCCGCGCGAGACATCGAGCCCGGCGGGGCGAGCTTCCCGGCCCGGTCCTCCTGAGCCGGCGCCGACTCCACAACAATCACCCCGTCCTGGTCCGCCGGGTCTTCCTTGATCGCCTTCCCGTCCTCATCGAGCTGCATGTCCGCCGCGGCGGTGTGCTTCCGCGCCTGCGCCAGCAGCGCGTCGTACAGCTTCTTCGCATCGGTCCCGTTGATCGCGTTGACCGCCTTGGCGATCTCGCCGATGTACCGCTCGAACACATCCCGCCGCTCGCTCTGCCGACGCATCGCCTGCCGCTTGCGCAGGTATGTCCCCAGCTTCCGCCCGCACTCCATCAGCGCGAGCTTCATCTCCTTGCGGATTTCGTCATAGTCCGCGATCGCCTCCTTGCTCTCGCTCGTGAACGGCACCCACACGCTCGCCATGTGGATCATGATCACCAGCGGCCCCACCGGCAGGCTCCCCCGCGGCTGCTGAAGGTTGTAGTTTTTCCAGCTCGTCTCCGTCACCGCCTTGAAGGACGAGCACGCCGACTGCTGGAACAGCAGCGGCACACGGTTCGCAAACCGGATCACCCGCGCGGAATCGTCCGCCGGCAGCTCCCCGCCAAACGCGATCGCCGCCTCGATGAGGAACGGCCGCCCGCGATAGATCGCCGCCTCCCGCGACGACGCCGCGTAAAACTCCGCCCGCACCCCCTTCAGCATGCCCGCCAGCAGCTGCCGCACCCCGATCGGCGCCAGGCAGTCCGTCGGCGGGGGCAGCAGCTTCACCTCCTGGAACGCCTTGTAGAGCGCCTCGGCGTGCCCGGGCTCCACATCCGCCACCTTCGTCCGGCTCGTGATCCCCTTGCCCGACATCCTGCACAGGTCGCCCGCCGTCCCCGGCGACACGCGGCAAAACTTCTCCTGCAAAAAGTCGTAGAGCGTCCCGCTCTTCTCCGTCTGCTGATAGTCCTTCAGCATCTGGAGTAGCGTCCCCAGCTCCACGCCCTTGGGGTGCGGCTGGATTTCCTTGGTCTCCGGCGGCAGCTCGCCCACCGCCCGCGGGAACACCACCATGTCCCCAAGGTCCTGCGTCACCTTCGGCGCCTCGGCCTTCGGCTCGGCGCCCGCGGCCGCGCTCTCCGCCTCCGCCGCGGCCTTCAGCGCCTCCGCCGCCTTCTTCCCCTTCAGCAGCGTCGGTTCTTCTTCATCCGCGCTCTCCCGTGTCGGCCGCACGAACGTGAACTTCGCGTGCGGGTTCGCGATCGCCGTCAGCTCCAGGAACTCGTCCACGCTCCCGCGCCCGCGCTGATACTTGCCCTCCAGCTCAATCGTGACGCTCGTCCCCGTGGGATAGTCCCGCGACGAGAGAAACTCCCCCCGCTCGCTCAGCTCCCGCGTCGAGACCGACAGCCCCCGCAGCCGCTGCAGCGGAAAGTCCTCCGTCTCCTCGTCGATCGTCACCTCCGCGCGGTTCGTCTTCGTGTTGATCGCCAGCTCGATGTGGTGCGCCGGCTTGTTCGCCTTCGGCCGCGTCTGGATCAGCATCGGCTTGCCGGTCGTGATCAGCCCGTACATGCCCGCCGCCGAGATACCAATCCCCTGCTGCCCGCGGCTCATCTTCAGCCGGTGGAACTTCGATCCATACAGCAGCCGCCCGAAAATATGCTCCACCTGACTCCGCACGATCCCCGGCCCGTTGTCCACGATCGTGATCCGGTACCGCGAACTCTTCACTTCCCGCCCGCGGTCGGGCTGGAGGTCCTCGATCACCACCGTGATGTCCGGCAGGATCGCCGCCTCCTCGCACGCGTCGAGCGAGTTGTCCACGGCCTCCTTCACCGTCGTCAGCAGCGCTTTCCGCGGGTTGTCGAACCCGAGCAGGTGCCGGTTCTTCGCAAAGAACTCGCTCACGCTGATGTCGCGTTGCCGCGCCGCCATCGTCTCGGCGGTCTGGCGTGGGGCCTTGGATGAAGTGGGGGAGCCGCCCTGGGCCCTTGCCGTCGTGGTGCTTTTCGCCATGTCGTCCGTGGTTCGTGTGGGGGTCGCCGCCAAAGCCGTCATTTGCCCACGCCCTCCCTGGCTTGGGTTCTCTGCCTCCGGCGGGCCCTCCCCGCCTTCTCCACGCAGGGTAGCCGCCGGCGCGCCCTATCGGCAAAGCCCCTCGCAAACGCCGAAATCTCCACACTCCCCCTCAAAATCCCCGATTCCCGCTCCCATCCCCGCCCCGCCCGTGGTAATTTGTCCGCGGCTGCCGGGCTGTGCCGATGACGCCCTCTAGCCACCTGTCGTTCCCACGGCCGCCTTTCCCGCGGCCGCTCCTAAGCGTTCTGCCCCGGAGCCCGTCATGCCCAACCGCCGTGCGTTCACCCTCATCGAGCTGCTCGTCGTCATCGCCGTCATCGCCCTGCTCATCGGAATACTGCTCCCCGGCCTCGCCCGCGCACGCGAGACCGGCCGCTCCGTAGCCGAACTCGCCGCCATCAGCCAGCAGGGCAAGATCAGCGCCAGTTACAGCTACGACTTCAAGGACTCCGTCATCCCCGGCCGCATCGCCAAGTGGTGGATCTGGTGGCAGGTCTGCGACACCCAGATGTACCCCGCCGACCCGCACGATAAGGGCACCCGAATCACCCACGACGCCATGCGCCCCTGGACCTGGCGGCTCATCAGCTACTCGGGCCTGCCCGTCGAGGGCGCCTTCATCACCAACAAGAACGAGTACCGCGAGCTCTGGGCCCGCGGCACCGCCGGCCGAACCCAGTACGCCCCCGGCCTCTTCTCCTACACCGACTCCACCTACGTCGGCGGCGTCGCCCCCCACCCCTCCTTCGGCATGAACACCGCCTTTTACGGCGGCGACTGCAACCACAGCGCCTTCAAGCACGAGGGCCCCAACCGCTGCGGCACCGGCATCATCGGCGACAGCAACCTGCCCAATCAGGGCGGCCGCTTCTACGTCATGCACACCTCCGACGTCCGCCACCCCTCTTCGCTCATCACCTTCGCCGGCGCCCGCGGCGGCGATGTCAAGGGCACCAGCTACTGGGGTAACGGCCAGAACCCCGCAAACTCCGGCATCGTCCGCGACGGCTTCTACAAAGTTCTCCCGCCCACCCTCGTCCCGCGCAGCAGCAGTGTCGACCACCCAGGATCCATGACGCAGGCCGCCGGCTGGACCGT
>JAEYTB010000253.1 GCA_023434205.1 Planctomycetota bacterium | reverse complement strand
GACGTGCGTCTCGCTTGCTCACTTGCCCTCGGCTTTCTCCACGACCGCGGTCGGCGTTGTCGACACATCCGCCGCCAGCACTGCCTCCGTCACCGGCGCGACCGTCGCACGCCCGGCCGCGTCCAGCGTCACCTTGTACAGGTGCGCCCCGCTCCGCACCGTGACCCAGCCCGTGGTGTCCGGCGTCCCAAACCCGTCGAACACCACCTGCGAGATACTGTCATTGTCGAATACAGAAACCAGCTTTGTCGACGAATCGTCCCCGAAGCTCACCGCCGCCAGCGATGCCTCGTACGGCGCCGCGCCCACCCGCACCACGTACGGCGCCGGGGAACGGTCCAGCGGGTTCGCGACATCCGGCACCACGTACACCCCCCGGACCGGGCTGAACACCACCTTGCGGCTCGTGCTCCCCGCCATCGCGCTCGCCCTGGCGAACTCCAGGTCCGATGCGATCCGCTTTGCCGCCGCCGCCGCACGCTGCTTGGTCAGCGACCCGGTCACCCGCGGCGCCGCGATCGCCCCCAGCGCTGCCATGATCGCCAGCACCATCATGATCTCGATCAGCGAGAACCCGGCGCGCGGCCACGCCCGACTCCGCTGCGGCGTCGGGCGTTGGTTGAGTGTCCGTGCCATGCATCCCGCCTTCCAGCGGTCGGCCGCCTGGGCTGCCGGGCGTTCCCGGTCAGCCCCACTGCTCACGCTCAATAGTCGGAGTAGTTCCTGCCGCGGGAGTCCTTCTCCGTGGTGTTCGCCTTGATCGTGTCCGTGGCGTCGTCGTAGATCCAGCCCACGTCCGCCGCGTCGGCGGCCGCGATCTTGTTGCCGCCCTTACGCGTCCCGGGGACGGGCAGCGGCGGGATCGCACGCAGGTACGGCCCAAGGTAGTAGGTCGCGTCCTTGGTGGCCTGCGCCGCGCCCGCGTCGGTGCTGTAGCCGGTGAGCTGCAGCTCGATCGTCGCCGCGTCAGGGTAGATGCCGCCGTGCTCGGTCTGGAACAGGTCGATCGCGTTGCGCAGCACCTGGAGGTTGCTGATGAGGGCCGAGTCGCCCGCGCCGGCGGCGCCGCGGCTCATGCGGGGCACCGCGATCGCCGCGATGATCCCGATGATGACCACCACAATGACAAGCTCGATCAGGCTGAATGCGCGACGTGTAGCTGAAACGTACGACATGAAGGCCTCCCACACTCGAGACAGTTTCTGAAGCTCAAACGCACCCTGTCCATCGGCGCTCGACGCTCACACCTTCGCTCCGTGATCTCAATCCCGCCTGCCCGCCGCCGCGCGACCCGCACAGCCCGCACGACCGTCAGGGTCGCGTGCCGCCCGCATCGCCCGAACCCTTCTCCTCCTCTTTGCACGCCACAAGATCCACCAGCTTCCCGTTGATCCGCACCTGCGCACGCCCCACGTTGTCCTCGAACCAGGCCCGCACCAGCTCGTACCGGTAGCGGCGGCCGTCCGAGCCCTCCACAACCACCGGCACCCCCACCTTGAACAGCTTGCCGTCGATCACCGCCGCCTTGCCGGCCTTGCTCCCGTCCCCGACAACGGACGTCAGCCTCCGCTTGGGCTCCTCCCGCGGCTTGTCCACAAGCTGAACCTGCTCCGGCGCCGGGTCCGGGGGGAACCACGCGACGGGCGCGATGAACGCGTCCTTCGCCACGGCCCCGCCCGTTGACGCCAGTTCATCCAGGCGGGCCCCCAGCGCGCCGTGGTGCGCCGACTCCTGCGGAGCCTGCTTCCGCGGCGGCTCACGCACCGGCCCGGTCGCGGCCGCCCCCTGGTCCGCCGCGGGCGCCGCCTCGGCGCTCGCCGGCCCATAGCCAATCACACGGTCCGCGATCAGGGCGGCCAGCGCGAGCGCGAGCACACCCCCGACGAGCTTGGTTCGAGGTTTGAGTTCCACGCCCTAACCAACCGATACGCGCCGCGGAAGGTCAAGGACTTCTTGCGCCCGCCGGCGTCGGGCCGCCCGCGCCGCCGCTACGACCCTCAAGGCCCGCGCCGTCCGCAACCGTGTACCACACCAGCTCCGCGTTCAGCGAGGCCGGAGACTTGCGGTTCTCCAGGTTGGAGGTGATCGTCAGCGAGACAAGCTGGAGGTCCGGGTACTCCGCGTGCAGGTCGCGCAGCAGCGCCTGGAACGAGGCCGAGGACCCAAGCCCCGCCACCACGATCGGCACGCGGTTGAACCGAGTCCCCTTCACCTCCGGGCGCGGGCTCAGGTCGGTCAGGCTCACGCCGCTCGCCGCCGCGATCTCGCTGATCCGGCTGATCCTGTCCAGCGCCGACGCCCTGGGGCCCTTCACCTCGGTCCCGGCCGATTCCAGCGCCTCCAGCTTCCGCTGCACCTGATGCAGCGACCGCTCCAGCGACTGCGCCTGCGCCTGCTTCTCGGCGAGCTGCACCCGCTCCTGCTCGGCCCCCTGCACCGCCCGCACCGCCGGCGCTACGCCCATGAAGTACGCCGCGAGCGAGAGCGCCGCCAGCACCCCCACCCCGGCGCCGTCCAGAAGTGTCATCGCACCCGCCCTCATGGCTTGCCTCCGGCCTTCGCGGCGGCGTTGTCCGAGAACACCCCCTCGACCTCGAAGGAGAACAGCTGCGGCGTCTGGAGGTAACCGCCCTTGCCGTCGGGCTTCCGCGGGGCTTCACGCGCCTTGATCCCCACGATCGACACGCTCTCAAAGATGCCCAGGTCCTGCAGGTCGCGCGCCAGCCGCGGCACCTCCGCCTGCGCCCCCGCCAGCCCGGAGAGCCGCAGCACGTAGCCGTTGGGCGCCGCGACATCCGACTTCCTGCCCGCGTGCGCCACCGGCCGGATGTCCAGCCGGTCGAACGTGACCTCCGGCCCCGCCCGCTGCGCGATCAGCCGCAGCAGCACGCTCATATCCGGGTGGTCGCTCACCTCGCGGACCGCCTCGCGCTCACGCTCCTCGGCCCGCAGCCTTGCCTCCGCGGCCTTCACGCCCGCGCTCAACCGCCCGATGCGCTCACCGGCCTTGCTCAGCTCGTCCGCCACGCTCCCGGCGTTGGCGCCACGCCACGTTCCGTACCCCCACACCCCCGCCATCACGGCCCCGTACACCGCGACGACGCCGACCCAAAGGCGCACGCGCCGCCGCCGTCGAGCCGCCAGCACGCGCCCCGCGGGCATCAGGTTCAAGCTCGGGATCGCCAGCGCGGTCATGCGGCCTCCTTGCGCTGAGCCCCCGCCGCGTCGTACCGCGCAGCGCCCCAGGCCATCAGCAGCGACGCCGGCGTCGAGCAGCCATCCGCCCCCACGCTCACCTGCACCTGCAGCTCCGACGCCAGCCGCTCGCTCAGCCCCGGCAGGTGCGCCCCGTCGCCCGACAGCGCCAGCCGGCGAAACTGCCATGAGTGGTACCGGTTCGCCATGTACGCCAGCGACCGCCCCACCTCCTCCGCCGTCGCTTCCAGGTGCTCGGCCACCAGCCCGCGCAGCTCCTCCCACAGCGGCGAGTCCTGGTACATCGCCCCCGAGGCCGGGTCGGGAACCACCACCGCCTCGATCGCCTCCCTTGGGACGCTCAGCCGTTCCGCCGCATTCTCCACCAGCGCCGACACCGCCGCGTCCACGATGAACCGCTCATACACCACCACGCCCGCGTGCATCACGCACAGCAGCGCCCCGGACCAGCCCAGCTCCAGCATCGCGTCCGGCAGCCCGCCCCCGGCGTGCGCCCGCGCCAGCGCGTTTGCCGGCACGTCGATCGCCGCAACCTCCAGCCCCGCCGCCTCGAACGCGTCAAGGATCGGCGTCGAACGCGCGAACGACATCGCCGCCGCGAACACGTGCGCCTGGTCTCCCGCCCGCGCCGGAGAGGGCAGCTCCCACAGCCCCACCTGCAGCGAGCCCGCATCGCACTTGTGCGCCCGCGCGATCTCCAGCTTCGCCAACTGCTCCAGCGGCGCCCCCGAGTTCCGCGGCGGGAGCTCGAGCACCTCCGCGATAATCGACTCCCGCGGCGGGGTCACCACCACCCGGTTCCCCTGGAACCCCGTCCGCTCCAGCACGCCCGCCAGCAGCGCCGCATCCTCACGCGAGAACGCATCCCCGGGCCGGGGACGCGCGATCCGCACCCCCGGCGACGACCGCCGCGACGCCTGCACGGCCTTGATCCAGCGGCCCGACAGGTCCACGCCGATCAGCGGCCGCGAACGTGCGAACGGCAGCCCCATCATGCCCCACCCCCCGACGCCGCTGTCAGGTCGAACAGCGGCAGGAACATGCTGATCGCGATCACGCCCACGATCAGCCCAAGAATGATCAGGATCGCCGGCTCCATCAGCCCCGTCAGCGTCTTGACCAGAACCTCGTTGTCCTCGTCCATGTGGTCCGCGACGCTCACCAGCACCGTGGCCATCCGCCCGGTCTTCTCCCCGCTCTTGAGCGCATCGCACACCGAGGCCTCGATCAGCATCGGGTCCGCCAGCGCCGCACTCACGTTCTCGCCGCGCGTCACCGCCTCCTGCGCCCGCGACAGCAGCCCCACGTACAGCGAGTTGCGCATCGACTGCTTCGTCAGTTCCAAGGCGTCCAGCAGCGCGACCTTCCCGTCCAGCAGCGTGCCAAGCATCCGCGCGATCCGCGCCGTCGCGAAGCTGCGCGACATCCGGCCCACCTGCGGCGTCGTCAGCAGCGCGCGGTCCAGTGCCTCCCGCCCAGCGACGGACGACAGCCACACCTTCAGCCCCACCCCCAACCCGACCCCCGAACCCAGAATCACCCACCAATAGGCACGCAGCACACCGCTCAGGGACATCAGGACCTTCGTGCTGCCCGGCAGCGGCGTGTCCAGCGTCTTGAACAGCCCCTCAAACCGCGGAAGCACGAACCCCAGCAGCGCCGTCACCACCACCACCGCCACAAAGATCAGGAGCACCGGGTAGATCATCGCCCCCTGCACCGTTTTGCGCACCTTCACCTGCTGGCGGATCAGCTTCGACAGCCGGTCGAGCATCACCTCGATCCGCCCGCCCTGCTCGCCCGCGCACACCAGGCTCCGGCACACCGCGTCGAAGTACGCCGGGTGCTGCGCCATCGCGTCCGAGAGCTGCCCGCCCTCTTCCACGCGCTGCCGGATGTCCCCCAGCACGCGCCGGAACTCGCCGCCCGCCGCCGCCTGCCGCTCCAGCGAGGCCATCGCCTCCACCAGCGGCGTCCCCGTCGAAACCAGCAGCGAGAGCTGCCGCGTGAACGACGCCACCGACTCCAGCCGCTTCCCGCGGCCAAAGCCCCCCGACGCCGCCCGCTCTGCGCGCTCCGCACGCGCCTGGCCCGCGCCCGCGCCAACAATCTCAGACACGAAGACGCCCCGCCGCCGCAGCAGCTCGGTCGCTTCCGCGGCGTCCGCCGCCTCCACCGTGCCGCGGGCCTGCGCCCCCGACTTCTCGTAGCCCTGGTAGGCGAACTTCATGCCGCCTCCTTCACGGCCGCTGCCGGCATCGGCTTCTCCAGCTCATCATCGTTCTGCGTGACGCGCAGGATTTCTTCCAGGCTGGTCCGCCCATCCAGCGCCAGCAGCACGCCCTCCTCGCGCAGCGAGAGCCCGCCCGTGTTCTTCATCGCCGCCCGCAGCTCGTGCGTCGGCCGCGCATGGTGGATCATCCGCCGGATCTCCGGCGTCACCTCGAACACCTCGTACACGCCCATCCGCCCCTGGAAGCCGCTGTCGTGGCAACGCTGGCACCCGCTCCCCTTGCGGAACGCGCGCCCCACCTCGTGGCTCAGCCCCGCGTCCTTCAGCACGTGCTCCGCGGGGTAGTACTTGGTCGCGCAGTGCGGGCAGATCGTCCGCGCCAGCCGCTGCGCCACCGCCCCGTTCAGCGCCCCGCTCAGCAGGTACGTTTCGATCCCCATGTCCACCAGCCGCGCCACCGCGCCCGGCGCGTCATTGGTGTGCAGCGTCGCCAGCACCAGGTGCCCCGTTAGCGCCGCCTGCACCGCCACCCGCGCCGTCTCCTGGTCGCGGATCTCCCCCACCATGATCACATCGGGGTCCTGCCGCAGGATGCTCCGCAGCGCCCGCGCGAAGTTCAGCCCGATCGGCTCGTTCACCTGGATCTGGTTCACCAGGTCCAGCTGGTACTCCACCGGGTCCTCGACCGTCAGCAGGTTCACCTCGGGCGAGCGCAGCAGGTCCAGCGCCGAGTAAAGCGTCGTCGTCTTGCCGCTCCCGGTCGGGCCCGTCACCAGCGCCATCCCGTGGCTCTGCTCCAGGAACCGCTTGAACGTCGTCAGCGCCTCGCTGCGGAACCCCAGGTCCTCCAGACGTACCTTCAGGTTCGCCTTGTCCAGCACCCGCACCACGATCTTCTCGCCCAGCAGCGTCGGCATGCTGCTCACCCGCAGGTCGATCTCACGCCCCTCCGCCACGATCCGCACCCGCCCCTCCTGCGGCAGGCGCTTCTCGGCGATGTCCATCTTCCCGATCACCTTCACGCGGCTCACGATCGCCGCGTGCATCCCCTGCGGGGGCTTCATCAGGTCGCGCAGCACCCCGTCGATCCGGTACCGCACCCGCGTGCCGCGCTTGTCCGGCTCGATGTGGATGTCGCTGGCCTTGTCCTTCACCGCCGTCAGCAGCGCGATGTTCACCAGGTTGATGATCGGGCTGCCCGCGATCATCTTGTCCAGGTCCGTCGTCGGGCCGTCGTCCACGCTCTCGCGCTCGACGACCTCCACGTCCGACTCCGCCAGGCTCGTCAGGAACGCGTTGACGTCCACCTCGCCGCTGCCGTACTTCTTCACGAACTCCAGGATGTTCGTCGGGAGGGCCAGGACCGGCCGGATCTTCAGCCCCGTCAGCTGCTTCAGCCGGTCAATCGCCGGCAGGCTCTGCGGCTCGGCCATCGCCACCGTCAGCGTGTCCCCCACCTTGAACATCGGGATCACCCGCAGCCGCTCGGCCTCCTCCGCCCCGATCAGCTTCACCTGCAGCGGGTCGATCAGGCCGTGCCGCAGCTGGCACCCCGGCACCCCCAGGCACTTGGCCATCGACCGCACGAACGCCACGCTCGAGATGACCCCCTGCTCCACCAGCATCTCGCCCAGCATCCGCCCGCTGGACTTCTGCTCCGCCAGCGCCCGCTCCAGCTGCTCGCGGCTGATGAGCCCCTCCTGCACGAGGACCTCGCCCACGCGCATCCGCTTGGCGGGGCCGCCGCCCCCCGGCGCGGCCTCCTTGGACGGCCGCTTGCTCACAGGAAGCTCCTCACCGCCGTGTTCACGTCCTCGTAGTGCTCGAACCGGTCCGACAGCCCGGTCAGCTCAAGCACCTCGCGCAGCGTCTCGCACGCCCCGCACAACCGCAGCGCCCGCCCGCTCGCCCCCAGCTCGTCCGTGCTCGCCACCAGCGCCTCGAGCCCCTGGCTGTCCACGTACGGCACCGCCGACGCGTCCACCACGAACCGCCCCAGGCTGCGCGACATCACCTCACCCACGTGCGTCCGGAACTGGTCCGCGTCCCCCAGCACCAATGGACCCTGCGGCTTCACCACCGTGACCGCGCCGTGACGCTGCTCCTGGATGTCCATCGCTGGTCCTCCCGGTGCGTTACGCCGCCGCCCTTGTCCCCACACCCGAGCCCGCGCCCGACGCCGCCCCCGGCGCCACCGGGACCGTCAGCGTGAACGTGCTCCCCTTGTCGACCTGCGAGGACACCGTGATGTCCCCGCCGTGCATCCGCACGACCTGCCGCGCCAGCGCCAGCCCGATCCCCGAGCCCGCAATCCCGGAGATCCGCCGGTCCTTGGCCCGGTAGAACTTCTCGAAGATCAGCTCCTGCTCGTCGGGCGCGATGCCGATCCCGTTGTCCGTGACCGCCACCCGCAGCGTCTGGTCCGCCTCCACCTGCACCGTCACCTCGCCGCCCGCGGGCGTGTACTTGAGCGCGTTGCCCACCAGGTTGTGCAGCGCCAGCATCAGCTTGTCCCGGTCCCCGCGCATCGTCGGCAGCTTGGGCGGCAGCGCGTAGCTCAGCCGGATCTCCTTGTCCTCCGCCTGCGCCCTGAAGTCCGCCTGCAGCTCCTCCAGCAGCGCGTCCAGCCGGATCTCGCCCTCGTGCAGCTTGAGCGACCCCGCCTCGATCTCCGACACGCTCAGCATGTCGCCCACGATCCGCTCCAGCCGCCGTGCCTCGTTCCCGATCACGTTGATGCACTTGCTCCGCACCTGAGGGTCGTTCTCCCCCTCGTCCACCATCGTCTCCACGTACAGCCGGATGTTGGTGAGCGGCGTTCTCAGCTCGTGCGTCGCCTGCGCCACGAACGCGTTGCGAGCCTCGTCCGCCACGCGCTGCTGCGTCACGTCCTCCACCAGCACCACCGCCCCCCCCGAGTCCTCGCGCCGCATCGGCCGCGCCGTCAGCCGTAGGACCGTCCGGTCCCCGCTCGCCGAGCGACGCTCCAGCTCCGCGCTGGTTCGCTGCCGCACCTTCCCGGTCGCCACCGCCAGCACCGGCGCCGCCGCGGGGTCGTCCAGCACCGGCATCAGCTCGCTGCCCGCCAGCTCCTCCCGCTTGCGCTGCAGCAGCACCCCCGCCGCGCCGTTGGCGTACCGCACCTTGCCCGAGTCGTCCACGATCAGGATCCCCGACCACATCGCGTCGAACGCGCTGGACAGATCACCCTCGCCCCCCCCGCGCGACAGCACCTTCTCCGTCGCCTTCTGAACCAGCACCTGCCCCCGCAGCGACTCGCGCTCCGCCACCAGCGCGTTCCATGCCGCGCCCTCGGCGCCGAAAGCCTCGCTCACGTGCAGCACGCTCGCGCTCGTCTCGCCCCCGCCGGCAACCCGGAGCGCCTCCGCGATCGCCCCCAGCCCGCGCAGGCGCCGCCGCATCAGCCGGTAGGCCCCCAGCAGCCCGCACAGCCCCGCGACCCCGATCCCGCCCAGCCCGGCCTGCACCTCCCAGTCAGCCAGCAGCGGCAGCTCCACCACCGCCTCCATCTCCAGCCGGGCCTCGCCGCGGCCGGTCACCTTCAGCGGAACATGGTGCCGCACGCCGGTCGCGGTTCGCTCGAACACGGCCTCGTTCTTCCCCGCCGGCATCGCCGCGGGCAGCCCGTCCTTCAACACCGCCGCGCTGATCCGCGAGGTATCCGAGTCCGCCACCACGCTGCCATCCAGCAGCACCACCGAGCACCGCTCCAGATGAAGCTGCGTGGCCGCATCCACCACCATCCGCCGCACACTGCTCAGGTCCCCCTCCGCAAGCTCCTCGCTCGCGGCCTCGCCCAGCAGCACACCCGCCGCCCGCACCGCCTCCTCACGCCCGCGCTCCACCGAGGTCCGGTACGTCTCAAACGTCCACCACGACGACGCCGCCAGGATCCCCAGCACCACCGCCACCACCGCGAGCCCCGCCGTAAACACCACGGATTCTCCGCGCGCAAACACCATCCGCCGGATCGGTGACGGTCGGCCTGGCTGTTCTGAATGCATGCTCACGGCGATATCCCACGCCCCCTCGGTGCGAACAGAGAAGTACCCTCTTCGATATCGGCCAGTGAAGTCGAGACTTGAGGGCGCTTGCCCCGATCCCCGCGCGCGTCGATCGGATACTGGCAGGGATGCGTTATCGGTCCGCTTGGGCCCGAGAACCCGCCCCGCCCGCCTCCCGCGCAGCCCCGGCCAGGCACGCCAGCCCGTACACCGCGAGCACCCCCATCACCGGGAACAGCGGCGCCTGGTACCGATCGATCACCGTGTGCAGCGCCCCCGACAGGTACGCCGCGTGGGCCACTACCGCCGCGCCCACCACGCACAGCGCCCACCGCCGCCGGCCCACCGCTCCCACCAGGCCTACCAGCACCAGCACCCCCCACACCGGCCGCGCCACCTCGCCGAAGGTCCACAGCCGTTGGAACGCGCCGCCCTGGTCGCTCTTGGTCCACGGTGCGGTGCTCTCAACCGTGCGGTCGTAGACCCCGCGCACCACCTCCGGCCGCAGGTGTCCGTACGCCTCCGGCCCCACCCGGTAGTTGAGCCCCGGCTCCGACCACACCCGCAGCGGTTCCGACCAGTACGCGTTCTCCCTGGCCCCGGCCTCATCGCTCGGCCACACCCCCAGCAGATTCGCCGCCCCCTCGAACGCGTGCTTCACCCTCGCCGCGGGTGCCCGCGCCACGCTCTCCGCGCTCGCCTCGCGCGCGCGTGCATCCAGGCGCGTCCACTCGTGCATGCCCGCCGTGCGCGCCGCCACCGGCGTCCCCTCGATCCCCCGCAGTTCCCCCATGAACCGCTCCCACCCCAGCCTCCGTTCCTTCAACTCCGCGTCCACCCGCTCCGCCTGCCCGCGCGGGAACACCCCCGCCTGGTTCCCATCCATCAGCCCCGCTTCCACCAAACTCTGCGCCCGCGTAAACCCCGACCCCACCACAAACTCGGCCCTTCCATACTTCCCCGCATTCACCACCACCCACGGCACAACACACCCCACCCCCACCACCAGCAC
>JAEYTB010000252.1 GCA_023434205.1 Planctomycetota bacterium | reverse complement strand
GGACGCGGCGACGGAGGCGAGGCGCTGGGCGCGGCGGCGGTCCTTGGCGGCGGCGACGAGGTCGCGGGCGTCCTGGTCGGAGAGGGCGATGGCGGGGGTTTGGGGCGGGGGTTGTGCCGTGGGATCGAGGCGGGCGCGGAGGGCGGAGGCGGTGCGCTGGGCGGCGGCGGAGCGGGCGCGGTCGGCGGCGGCCTCGTCGTCGAGCTCGGGGCGGAAGCGGCGGCTGATCCAGCGGTCCCATGCGACGCGGCGGGTGGCGACATCGAGCATGAAGACGCACAGCGTCCAGATGAGGAGGGTGCGCCAGATCGGGGTCACGGCCTCGCGGGGGCGGGTCTCTGCGCGGTCGAAGAGGTTGAGCGAGTCGGCGCTGGTCAGTTCGAGGACGCGGCCGCCGCTGAGGCGGGCGATGGCGGTGAGCAGCTCGTCGTTGGACTGCTTGGCGCGGAACTCGGCGCCCTCGATGACCGTGGAGCCGACGATCACGGGGGAGAGGCGGCGGTCCTGGCCGTCGGTGACGACGCGGGGTTTGATGATGGCGACGTAGCTGCCCGTCTCGCCCGCGGCGGCCTCGCCCTCGTAGGTGCCGGGGCCCGTCTGGGTGAGGCGGACCTCGCGGGAAGCGCCGGAGGGGGCGTAGATGGTGGCGGGCACGTCGAGGCGCTCCATGGGCGCGCCGTCGTCGCTGCTGGCCTCAAGGCGGAGCTTGAGGGTGTCGCCGTCGGCGTTGCTGGAGGCCTGGAAGTTTCGCGAGCCCTGGGGACGAGAAGACTGGCGGACGATCTGGGTCCAGAGGCGCTCGTAGCCGGGCCAGTCGAGCCAGGGGTCGGCCCAGCGCGAGGCGTCGCTGGTGAACGCAACGACCTGCCCGAGGCCGACGTTCCAGTGGGCGAGGACGGGCTCGTTCTGCGGGGTCACGATGGCGTTGACGATGGTGGGCTCGGTGCGGGGCTGGGTGAGTGCCAGGCCGTTGAGCGGCGGGGGAACTTCCAGGCCTGCGACCATGGGTGAGCCCGTGCCGAGGATGACTGGGTCGAAGGGCTCCTCGCGCACCAGGGGCGTGCGGACGAGGCGGACCGCCTTGAGGAAGATGCGCGGGAGCTGGTTGGCGTTGATGGCGTGGTAAAAGACACCCTCGGAGCGGTCGGCGATGACGGAGAGCGTGCGGATGTCGGCGTCGTCGCCCACGGCGATGGTGGATATCTTGATGCCCTCCTGGCGCATCTGCTCGGCGAGGGAGAGGGCGACCTCGTTGCCGCGGGACTTGCCGTCGGAGAGCAGAACGACGTGCTTGGTCTTGGCGTTGGACCGGGCGAGCTGCTCGCGAGCAAGCTGCAGGCCGGGGAGCATGTTGGTGCCGCCGCCCGAGGAAATGGAGAGGACCTCAGAAGCGAGCTTGTCCGTGTCCGTGTTGGGCTGGAGCGGCCAGACCAGGTCCGCCTCTGAGTTGAAGGTGATGACCGTGACGAGGTCGCGCCGGTCCAGGGTGCGGATGGCGAGCGCCGCGGACTCGTTGGCCACCTCCTGCTGGGTCTTCGTAGAACCCAGCACGTAGTGCCGCATCGAGCCGGAGTTGTCCAGCACGAACGCGATGGCGACCTCGGGCGTGATGAGCTTGTCGGGCACCTCGAGGCTGACAGGCAGCACCGGCTCCAGCGGCGAGCCCTTCCAGCCCCCGGCGCCGAACGACGCGGGCCCGCCGATCATGACCAGCCCGCCGCCAAGGTCGCTGACATACGCGACGAGCATGTGCTGGACCTCGGCGGCCACCGATTCGGCGGGCACGTTCTGGAGCAGCACCACGTCGTAGGACTGGAGCGACAGCAGGTCGGTGGGGATGCCCTCGGGCGCCGCAAGCTCGACCTCAAGCCCGGCGCGCCGGAGCGCGGTGGCGAGGGTGGCGCCCGGGCCGGTGGGGCTGCCGTTGCCCACACCATCGACGATGAGGGCCGACCCCTTGCCCGGAGTGATGGTGAAGGCCTCGGCGCGGTTGTTCTCCGCGGTCGTGTCGCCCGCGGTTCGGGTGGCGCCCGTGTCGTCGGCCACCACGTCGGGCTCAAAGACGGCGCGGAAGCGGTGGACGCGCCCCGCGTCAAGCAGCACTTCAAGCACCTCGACGTTCAGGCCCGGCCCCAGGGCGATGCGGCGGCCGGTGCCCGGGGCCTCGCCGTTGACATCCAGCGGGACGTTCTCGCGCAGCAGCTGCAGCGTGCCCGTGGTCGCGGCCGTCGCGGAAAGAACGACGCGGACGTTGATGGTGGCGCCCGCGGCGGCCGTGGGCGGCGCATCCACCGACTCGATGGCGACCTCTTCGGTGAGCCGGAACCGCAGGGGAACGGTGTCTATCGGGACCGACGCCCCCATCGCGGCCAGCGCGGGCGCGGAGACCTCCGCGGCGGCGGCGAGGGCATCGCCCGTGGTCTGGTTGCCGTCGGAAAAAAGCACGAGACGGCCCGAGGCGTCGGGGGGGATGAGCGCACGGCCAAGGCGGATGGCGTCGGCGATGTTGGTGCCATCCTGGAGGCGGACATCCAGATCGATGGACTCGGGGGCGGCCCGGCCCGGCACGGCGACCGCGGCGGCGCGGCCGTCGAAGGCGACGACGCCGACCAGGTCGTCCGGCCCGCGGGCGCGGGTGGCGCGACGGAGGAACTCGCGGGCGGCGGAGGCGGCGTTGTGGGCGCGCTCGTCATCACCCACACCCAGGGCGGTGGCGTAACGGCGGACCGAGCCCGAGACATCGACCAGGGCGACGACGGCGAGCCGATCGGTCTCGCGGACCATGGCCATGCCAGCGAGCATCGCGACGAGCAGGGCGTAGAGCGCGAGGCGGGCGACCAGCGCCGAGACACGCCGCGCGGGGCTCATGGAAGAGAACCACGCGATGCCGATCGCCGCGGCTGGGATGAGCGCCAGCAAAAGCCAGAACCACACGGGCTGCTCGAAGCGGATGTTCATCGGGAGCGGGGCCGCAGGTCGGGGGCGTCCTCGAGGGGTGTTGAGGGTGCGGGCGGCGGCGCCGCGCCGGGCTGGACGCGGTCCACGTAACGGCGGAATACACGACGGACAAGGTCGCTGTACTGGTTGGGAACGGCCTGCTGCTCGATGGCGCGTTCAACGCCGCTGGCGGCCTCGCGGACGCCCTCCTGGAGCGTGGAGCTGGCCGCGGTTCCGGGGCGGGGGCCCTGGCGCGGGTTGAAGTAGTCGGCGATGACCCGCTCGCCCGCCGCGGGGTCGGGGCGGGGGCGGATGTCAACGGGGTCGGCGTTCGTAGGCGCCTGCTGCGGGCCCCGGGGGTTGCGAGAGGCCTGAGCCCCGGG
>JAEYTB010000215.1 GCA_023434205.1 Planctomycetota bacterium | reverse complement strand
GCCATGTCCACCACGGCGACATGAATGGGCAGGGAAGAGAGAAGCCTGGTCGCCTCCCGGCCCGTCCCGGCCTTGTGGGACACCACGCCCATGGGCTCGAGCAGCCGGGGAAGCCGGTCCACCCACGGGTCGGGGTGCCAGCCGGCGTAGGAGAGCAGGAGGTTGAGGCGGCAGTTGGAGGCGCGGCAGCCACCCTCGTGGGGGTCGTGGGGGTTGCCGGGATGGGCGCGTACCGACTGCATCTGCCGTGACCCAAGGCAAGAGGCGTGCCGGACGCCGGGGCCGGGGCCACGGGGCGGGATGGGCGGGCGCGGGCCGGGGCGGAGCGGAAAGTGCTGCCAGCGGGGGTGAGGGGCCGGTGCCAGGTGCCAAGTTGGCAGGGCTGGAATCACGCCGCGGGGTGGTAGACTCGGGGCTTATGGATGCAGGACACATCATGCTCGGGGCGGCGGCGTTGGCGGGGGTGGCGGCTGTTGTTTGGTTTTTGATTGACCGGGGACGGCTGGTGTCGCGGGTGGTGGTGGCCGAGTCCGAGGCCCGGGCGGCGCAGGAGCGGCGGGATGCGGCGGAACGAGCACTGGCGGAGTTGAAGGGTTCGATCGAAGAGTGGGGGCGGCGGCTCACCACGGCACAGGCCGAGCAGGCTCGGCTGAGCGAGGCCCTCCAGCGGGAGCAGCGGGCGCGTGAAGAGGCGGCCGCCCGCGCGACGCGGGAGATCGAGGGCGCGGTGGAGCATGAGCGGCGGCTGCATGCCGAGGAGCTGCGGCGGCTGGAGTCGGTCCACGCGGAGAAGCTGCTGGCGGTGCAGGAGGCGCGGAAGGAGATCGAGGCCAAGCTCGCCGCGTTCGACGAGAAGATGAAGGAGAGCTTCGGCGCGCTCGCGGGCGAAGTTCTGAGCAAGAGCAACGAGAACTTCCTGAAGCTGGCGGAAACCAGGCTCGCCGCGGCGCAGAAGCAGGGCGAGCAGGAGCTGGACAAGAAGCGGGCGGAGGTGGACCAGCTCCTCAAGCCGATCGGCGACACGCTGAAGCGCACGGACGAGAAGCTGGCGCTCCTGGGCCAGGAATGGGCGACCGACCGCGCCTCGCTCGTGGAGCACATCCGCGGCGTGGTGGCCCAGAGCGACGGCCTACGGGCGGAGACGATGAAGCTGGCGCGAGCGCTCTCCAAGCCGGAGGTGCGCGGGCGGTACGGCGAGATCCAGCTGCGGCGGGTGGCGGAGCTGGCGGGAATGTCCGGGTACTGCGACTTCGCGGAGCAGATGAGCCAGCGGGACGACGCGGGGCGGCTGCTGCGGCCGGACATGGTGGTGAAGCTGCCCAACGACCGGGTCATCGCGGTGGACGCCAAGTGCAACACGTACGCGTACGTGCAGGCGGCGGAGGCGACGGACGACGCAACGCGTGAGGAGTGCCTGGAGCGGTTTGCGCGGCACGTGAGCGAGCAGGTGGCCGCGCTCTCGAAGAAGAACTACTGGGCGGAGCTGGACGGCTCGCCGGACTTCGTGGTGATGTTCGTGCCCGGGGACCAGTTCCTGGACGCGGCGCTGGCGCGCCGGGGCGACCTGCTGGAGAAGGCCGCGGAGCAGAACGTGATCCTGGCGAGCCCCAGCACGCTCATCGGGCTGCTGCGCGCCGTCGCGGTGGGGTGGCGCGAGAAGCGGATCGAGGAGCAGGCCCGGGAGCTGTTCGACCTGGGCCGCGAGCTTCACGACCGCGCCGCCACGGCGTTCGCGAACATCGCCAGCGTGGGCAAGGCGCTGACGGCCGCCGTCGAGCGGTACAACAAGTTCGTCGGCAGCTACGAGAGCCGGCTGGAGCCGACCCTGCGTCGGTTCGAGGATGCGGGCGTCAAGAGCGGGAAGGAACTGCCCGAGGTCCAGGCGGTGGGGGCGGTCGTGCGCGAGGTGGTCATCGAGCCCAAGCCCGCGGGGCTGCTGGGCGCGGCGGAGTGAACGTGCGCGGCTCGGCGCTTGTCGGCCTGGCCGGCGTGCTGGGCCCGGTGTGGCTGTGGGCGCGGCGCGATGCGTATTCCGGCATCGCCGAACCGCTGACCCGCGCGCAACGCGCGGTGCTGGCGCGGTACTTCGAGCCGGCGCTGCTGGATGATGTGCGGGTTGCGGTGGTTGAACAGGTCGAGAATCCGGTGGTTTTCGGATTGCTGGAGGTTCTGGGCGTCGACGTCCCCATGAGCCTGGAGACGGTTTCCGGGATGTGCTACGGCAATGTCCTGGCGGTCGCCAGGCACGCGACGGCGCACGGCGACCTGTCCACGCTCTTCCACGAGCTCGTCCACGCCGTGCAGATGAGACGGATGGGGCACGCAGCGTTCTGCCGTGCCTACGTCCGCGGCTGGCTGGAAGAGGGCTACCCCGCCTTCGCGCTCGAGACCGAGGCGTACGTCATGCAGACGCGGTTCGACCGGGGCGAGGTGTTCGAGGTGCGGTGAACTGCTCGCTGTGCTAAGCGCACGGCCCGAAAGCAGGAACTCGCCGCCAATTCCAAAGGTTGTCATCACGGCGCGTGGGCCGGCGGGGTATACAGAATGAGGGCTTCTCGCGCCTCTTTCTTTCCTTAGAAACCGCCGCGGCGGTGGGGGTGTTTATGCGCGCTTTGATCTGTGCGACGGCTGTCTGCGTGCTCGCGACGGGCGCGCAGGGCCAGCCTCGTGATGTGCAGCTCGCGGCTGTTGCGGCGTGGTACGAGCGGCGGGAGGCAACCGCCGGCGCCGTTCTGTGCTTCGGCGATTCACGTTCGTCGTGGCACAACAACCGGGTGCCAGGCCAGATCATCCGCGGATTCGATGTGCAGTTCGCACGGCTGTTCTTTATCGCCGCGGCCGGCTTCGCCGGCGGTGAGGATGGTCTGGGCCAGGTCATGTACGGGCTCCCCGGGGTGGCGGCGAGCATGGCGGTGCCGGGCGACACGCTCCCGGGAACCGGACTTGTGAACCGGTACCCGGTCACCATCGCCGAGCAGTGGTGCGGGCCTGCCGCGGGCGAGGGTTTGACGGGCAGCAGCTTCTGTGTGATGCACTCCACGGCGGGGGGTGCGATGAGGTTGAGCGACGCGTCGCCTACGGGCGGCACGTACTACCGCGGCGACCCGGCGCAAGGCCGCGCCATGGTCCGGACCCGCGTGTTCGGCGTAGAGGATGACCGGCCCATCTGGCTGCGGAGCTGGATGAGGCTGGGGTTCAACCACGGCTTCTCGCCCGTGATCCAGCAGACGACGCTGACGCCGGTCGCGCCCGCGGGCGGAGCCCATCAGATCCAGGAGATGTCCGCCGTGGGGCCGGGGATGGTCGGGCACGGCATCGCGATGCGGCTGGGGTTTGACGCGGCCAACGACGCGGGCCCGGGCTCGTACCAGAACAAGGGGGTGGCGTGGGTCGGCGCGAGCGTGGAGTTCGAGGGCGATGTGGGCATCGTGCTGGCGACCGTGGCGGCCGGCGGCTGGAACACCCGCAGCCACCTGCCCGAGAGCGTGTACGCGCCGGGCGACAACCCCTACACCCCGCTGGCAAGCGCGAACGGCGCGAAGTACAGCGATGAAGGGTTCCGGGAGTGGTACACCACCTGCATCGGCACGCCCGCGGCACTGGTGCGGTACGAGGTGGGCGCCAACGTCGCCGCGGGCGGGGCGTTCCAGGAGTGGGGCGGCACGGGCGCGGGGGCGTACAAGGAGAACACGCGCCGGGCCGTGCAGCGTGCGGTCGCGAACCTGACGGCCTGCGGCGTGACGGACCTGGTCGTGGAGCTGGTCGGTGTGTACGCGCCATCAAACGACCTCGACGGGACGCGCATGCGTGATGTCAACCAGTCACTGTTCGAGCTGGCAAACGAGCACGGGTGGTCGTTCTACGACCAGACGGGCCACCTCGCCGCGGGCGGTCACGCGCACCCCAGCGCGCCGTGGGCGATCCAGCATCAGTACACCTCGGACACCACGCACCAGAACTTCGCGGGCATCGTCCTGCTCGGGGGCCTTGAGTGGGCGGCCATCACCAGCGCGTGCGAGTCCTCGTGCTCGGCGGACTTCGACGGCGACGGGGATCTCGGGACGGACGCGGATATCGAGGCGTTCTTCGCGTGCCTGGCGGGAGCGTGCGACGGCTGCGAGACCGCGGACTTTGACCGCGATGGAGACCTTGGGACGGACGCGGATATCGAGTCGTTCTACAGGGTCCTTGGGGGCGGCCCCTGCTGAAGCGGGCCGATTCAGCGGCTTCAGGCTCGCCGGCAGCGGGGCGGCGCGCATCGCGAAGAGTGAAGAGCGCGTGGTCAGGGCGGTGCCGACTGGGGGAACTGGACGAGCACGGCTGCCGCGATGATCAGCAGCGCGCAGAACGCCACGATATAGAGGATGTGCGCGACGTTGGCGAGCACAACGGTCCGCACCGTGCTCTGGGTGGGGTAGAACTGCGGGGCGGCGATGGTGAGCAGCACGAAGGGGACGAGCAAGTCAACGATCTGCTGCCATCCGTCGGACAGAATGGTCAACGCGGCGAGCGCGAGCTGAACCATGAAAGCCTGACCGTAGACATAGAGGGAAAGAACGAGCGATTCCGCCAGCGACCGGCCGGTCTTACGGAAGAAAAGGTGCAACGCCGCCGCGAGCAGGGGCAGTGTGGCCACGGTGATCGGCCCCATGTAGTCGAAGGTGAGGTACACGATGGTCTGGAAGGCACGGTCAAAGTCCGAGCCGACAGTCTCGAGCCGCGCCGCATCGGGCCGGAACAGCTTCAGCGCGATGAAGCACATCCCGGCGGTGAGCAGGCAGTAGCTGACCGGGTGGGCGTAGCTGCGGCGCCGGCCCTCTACATACGCCGCGGCGACATGCCCCGGGCGGTACAGCAGTTCGAGGGCGGTACGCAGGACCGGGTGCCTCATGCCTCGGGGCGCATCGGTGGTGGACCACAGGTTGCGGAGGTTCAGCGCGGCCGGTGAAGAAGCCTGCCCGCAGGCCGAGCAGAACGCTCCCGCGGTCGGCGCTTCGCAGTTGGGGCACCGCGGCGCCGGCGGGGCCGGGGGCGGTGCGGGCTCGATGGTCGGCGATGCCCCGCTCATGGTGCGATTATGCGGCAACCGCGCCGCAGCGCCAAGGCCACTCCCGGCAATGAAAAAGGGCCCGCGCACACGGCACGGGCCCTTTGACTGACGAAACTGGGACGGCTCAGGCCCGCCGGCGGCGGCTGGCGACCAGCCCGCCCAGGCCCAGCAGCGCGAGGGCGCCGGGGGCGGGAACGAGGGTGGCGTTGAGCTGGAAGTTGTCGAAGCGGTTATTGCCGCTGACGCCCGAAGCGCCGTCCACGGTGATGCGGATGAACGCCGTCGCGGCGTTGTCGAGCAAGCCGGAGAAGTCGAACGTCTGAATGCCGAACATGGTGCCGGGGGAGTAGGTGCCGCCCAGGTCCGTGTAGTTCGTGCCGTTCGTGGACCAGGCGACCTGGTTGCTGTTGAAGCCGGTGCTGGTGCGCTGGGTGGCGAAGGTGAGGAAGACATCCTCGAAGTTGGTCATGCTGAAGGAAATGGTCAGCGTCGCGCCGTTGTTGGGGTAGGGGGCGGTGCCCGACTCGGCAGCGCTGCCCTGGATCACGAGCGACTGACCCGCGACATCGGGTGCGATGGCGTTGTTGGTCGTGCCCGCGAAGGAGTTGATCCCGCGGTTGCTGCCCGCCTGGTCCTGGCTCGGCACGACAAGCTGGAGCAGCCCCGCGCCGGTCGTCGGGGCGTAGGTGTCACCGTTGTTGGTGCCGGTCACGTTGTCGTTGAAGTTCCAGTACGCGATCAGATCGGCCTGGGCGGCGCTGGCGGCCACACAAGCCACCACGAGGGCGGCAGCGGTCTTCATGTTCTCTCTCCTCCTGCCCCGCCGTTAAGCGGGGGGCCCCAGTATAGAGCAAGCCCTCGACGCGGGCACGGCGCGAGCGACCGGATTGCTGTCAAACCTGCGCGAAGGTGGGCAAGCCCGTTAGGATCGTGGTATGCACCCCATCGAGATCGCACGCCTGGAGGAGGGCCGAAGGGCACGCGCGGGGCTGCCCTTCGCGGCAGACACTCGGCCGTTCACCGGCGGCGGGGTCGCCCTGCGCAGCCGGCCCGGCTCGTGGATCAACTACGGCGTGGGTATGGGGCTGAACGGGCCCGTGGACGCCGCGGAGGTCGCGGCCACGGTCGCGTGGTACGAGTCATCGGGCATCGAGCCCCGCATGGAAGTGGCGCCGTTCGTTGACGGCGCGACGCTGCGAGCCTTCGGTGAGGCGGGGCTGCGGCCGCGCGACTTCTGCACGGTACTCTGGCGGCGGCTCGGGAGCGTCGTACGCCCGGAGCACGGCACGCCCGCCGGCGTGGGGCTCCGCGTGATCGACAAGCGGGACGACGCCGCCGTGGCGGAGTACGCGTGGGTGGTCAACCGCGGCTTCACCCCCGCCCAGTTCGATCCATCGCCCGAGCACCTGGAGCTCTCGCGCCGGTTCGTCGGGATGGAGCGAGTCGTCGCCGTGGGGGCCTACGCGGCACGGAAGATAGTCGGCGGCGGGGCGGTGGACTTTGACGGCGAGATGGCTTCGCTGGTGGGCCTCAGTGTGCTCGAGGCGTGGCGGGGCCGGGGCGTTCAGCAGGCGTTGATCGCGGAGCGGTGCAGGATCGCGGCGGAGCGCGGAGTGGGCATCGTGACGGTGGGCTCGCGCCCCAACGCCGTCACGGAGCGCAACGCGTTGCGCCTGGGCTTCGCGGTGGCGTACACCAAGGTGATCCTCGCAAAGAGCGGCAGGGGCCTGAAGCCCATCGGCGGGTAGCCGGGAGGGGGAAAGCGTGCGCAAGCATCGGGTTCCAGCGAAAGCACGGGTGAGGATCGCGTGCTGGTGGTTCCTGGCGTCGGTGCCCCTCGGCGTGATCGGGGCGGTGGTCGCCTTCACGCCGGTGGTGCGCGTGACGGTCGACCTGGCCCTGGTCATGGCGCCGATCGCCCTGATCGCGCTGGGCGCTGTGCTCGTGGCGATGAACCATGCGGCGATGGCCCGGCACGAGGCGCTGCGGGGGGTCGCGTGTACGCGGTGCGCGTACGACCTGCGCGAGAGCCCGGGCGGTACGTGCCCCGAGTGCGGCCTGCAGAGCGCCGCGTTGCACCCGTACCAGCCCCCGCGCGTGGCCCGCGCGGTGATGGTCACCTGCTGGGGCCTGCTGGTGGTCGCGTTCCTGGGGCTGGGGCTGAGGACGGGCTGGTTCGGGGCGTTCTGAGTCGCGTCACGGCGCACGCGCGGAGCGGCCCGGGGTCAGAACGTGGCCGGCGGGTACTCGCCCGCGGCGAGCGGCTGCATCTCCGCCGCGCGAACGCGGCTGCGCAGACTGGATTCCCAGATGCCGGCGGCGATGGCGTACAGCAGCACCGTGCCGCCCTCAACGCCCACCAGCGGCCACTTCAGCTTCGCGGTCAGTTCGGCCTCGCCCAGCCCCGGGTGCGACGCCGCGTAGCCGATGCCGAATGCCAGCACCGCGACCAGGGCGACCGGCAGCACCGTCATCATCAGGCCCCCCAGCAGGCGGAGCTGCCAGTGAGAGAAAGCGTTCTTGCCCCACGTGCGGCCGGTGCAGAGCATCCACAGCCCGCCGATGGTAAGTAAGACTTCGAGCGCAAGGATCATGGCCACACCCCAGAGGTAGGTAATAGATTACCAGAGCCCCGCCGGGATGCCAGTTCGGTTAATCAGCGATCGCCGGGTGAGAGCAGGTAGACCGTCCGGGTGCGGGTGGGCAGCAGGGCCGCGACCTCCTCTTCGAACGGCTCTGGCCTCAGGGAGTCGCAGACCACAACGGTGCTGCTTCCGTTCGGGGAAGCGGACAAGGTTATCCAATGAAGACCGGACGTCAGAGACCCCTTGTGGGTCAGGACGAGGGCTGCGTGGCCCCGCCCGAGGTGGCTGAGCAGGTGCTCCGCGGTATCCGGCGCGGCGGGTTCGTGCTTGCTGAACACGAAGCCATCCTGGGAGACGACACGTTCGATGTCGGGCGGGAGCGTGCCGGTAGAGTCCGCGGCGAAGTTGGTCAGGGGCTTATCGGTCCCCAGGCGGAAGCGCAGATCAAACTGCTGGGGGTCGAGGCCGTAGCCGCGGTAGATTGAGGAGAGCGCGTGCAGGCCGCAGGTGTGCGGTTCGGTCTGAACTTCGGGAACAAGGGCCGCCGCGGTGCCGGTAGGACGCGGCCCACGGGCCGGCGAATACTTGGCGCCGTAGTAACGCGGCCCGCCGACACAGAAGGTTGGGATGCACATCAGCAGCACGAGCAGGAACACGGTGCAGAGCGCGACCAGCACGCGGCGCGAGCGGGATCGGGCGGCACGTAAGGGCGGTGCGGCGGTGTCGGTCACGGCCGGCAGTGTACCAGCCTACTTCTTGAGCGACGCCATATCGATGACGAAGCGGTACTTGACGTCGCTCTTCAGCATCCGCTCGTAGGCCTCGTTGATCTTCTGCATCGGGATCAGCTCGATGTCGCTGACGATGCCGTGCTTGGCGCAGAAGTCGAGCATTTCCTGCGTCTCCTTGATGCCGCCGATGAGCGAGCCCGCGAGGCGGCGGCGGCCCATGATCATCGGGAACATCTGCACGGGCGGGTGGGGCTTCTCGGGCGGGGGCGCGCCCACCAGGCACATCGTGCCGTCGCGCTTGAGCTGCGCGATCAGCGGGTTGAGGTCGTGCGAGGCCGAGACCGTGTTGAGCATGAAGTCGAGCGAGCCGGCGTGGCGCTTCATTTGGGCCTCGTCGCGCGACAGCACCACCTCGCTCGCGCCCATGCGGAGCGCGTCCTTAGCCTTGCCCTCGCTGGTGGTGTAGAGGATCACCTGCGCCCCCATCGCCGCGGCGAGCTTGACGCCCATGTGCCCCAGCCCTCCCAGGCCCACGACGCCGACCTTGGAGGCTTCGTGGACATCCCACTCGCGCAGGGGCGAGTAGGTGGTGATGCCGGCGCACAGCAGCGGGGCCGCCGCGGCAGGGTCGAGCTTGTCGCTGAGCCGCAGGACGAAGTCCTGATCGACGGTGACGGAGGTGGAGTAGCCCCCGAAAGTGTGCCCGCCCAGGTGGACATCAGGGCCGTTGTACGTGAACACCACCGGCTTGCCCCCGGCCATCTCGCAGTAGTTCTCGAGCCCCTCCTTGCAGGAGCGGCACTCGCGGCAGGAATCGACCAGGCAGCCCACCGCGGCCATGTCGCCCTTCTTGAACTTCGTGACCTTCGCGCCGGTGCGCGTCACCCGCCCGACGATCTCATGCCCCGGCACGCACGGGTACACGGTGTTCAGCCACTCGTTGCGGGCCTGGTGCAGGTCGCTGTGGCAGACGCCGCAGAAGAGGATCTCGATCTCGACATCGGTGGGCAGCGGGTCGCGCCGCTGGATGGTCATGGCGGCGAGCGGGGCTTTGGCGTCGGCGGACCCGAAGGCGGCGGTGGGGGTGGGCATGGGGAGGCTCCTGGGTGGGGAGTCTAGTGCGGCCCGTTGATCTCCGGTGTGAGAAGGCGTTTGAAACGGGTCTTCACCGCGCCTCCACCACCAGCGCGTTCATCACCGACCGGCACGGCGCCGCCCCGAAGCGTGACGCCAGCACGCCGGTCATGTGCATCAGCATCCCCGGCATGTCCACGCCGCGTTCGGCCAGGTCCACGGCGAGGGGGGTGCCCATCAGGAACGCACGCGCGGCGGTCTGGGCGTCGGGAGCGGTGCAGGGGGCGCTCAGCTCCGTCACGCGAACATCCGTAAAGCCGCCGGCACGGGTCGTGCGCTCGATCTCCGCGCGGTCGTACCAGCCGAAAGGCGTGCGGAGGAACGAGGGCGGGTCCCGAGGGCAGAGCGTGTCGAGCTCCCGCTGGATCGTGCCGGCGATGGGGTTGCGTTCCAGCGAGTCCCACACGTTGAACACGTACACGCCCCCGGGCCTGAGCACACGCCGGGCCTCGCGCATGGCCTTGATCTTGTCGGCAAAGAACATGACGCCGTACTGGCAGAACACGGCGTCGAACGCCCCATCCGCGAACGACAGCTCGCACGCATCCGCGCGCGAGAGCGTCAGGCGAGGGTCCTCGGTCAGGCGCGGGCGCGCGAAGGCGAGCATCGGCTCGCTGATGTCCGTCGCCGTGAGCCGGGCGTCGTGAGGCAGCGCGTCGAGGAGTTGCCGCGTCACGATGCCGGTGCCGCAGGCCAGCTCGAGGAGGTGAGCGCCGGCGGGCAGTCTCCCCGCCGCGAGCCGGTCGCGCATGTCCGCGCCATAGGTTTCAAACAGAACCGGCCCAAGAAGGGTGTGGTAGTTCTCGGGGATGGAACCGGCGAACGCGGGCGTGCTGGTGGGTTGTGCGGTCATGATGTGACTCCTGGAGCGGTGGGTCGTTCGTGTGTGGTCTTCGGCGTCTGCAGCCGGCAGCGGGGAAGGTGGGGCGTTCCTGCTTGGCACTCTAGTTCGTGCGCATAGAGCCCTCGTGAGTGCCCGCTTCAATCGCAGCCGCGGTGGGAGAGGTGACGCCGTCCGCCTTCCGCACCGCCGCGTACCCCGCGGTGCCCGCAACCCCCAGCCAAACCAGCCCCTTGACCAAGAAGAACAGGAACGCCGCGGTGCCGACGCGCCGGCCGGTGAGCTTCTTGCTGAAGGGAATCAGCGCCGGGACCTCGCGCCGGTACTTGAGGTAGTTCTCCCCATGCTCGGCGACAAGGTCGCGCTCCTCGAACCAGATGCCCATGAGGATGTACCCGGTGGTCATCACGGCGAAGAACAGGTGGCCCACGGTCATGTGCGGCGTCGCCCAGAAGGCGAGCAGGAAGCCCACCATCAGCGGGTGCCGCACGAGCTTGTAGGGCCCGGCGAGGCGGAAGCCCACCGGCTCGAGCACGCGCCCGCGGAAGCGGACCCACACCTGCCGCAGCCCAAAGAGGTCAAAGTGGTTGATGACGAAAGAGCTGAGAAACACGGTGGCCCAGCCCGCGAGCGACACCGCCGTGAGCACGCCCGCCCCCACACCGTTCTCCACCCGCCACACCGTCCCCGGCGCAGGCTGCCAGAAACCGAAGATCACCAGCAGCGAGGCGCTCGCGGCGATCACGAACGTGCTCCGCTCGATCGCGGCAGGGATGACCCGCGTCCACCAGCGCTTGAACGCCGGCCGCGCCATCACCGTGTGCTGCACGACGAAGATCGAGAGCAGCCCCGCGTTGATGAGGAGAGAGGTGAGCAGCGGCCCCGGCGTCCCCGAGTCGATGGACTTGGGCACGATCCAGTTGCCCACAAAGCCGATGGCGTAGCAGATCGTGAAGAAGAACGACGCGTACGCCACCACCCCGTACAGGAGTGTGCCGACTCGGGCGGGGCCGTCCGCGGCTCGCCTCGCGGCGAGCGTGAACGGGCACTGGGGAGCGCGGGCGGGTTCAGCGGCGTGCGGTGCGGTTGTCATGGTGTTCCTTTCGTGGTGCAAGGTGGGTGTGTGATCAGCCGGCGCGGAGGATGCGCCGCAGCGCCGCCCCCGCGGACTGGTGGTGGACATGGATGCGGTCGGCCCAGCGAGAGCCGGCCAGGTCGGCCCGGGCCCGGTCCACCTGCGGCCACGCGCGCAGCAGCAGGTGGATGCACGCCCCGGGGTCCGCGGCGACCAGTTGCAGGGCCTCCTCGAGCGTGCGGGCGAGCAGCGGGCGGGTGGGGGTGACGGCCGAGCGGGTTGCGGTGCAGCAGGTCATAAGTTCCCTTTGGACGACGTTGCCGCGAATAAGACGCCCTTCCTTGGGGGTTTTGGGTGTACTCGTGGTACACTTGCCCCCCGATTGAGGTGTACTTGTGGTACACCCGACCAGACCCCTCGCAGGTGGACCATGAGCACACGCGACAAGCTGGTCGAGGCGGCGGGCGAGCTCTTCTATGAGCGGGGCTTCCAGGCGGTGGGCCTGGACCAGGTGCTCGAACGAGTCGGCATCACCAAGACCGCGTTCTACAAGCACTTTGACAGCAAGGATGCGCTGATCGTCGCGGTGCTCGAGGAGCGCGACGGGCGCGATGTCCGCGAGCTGCTCGCCTACGTCACCCAGCACGGCGCGGACCCCAGGGCCCGCATCCTCGCCATGTTCGACTTCCTCGGCGACTGGTTCCGCGAGCCGGGCTTCCGCGGCTGCCTGTTCCTCAACGCCTCCACCGAGTTCCCAAACCCCAACGACCCGATCAACCGCGCCGCAACCGCCCACGGCACGCACATGGCCGCCGTGGTGCAGGGCCTGCTCGTGCAGGCAGGCGTGCGCGACCCCGACGCGCTGACCCGTCAGCTGATGCTGCTCGTGGGCGGAGCAATCCAGTCACGCCACATGCGCGGCGACCTGGAAGCCGCGGGCGTGGCGCGCGACGCCGCGACGGCGCTGCTGGGGGTGGCGGCGGTGGGGTCGGCCGTCTCTGTTTAGGACCAGCTCTCAAGAATCTCACGGACCGGAAGCCGTTGTCGTACGGCCCGCGTGCCCGGCTCGGCCGGCTCAGGAAGAAAAACCTCAACCAAACGGTTGACCTACATCCCGGGGCATGGCATAATCAACCATATGGTTGACTTATCCCCCGCCCTTGATCACACCTTCGCCGCGCTGGCGGACCCCACACGCCGGGCGATCCTGGCCCGGCTCAGCCGCGGAGAGGCCACGATTTCAGAGCTCGCGGACCCCTTCTCAATGTCGCTCCAGGCTGTGAGCAAGCACCTGGCGGTGCTCGAGCAGGCGGGGCTCGTGGATGTGGAGAAGCGGGGGCGGTCGAGGCACACGAGCCTGCGGCCGCAGCCGCTCGCCGCCGCGGCGACGTGGCTGGAGCACTACCGCGTGTTCTGGGAGGGCAAGCTCGACGCCCTCGCCGCCTATGTCGAGAAGAACCCGTCACCACCCGCCGCGCCGAAGCGCGGCATGACCCGACCCAAGTCCACCCCACGCAAAAGGAGCCCCCGCCGTGACCATGACCGCAACCCCTGATGTCGTCGTCGAACGCACGATCAAGGCAACGCCCGAGCGCCTCTACGCAGCGCTCACCGATCCCAAGGAGCTGGAGCGTTGGTTCTTCACGGATTGCTCAGTCTCGCCGTCTCCCGCGGCCAAGGGCGGCACGTACCGCCACACGTGGCGCGGCACGGGTGAGAAGCCGGGCACGCACCACCGCTTCGGCCGCTTCCTTGAACTGGTTCCGGGCCGCGTAGTCTCGTTCGAGTGGCGCGGCGAGCAAGGCGACGGCGTCAGCCTCGAGGGCCTTGGAGACACGGTCGTCACGATCACTCTCACCCCCGAAGGCGAGGGCACGCGGGTGAAGCTGGTGCACAGCGGCTGGGCCGCGAGCGGGCCGGCCTCCGCGATGCGCGACAAGCACGACGGCGGCTGGAACTTCTATGCCGACAACCTGGATCGCTACCTCACGGGAGGTCGTGACATGCGGGCGCAGAACCACGCACAGATCGTGAAATCGACGTTCTAAACGCGCGTGCGAAACACCCGCTTCACGGGCCGCGGCGTGGCGCTTGAGTGCGTTACGCTCGCGGCCTGTGAGCGTTGCGCGAAACCGGTGCGTCCGCTGCATCCGGCTTTTCCTGGGGCGGCGAAGGGAGCACCGACGCGTCCCGGCGTCGGGTCGCACACCATCCGCCGGCCATTCGGCCACTTTGTCAGGAGCCCGCCCATGCTGACCGGTCTGCTCACCGCTGTCGCTCTGTCCGCGCCCGGCCTGCCGGCCCCCCCGCCGCGCCCCACCATCGCCGCGATCGTGGCCCAGAGCGGCGGCACCTTCGACAACAACCGTGGTGACTTCGACATCCTCCTCAACGCGGTGCAGACCGCGGGGCTGGCGGGTGTGCTCGACGACGCCTCCATCGACGTGACGGTCTTCGCACCCACCGACCGCGCCTTCATCCGCCTCGCGCGCGACCTGGGCTTTACGGGCAGCGACGAGGCCGGTGCCTGGCAGTTCCTGGTGGGCGCGCTCACCACGCTGGGCGACGGCGACCCCATCGGCCCGCTCACGGCCGTGCTCACCTATCACGTGTCGCCCGAGAGCCTGACGCTGGGCGAGGTCGTGCTGTACGGCGTCTTCGGCGTGCCGATCCCGACGCTCCAGGGCGGCGAGCTCGAGTGGACCCTCCGCGGCTTCATCGACGCCGACCCCGACCTCCGCAACCCGCAGGTGACCTTCCCGCTCAACGTGCGGGCCAGCAACGGCATCGTCCACGCCATCGACGGCGTGCTGATCCCGCTGGACCTGCCGTGAGACCCTGACGCCCGAGCGTCCTCACACCCGCGCGCCGGGGAAACCCACGTGCGGGGATTGCCTCGCCACCGCTAGATGACCCGATCATCCTTCCCGATCCCCAGCGCCGGCCGCACATCCACCTGCACCAGCACCTCTCCCTGAACCCTCTTCGCCGTCTCGGGGTCCACGTAGTCGCTGTGGCAGCTCGCCTTGCCCGCCTCCGCGCCCACGGCCTTCCTGGTCTTGTTCGCCAGCTTGTGGATCTCATCGGGGCTGAGCACGCCGCGCTTGGCGAGGATTTCCTGCTGCTCGGGCGTCAGCGCGGCGGACTTTTTCGCCGCCCCCGCAACCGTGCCGTCCTTGCCCCCCATCCGCTCGAATCCTTCAGCCTTGCCGCTCGCGAACTCCTGAATCTCCTTGCTGATCCGCACGCTGCACCAGTCGTGCCCGCACATGGCGCAGAAGTCGGTATCGACATCAAGGTCCTCATCGTGGTACGCCCGCGCCGTGTCCGGATCGAAGCTCAGCTCAAAGTGCTTCTCCCAGTTCAGCGCCGCCCGCGCCTTGGTCAGCTCATCGTCCGCATCGCGCGTGCCGGGGATGCCCAGCGCCACATCCGCGGCGTGCGCGGCGATCTTGTACGCGATGCAGCCCTGCTTCACATCGTCCTTCTTGGGCAGCCCCAGGTGCTCCTTGGGCGTCACGTAGCACAGCATCGCCGCGCCGTGGTACGCCATCGCCGTCGCCCCGATGCACGACGTGATGTGGTCGTACCCCGGGAACATGTCCGTCACCAGCGGGCCGAGGACATAGAACGGCGCCCCGTGGCAGAGCGTCCGCTGGATCTTCGCGTTGTACTCGATCTGGTCGAAGGGCACGTGCCCGGGCCCCTCGATCATCACCTGCACGCCCTTGCGCCAGGCCCGCTCGGTCAGTTCGCCCAGCGTCTCCAGCTCCGCGAGCTGCGCATCGTCGGTCGCGTCAGCCAGCCCGCCCGGCCGCAGCCCGTCCCCAATCGAGAACGTCACGTCGTACTGCCGGAGGATGTCGCAGATCTCCTCCCAGCGCGTGTACATGATGTTCTCCTGGTTGTGGACGAGCATCCACTTGGCCAGCAGCGACCCGCCCCGGCTGACGATGCCGATGAGCCGGTTCTTGACGTACTTGAGGTGCCCGCGCCGCACGCCCGCGTGGATGGTGAAGTAATCGACGCCCTGCCGCGCCTGGTGGTGCAGGCTCGCCTCGATCGTCGGCCAGTCGAGGTCTTCGATCTTTTTCCCAATGATCATCGAGTAGATCGGCACCGTGCCGATGGGCACCGTGCTGTGCCGGCAGAACGCCTCGCGGCAGGCATCGATATCCCCGCCCGTGGACAGGTCCATCACCGTGTCCGCGCCCCACTTCACCGCCCAGTCGAGCTTCTCGATCTCCTCATCCGTCCCGCTGGAGACCGGGCTCGCGCCCAT
The DNA here is from genome assembly GCA_023434205.1 of Planctomycetota bacterium. GTDB lineage: Bacteria > Planctomycetota > Phycisphaerae > Phycisphaerales > UBA1924 > JAEYTB01. Next base: position 22,818 of record JAEYTB010000215.1, on the reverse strand, counting down.
GTTGGCGTTGATCTTGGTGCGGCTGGCACGCCCGATGCACATGGGGTCCAGCCGGTGCTTGAGGTGGTTGATGTTCGCGGGGATCACCATCCGCCCCGCCGCGACCTCGTCCCGCACCTGCTCCGCCGTCAGGTGCGGCTCGCGCTCCGCAACCCGCTTCATCTGCGGCGTGACAACGCCCAGCCGCGCGTGCTCGAGCTGCGTGATGGGCGCGAACGAGGCCGGGTAGTTGACGACGCGCGTCCCGCCGCGGGCCTCCTGGAAGGTGACCGACTTCATCCCCTGCGAAAGCCCCACGCTGGCGCACTCCGCCGCGCCGCACGCCGTGCTGACCAGCGCCGTCGTCCACCCCTCGGGCAGGAAGTCCCACGCGGTCTTGGTGCTGGGGGCGGGCATGCCCGGCGTGTCCGGGCTCGCGTACATGAGCGGCCCGCCGACATCGGGCTTGAGGGCGAAGGACCCGGGCGTGGTGACGTTGAGGTCGTTGCCGGGGTTGCGGGCGCCGTGCAGAGGCAGGCCGAGCCGGCGTGAGGGGGAGACGTTGAGAGGTTGAGAAGGCGTCATGGTCGCTTCCCTCCGCCGGTACGAGCCGGATCAGGTTCCACGGGTGCATCTCAGCGACGGGCCCAGTTGCCCGCCGCGCCCCGAGCGAATAGGGGAGTGTAGGGAAGCCGGGGCCGGCTCAGGGCGCGCCGGCTTCACGCCGTTCCGGGTCCTGAGCCGGGCGGCACAGGTCCTCTAGCGCCCCGCGCAGCTCCGGGAACCGGAACTCAAACCCCTCCTGCGCCAGCCGCACCGACGCGCAGTACCGCCCGTACAGCGCCAGCTCCGGGTCCGTGCGCATCACCAGCGGGGCCCCCAGCCGCACCATCCACGCCGCGGCGGGCAGGCCGATCTTCACGCCCATCGCCCGCCGCAGCTCGCGCATGAACTCGGCGTTGCTCACAGGGCGGGGCGCGGTGGCGATGTACGCCCCCTGCGTCTTCTCATCCTCCAAGGCCCGCTCGAAGAGGCGGTTCATGTCCAGGGCGTGGATCCAGCTCATGCCTTGCCTGCCGTGGCCGACGGTGCCGCCCAGGCCCATGCGCGCCACCTTCATCAGCCGCGGCAGCGCCCCCCCGCCCCGCCCGATCACAAAGCTCGTCCGCAGCACCACGCCCCGCGTCTGCGCCGGGCAAGCCTCCGCAAACGCCGCCTCCCACGCCCGCGCGACGGTCGGCGCGAGGCCATAGCCGAACGCCGAGTTCTCATCGCACCACACCTCGGGCGGATCGCCGTACGCGTGCGCCGTGCTCATCTGCACCCACACCCGCGGCACGCGCTCCGAGCCGCGGAGGGACCAGCCAAGCACCCGCGTCGCCTCCACCCTTGACCGCAAAATCTCATCGCAGTGGTCCGGCGTCTTGATGCAGTCCACCGTACGCCCCGCCAGGTTCACCACCGCATCCGCCGCGAGCACGTGCCTGGCCCAGGGCCCCAGCGTGCGAGCATCCCACTCTTCGTGCTGCCACGGACCAGCGCCGAGAGCGGAACGCGACAGCAGCACGACCTCGTGCCCGCGTTCCGCTAGGTAATGCCCCAGCGACCTGCCCAGAAACCCCGAGCCGCCCGCGATGACGACCTTCATGCGTGCATCGTACCGGTACGCGGCGCCTCCGCGCATCAAGCCTTCTTCGTGACGGGCTCCAGCATCTCCACCACCTTCTCCAGGTTCCCGCGGTTATCAAAGACCCGCTCCGCCGCCTTGCGCCGCTCCTTCAGATACATCTCCCCCGCGCCCGGGTGCATCGCCTCCATCTCGTCGATGTGGTCCCACTCGTGCTGCGGCAGGCGCAGCTCGCCGCCCGGCGTCAGCGAAGGGCTCCGCCGCGGCGTCGTGCGGGGCTTGCCCTCCCAACTCGCCAGCCGCTGGCGGGCGTGGTCGAGCGCCGTCAGCCCCCGCGAGTCCATCGCGTTGGGGTCCGCCCCGTGCTTCAGCAGCACCGCGACCACATCCGCCATCACCGTGCGGTTCGTCACAAGCCGCACCAGCGCCGGCATGCCGCCCTTGGTGCGCCAGTTGGGGTCCGCCCCCCACGACAGCACCTCCTCCACCTGCTCCGCATCGGCCTTCATCACGCGCAGGATCAACAGGCGGCGCTTGAAGCTGTCGGGCAGTTCCTTGAGGTCGTTGAGTTCGTCCATAGAGGCCAGTCTAACCGGTGACGGCCCGCAGCCGCACGCGCATCTCTGAAAGTTGTCAGCCGGACAGAGCCCGGCCGAAAAGGGGTCCCCATGCACCATCTCCTGCGTGCCGCGGTCATGACCGCAAGCCTCGGCGCCTCAGCCCTGTTCGCCGAGCAGCCAGCCCAGCAGCCCGCCCCCCAGCCCACACCCGCCACTTCCCAGCCCCCCGCCCAGCCCGCCGAGGTCGCTCAGGGCAACGCCGCGTTCCAGAAAGAGGACTGGGCCGGGGCTGTCCAGGCCTACCAGGCCGCCCTCGCCAAGGGCGCCGACCACCCCCTCATCCACTTCCGCCTCGGCTACGCCCTGCACGTGCTTAAACGCTACGACGAAGCCCTCACCCACCACCTCCGCGGCGTGCGCATCAACCACCCCGCCATCCGCATCGACTGCCTCTACAACGCCGCGTGCGCCCTCTCGCTCCTCAACCGCAAGGAGGAAGCCCTCCGCCACTTCGCCTACGCCATCGACGCCGGCTTCACCGACACCACCCAGGTCGGCAAGGACACCGACCTCGACCCGCTCCGAGATGACGACCGCTTCAAGGCCCTCGTTGAGTCAATCGGCAAGGGCCGCCGGCTCGACCAGCAGGCCGACTTCCTGCTGGGAGAGTGGGTCGCGACCGGCCCCGGCGGCGAGCGCCGCCTCTCCTGCACACGCGCCGATGGCAGCCGCGCGATCATCACCACCTCCCGCGGCCCCGGCGCCGCCTGGACGGGCGTGCTGATCCCCAACCCCGCGCAGCGCACCTGGACCTGGACCTCCGCCGACGGCATCGGCACCACGCTCTCACTCACGGGCAGCGCCACCGACGATGGTCTGGCGTTCCTGGGCCGTGACGCGACGGCAGTGGGGGAGGGAGTGCATGTCCGCATGACCCTCACGCCCCGCGATGGCAGCCTCCACGAGGTCGTAGAAGTCTCGGACGATGGAAAGTCATGGCGCCCGCACCACCACGCCCGCTTCCAGCGACCCGCCGAGGGCGGCTGAACCCCGGCTCTACCATCCCCACGTGCTCGCGCTCCGCGATGTCCACTTTGAATACCCCGGCCGCCCCGTGCTCCGCGCGGTCACCGCCGAGTTCCCCCGCGCCGCCGTCACCGCCGTCATCGGCCCCAACGGCGCGGGAAAGTCCACGCTCCTCCGCCTGCTCCTGGGCCTGCTCGCCCCCTGCCGCGGCACGGTCCTCAAGGACAGCAAGCCGCTCGCGAGCCTTCCTCCCCGCGAGCGGGCCCGCACCCTTGCCTACGTCCCCCAGCACAGCCAAGTCGCGTTCCCGTTCACCGCGCGCGAGGTCGTTCGGCTGGGCCGCTACAACGCGGGTGGTGGCGACGACGGCGTGGACGAGGCCCTCGCACGGGTAGACCTCGCCGACCGTGCCCGTGACCTCTTCGGCCACCTGAGCGCCGGCCAGCAGCAGCGCGTGACCCTCGCCCGCGCCCTCACACAGCTTGAAGGCGGCGGCCAGTACCTCCTCGCCGACGAGCCTGTATCCGCGATGGACCCCAGCCATGCCCTGCGGGCGATGGGCGTGCTCACCAGCCTCGCCGCGGCGGGCCTGGGCGTGGTGGTCGTGCTCCACGACCTCAGCCTTGTGCTCCGCTACGCCAGCCGCGTCGTCGTGCTTGCCCCCGACGGCACGCCCGCGGCGGAAGGGCCCGTGGGCGAGGTGCTCGCCCCCGGCCTGCTCGAGCGGGTGTACGGGGTCCCCTTCCGCCCGCTGCTGGATCAAGACGGCCGGACGCTGGGCCTGGTCCCGGTGGAGCCGGGGTAGGCGTCTTATACTCATGCCATGTCCACGGTTGAAATCATCCTGCTGGTCCTGTTCGCCGCGGGCTCGATCATCGTGAAGATCGTCGCCGCGCTGAAGGAGCAGGCGGAGAAGAAAGAGGCCAGGCGCCGCGCCGAGCAGCGCGAGCTGGACAACCTCCGCACCGGCGGCCGAACCACCGTGGCAGAGGCCCGCATGCCAGCGCAGCAGCAGGACGCCCAGACCGCCCGCGCCGCGCTCGAGGAAATGGCCGCCAAGCGTCGCGCCCAGATCGAAGAGCTCCGTCGCAGGCGTGCCGCGAACGCCGGCGGATTCCCTTCCGCACCCCCGCCCGTCCAGCCCGCGCCGGCCCCGCGGGCGCCGATGCCGCGCGCCCCGGTGCAGCGCGCCCCGGTGCAGCGGCCGCCGATCCAGCAGGCCCCCGACCGCCCTGTCCTCCGCTCCGAGCGCCGCGGCGCCGCCGACCAGCCTCCCCCCAGGTCCGAGGCCGAGCGTCAGCAGCGCATCCGCGCCCAGCAGCAGTTCGAGCGGGGCCGCGAGCAGGCCGAAGCCCGCGAGAACCAGCAGCGGCAGCAATCCCGCGAACGCGCCAACCGCCGCGCCGAAGAACGCACCAACGCCGCAGTCCGGGCCATCGAGGCCAGCGCCGCCGCCGTCCGCGGCGGGCCCGAGACCGACGCCCAGCAGTCCCGAAGCCGCGAGATCAGCCCGCGCCGCCCCGCGATGGTCATCAACCCAACCGATCTCCGCCGCGCCATCATCATGCAGGAACTGCTCGGCCCGCCCCTTTCATTGCGGCAGTAGCGCCCCTTCATATACTCCCGACCCATGCACACACCCACGCGGGCACTCGCCTCGTCGCTCCTGCTCATCACCGCCGCGGGCCTGATCACGGGCTGCGAGGCGGTCGGCATCGAGCTCAAGCCCGGCGCCAAAAGCATCCTCGAGGCGTTCGCAGGCCCCACGCCCCAGGACGCCGCGACCTGGGCTATCGACCCCTTCGACGCCGACAAGCGCTACCGCGGCACGCTCCTGCTCGCCAACGCCCCCTTCGCCGGGGAGCCCGTCTACCTCAAGCTCTTCAGCGACAACGTCCGCGACACTGATCCCGGCGTCCGCGCCGCCGCGGCACGCGGCCTGGGCACCCACGGCAGCCCGGAGCACGCGCCCCTGCTCATCGAGCGTCTCGCCGACGACGACGCGGGCGTGCGCATCGAGGCCGCCCGCGCCCTCCAGCGCATCCACAGCGCCGACGCCATCGACCCGCTCCTGGCCCGGCTCAGCCCCGCCAAGGAGCCCGAAGCGCAGGTGCGCATCGAGGCCGCCAGCGCCCTGGGCCAGTACCCCCAGAACCGCGTCGTGGAACAGCTCATCATCGCCCTGGCCGACGAGAACCTCGCCGTCAACCGCACCGCCCAGCTCTCGCTGCGCACCCTCACCGGCCAGGACTTCGGCATCGACCGCGCCCAGTGGCTCGCCTGGTACACCTCTAGCACCAACGCCTTCGCGGCCCGCTCTGTCTACGTCTACCCCGTCTTCTCACGCAAGAAGAAGTTCTACGAGCACATCCCGTTTATCCCGGGGCCGCCGAACGAGGCGCCGAGCACGCCGGCGGGGATGACGCCCGGAACGGTCGAGTAAGCGGGCGGCTCAGCCGACTTTCTCAGCTTTCATTTCTCGCGCCATCAACTGGCCGATGGCATCAATCGGGTCCACGCCCTCAAACAGCACCGCGTGCACGGCCGACGTGATCGGCATGTCCACCCGGTACTTCTCCGCCAGCGCCATCACCGACTTGGTCGTCGCCACGCCCTCCACGACGTAGGGCGAACTCCGCAGGTACTCCGCCAGCTTCACACCCTTGCCCAGCGCCTCCCCGCACGAGCGGTTCCGCCCCTCGGGCGAGAAGCACGTCGTCGCCAGGTCGCCCACGCCCGCGATGCCGAAGAACGTGTCGTTCTGCGCCCCCATCGCCATCCCCAGACGCGTGATTTCCGCCAGCCCCCGCGCCAGCAGCGCGCTCTTGGCGTTGTAGCCCGCCTGCAGGCCGTCCACGATCCCCGCCGCGATCGCGATCACGTTCTTCACCGCCCCCGCCAGCTCAACCCCCAGCACGTCCGGGTTCGTATAGATCCGCATCCACGAGTTGCCGAACAGGCACTGCACCTCGCGCGCAAACTTCGCATCGTCGCTCGCCGCGATCATCGCCGCGGGCAGGCACCGCGCCAGCTCCGCCGCGATCGTCGGGCCCGACAAGCACGCGTACTTCCGCGGCACGCCGTCCGGATCATCCCGCCCCGCCCGCCGCAGCACATCCGCGATGACCTGCGTCGGCCGGAGCAGCGTCAGGTTCTCGATCCCCTTCGCCACGCTCAGCACCCCGCACTCCCGCCCCACGTGCGGCGCGAGGCGCGTCCACGTGTCCCGGATGTACTGCACCGGGATCGCAGACACGATCAGGCTCGCCCCCTCCACCGCGTCCTCGTCCTTCAGCACCACCTGCACCTCGTCGGGCAGGCGGAACCCCTCCAGCCGGGGGCTGCGCCGACTCTGCGCCAGCCGCCCCGTCTCCACCTCATCGTGGCCCCACAGCCGCACCCGCACCGGCCGGCACAGCCCCGCCTCCGGGGTCGTCCCCGGCCCCGCGACCAGCAGCCCCGCGCACACCAGCCCCATCTGCCCCGGCCCGAGCACCGTCACGATGGGACGGTCGTCCTTCTCAACTTCACGCCCGGCGCGGCGGGTGCCCATGATGAGTGATCCTGTCGAGGGGAAGGGCGCTGCGACCGCAGCAGCCCTGAAACACCTCCCCTACCAAAACCCGGTTCGAACCGGCCGGCGGGGAAGGGCGTAATGGTACCGGTCGCACGCCGCGGCGTCGGGACACCCTGCGCCCCGCTTGTGCGATATTGTTTGCCCCCCGGCCTTCTCGCCGTGGATGCCCGATTCTCTCCCAAGCAGCGACCGGAGCCGACCCGACCATGGCCCACGACCACGCCGCCGACCACGTCCACAACGCCGACATGTCCTGCTGCTCGCACCACGAGGTGTCCATCGAGCGCTGGATCATCTTCACCCTCATCGGGGGCATCCTGGTGCTCGCCAGCACCGTCGCCAGCATCTTCAGCCTCGGCTCCGCCGAGGTCGCCAAGCTCCCCGCCATGCTCGGCGCCGTCCTGCTCGCGATCCCCCTCTTTATCGCGGCGTGGACCGAGCTCCGCACCCTCCGCATCTCTAGCTCCGCCCTCGCGGCCCTGGCCATCGTCGCGGCCATCGCCATCGGCGAGTACACCGCCGCGGGCTGGCTCGCCTTCATCCTCGTGGTCTTCGGCCAGCTCGTCCGCCGCAGCGCCAGCGGCGCCCAGCGGGCCATCGAGCAGCTCGTCCACCTGACCCCCGACGTCGCCCGCGTCCTCCGCGACGGCGTCGAGCAGGAGGGCGTCGCCCTCCGCGAGGTCAAGGTCGGCGACACCGTCCGCGTCCGCAGCGGCGAGAACCTCCCCGTCGACGGCCGCATCGTCGCCGGCCGCTCGACCCTCAACCAGGCGTCGCTCACCGGCGAGTCCGCCCCCGTCGAGGTCTCCGTCGGCGACGCCGTCTACGCCGGCACCAGCAACCTCACCGGCAACATCGACATCCAGGTCACCCAGATCGGGGCCGACACCACCATCGGCCGCGTCACCCAGCTCATCCGCGAGGCCGAACAGAGCCGCACCCCGCGCCAGCTCCTCATCGAGCAGGTCGCCAGCTTCTTCGTCCCCGTCGTGCTCTCGGTCGCCGCCATCGCCTGGTTCATCATGAGCCAGTCCACCGACGTCGAGACCAAGCGCAACGCCATGCGGACCGCCGTGACCGTGCTCGTCGTCGCCTGCCCCTCCGCCCTCCTGCTGGCCAGCCCCTCGGCCATGCTCGCGGCGTTCGCCGCCGCGGCACGCCTGGGCATCCTCATCAAGCAGCCCAGCTACCTTGAGGCCGCGGGCAACGTCACCGCCGTCGTGCTCGACAAGACCGGCACCATGACCACCGGCAAGTTCCAGGTCACCAAGCTCGCCCCCGCCCCGGGCGTCGAGGGCGCCGACCTCCTCACCGCCGCCGCCAACGGCGAGCAGCACTCCAACCACCCCCTCGCCCAGTCCATCCTCACCACCGCCCGCGCCGCCCGCGTCGCCATCGAGGAGAACGCGAACACCGAAGAGATCCACGGCCGCGGCGTCCGTGCCCGCACCAACCAGGGCGAGATCTGCGTCGGCCGCGCGAGCTGGCTCCGCGACCTCAATCCCGCCATCGCCGCCGAGGTCGAGGCCGTCGAGTCCAAGATCGAGGGCATGACCGGCGTCCACGTCATGCGCAACGGTAAGTACCTCGGCGCCGTCGGCCTTGAGGACACCATCCGCCACAACACCAAGACGGTGGTGCAGCGGCTCCGCGACCTGGGCATCCGCTACATCGCCATCTTCACCGGCGACCGCCTGAGCGTCGCCAAGCGAGTCGGCTCCGCCGTGGGCGTCGACGCCATCGAGGCCGAGTGCCTCCCCGAAGAGAAGCACCAGCTCGTCAAGGACATGGTCAAGGGCGGCTTCCGCACGCTGATGGTCGGCGACGGCATCAACGACGGCCCCTCGCTCGCCGAGGCCGACGTCGGCGTGGCCATGGGCCTGGAGGGCTCCGACATCGCCGCCAACTCCGCGGGCGTCGCCCTGATGAACGACGACCTCTCCCGCATCCCCTTCCTCATCGAGCTCTCCCGCCGCACCCGCGCCATCACCACCCAGAACATCGTGATGTCCGTGGTCATCGCCATCGTCGGCCTGGTGCTCGCCGCCACGGGAACGCTCACCAGCATCGGCACCCTCGCCCTGCCCGTCGCCGCGTTCTACCACTTCGCGGGCGACATCTTCGTCATCGGCAACAGCTTCCGCCTCTTCCGCTTCGGCGAGGACTACGCCGAGGCCGAGAAGCCCGGTGAGCAGACCGTCCTCGGCCGCCGCGCCGCCAGCGTCCGCGGCCTGGCCACACAGGGCGCCTGAGCCATGCCCACCAAGCGCACCACCGCCGTTTCCCCCAGGGACCCGGCGGTCTCCGCCTTTTTGGACGAGCTCGACCACCCCTGCCGCGACGAGATCGCCGCGGCACGCGACCTCATCCTGGGCGTGAGCCCGGCGATCACTGACGGCATCAAGTGGAACTCGGCGAGCTTCAAGACCACCGAGTTCTTCGCCACCGTCAACTGGCGCTACAAGGCCGGCGTGCAGCTCGTCCTGCACCGCGGCGCCAAGGCCCGCAAGGACAACGTGACGCTGAAGATCGACGACCCCGCGGCGTTGCTCGAGTGGCGCGACAAGGACCGCGCCTTGCTCACCATCCCCGCGGGCGCGCTCAAGAAACACGTCAAACCCCTCCAGGCCATCATCCGGCAGTGGCTCGCGTACGTGTGAGGCCGCGCGGTATCGTGCCTCGAATGAACGTCAAAGAGTCCCTCGCCCTTCTCGAGAAGCACGCCGACAAGAAGGTCGCCGCGGGCATGGCCCGCTTCGGCATCACCACCGACCTCAAGGTGCTCGGCATGCCCGTCGGCACCATGCGCACGCTCGCCAAACAGATCGGCCGCGACCACGGCCTCGCCCTCAAGCTCTGGGAGACCGATGTCTACGAGGCCCAGTTCGTCGCCTGCTTCATCGCCGACCCGGCGCAGCTCACCGTCGCCACGATGAACGCCTGGACGAAGTCCTTCGACAACTGGGCCACCTGCGACACCGCCTGCTTCTGCCTCTTCGACCGCTCCCCCCACGCGTGGGGCCGCGTCGACCCGTGGGCCAAGTCAAAGCAGGAGTTCGTCCGCCGCGCCGGCTACGCCCTGCTCGCTTCCCTCGCCGGCCACGACAAAAAGGCCACCGACGACCAGTTTCTCGCCATGCTCCCCCTCATCGAGAAGGGCGCCGCCGACGAGCGCAACTTCGTCTGGAAGGGCGTGAGCTGGGCCCTCCGCCGCACCGGCCTGCGCAGCCCGCGCCTCCGCAGAGAGTGCACGGTCCTCGCCGAGAAGCTCGCCGCGAGCGACACCGAGGCCCAGCGCTGGGTCGGCAAGGACGCCCTCAAGGACTTCACGAAGACCCGCAAGTCTCGCACCAAGGCCAAGGGCAAGTCAGTCCCATCGGTCTCATAGGTCCCATGAGTCCTGTTCCCCTCCCCCTCACATCCTCTCCAGCGTCGGAATCCCCAGCACGTGCAGCCCATCCTCCAGCACGCGCCCGGTCACCGCGCACAGCCGCAGCCGCCCCTGCCGCTGGGCTTCCGTCTCTGCCGCGAGCACCGGGCAGTTCTCGAAGAACCCGCTGAACGTGCCCGCCAGCTCGTACAGGTACTGCGTCATCCGGTGCGGCTCCAGGCTCTCCGCCACGCTCCGCACCGTTGACGGGTACCGCAGCAGCGCCAGCGCAAGCTGCTTCTCCGCCGGGGCGCTCACGCTGGGCGCGGCCGCCTCCCACCCCGCCCCCACGCCCCGCTCCGCCGCCTTCCTGAAAATGCTCTTGACCCGCACCAGCGCGTACAGCAGGTACGGCCCGGTGTTGCCCTCAAAGCTCAGCATCCGGTCGAAGCTGAACATGTAGTCCTTCACCCGGTCCGTCGAGAGGTCCGCGTACTTCAGCGCCGCCGTCCCCACCGCCTCCGCGATTCTCCGCGCCTCCTCGGGCGTGGCCTCCGGATTGCGCTCCTTTACCGCCGCCATCGCGCGCCGCACCGTCTCCTCGATCAGGTCCGCCAGCGCCACGCTCTCCCCGGACCGCGTCTTGAACGGCCGCCCGTCCTCGCCCAGCACCGCGCCGAACCCCGCGTGCTCCGTCACCGCGAACTCGCCCGTCACCGGGTGCTTCGTGTACCCCGCCCGCTTGCTTGCAAAGAACACCTGCCGAAGGTGCAGGTTCTGCCGCAGGTCCACGGCATAGATCACCCGATCCGCCCCCAGCTTCTGCACCCGCCGCCGCACCGCCGCGATGTCCGTCGTCGCGTACAGGTACCCCCCATCCGTCTTGCGGATAAGGCACGGCTCCTTGATCCCGCCCCATTCCGGCTTGTCCAGCCGCACCACCAGCGCCCCCTGGTCCGGCTCCGCGATCCCCCGCGACACCAGTTCCTCGATCATCGGTCCCAGCTCGTCCGCGTACGTGCTCTCCCCCGCGTTGGCCGCCTCCGTCACCGCCACGTTCAGCACGCGGCAGACCTTCAGCACCTCCGCCATCGTGATCGCGTAGATCTTCTGCCACACCGCGTACGTCGCCGGCTCCTTGGCCTGCAGCCGGATCAACGCCTGCCGCGCCTCGTTGAACGCCGCCGTCGCCCCCTCCACCTGCGCCTCGAGTTCCGCCTGCGCCTTGGGGCCCAGGCCGTACTTCTTCACCGCCTCCAGCCCCGCCAGATCGCGCTGGCACTCCATCTGCGCCGCCTTGTACGCCTCGTCCAGGTCGTCCAGCGTGAGTTTGTCCAGATCGATCGCGCCCGCGGCGGACAGCTTCATCAGCCGCGCCGTCGTCATCGCGATGTTCAGCCCCCAGTCGCCAACGTGGTTCTGGCGGATGACCTTCTCCCCCAGCCGCTCGAACGTCCGCGCCAGCGCATCGCCGATGATCGGCGACCGCAGGTGCCCCACGTGCATCTGCTTCGCCAGGTTCACGCCCATCAGGTCGATGACGATGGTCTTCGGCTTCGCCGGCGGCGCGATCCCCAGCGCCGGCGTGTCAAGCTGCTGCACCAGCCCCGCCAGCGCAGCCCCCCGCAGCCGGATGTTGATGAACCCCGGCCCCGCGATCGACGCCCCCGTCAGCGGCTCCGCGATGTCCCCAAGCTCCACCCCCGCGATGATCTTCTCCGCCACCTCCCGCGGCTTCATCGAGAGCTTCTTCGCCAGCCCCATCGCCACGTTGGACTGGTAGTCCCCGAACTCCGGGTTGCGGCTGGGGCTGATCGCCGGGTCCACCTCGCCCGCCTCCGGGAACGCCGCCGCGATCCCCGCGCGGAACCGCTCGCCCAGAAGCTGGACAGGGTCTTGCATCGCGCCGCCAGGTGTCGTTTCCATAGGGGCGGATCGTAGGAATCCCCCGTGCCACGATCATGTCTTCATGATCGTGCCGCGTCACTCCCGCGAAAAAGCTTCAAGCACCCCCGCCAGCTCATCCGCAAACCCGATCATGCTCGTGCTCGGCAGCAGCGACAGCGGCTCATCCACGATTGCCAGCCGCCCCGACCTCCCCGCAGCGATTGGCAGCCCCGCCACCGCCGCCAGTTTCTCCCGCACCCGCGCGGCCTTCTCCTCCACCGTCAGTTCCGCCGCGCCCCACCCCCGCGGCGACACCAGCACCACCACCTCCGGTGCCAACGCCATGATCCGCTCCGCGTCCAGTTCAATAAATGCGTTCCCCGCCGTGATCGCAGGCGTCGCCCCGATCCGCACCAGCACCTCGTGATGGCTCGACCCCGGCCCGAACGCCGCGGGCGGGCTCGCCGACGCCAGCAGCAGCACCTTCCCCAGCTTCTCAAAGTCCCCCCGCCGCGCCCACGCCCGGTCCATCTCCGCCGCGAGCCGCCCGCCCTCCGCGCTCGGCGCACTCACCCCCCGCGCCCCGCACAGAAAAGCATCCACCGCCAGCGTGTCTTTGCGGATGTCCTCCAGCGAGAGCAGCCGCGTGTCCAGCACCTTCCACCCCTGCGAAGCCGACAGCTCCACCAGCCGCGCCGGCAGCTCGCGTGATCCCCACTGCGTGATGAGGTGCGTCGGCCGCGCCGCCAGCAGCGCCTCGTAATCAAACCCCTCCTGCGAGCCCGTCACCGGCAGCGCTTTGTTCAGCACCATGTCGTGCCCGTGCCGCCCGACCACCAGCGCCTCTTGCCCAAGGTCCCGCACAATCACCCCCACCGCCGGGCTGTGCACCACCACCCGAGGCCCCGCCGCCACCGGCGCCGCGGGCTTGCGCTCACACCCCACCAGCACGCACAGCAACAGCGCAACCAACCGTGCCACGATCATGTCTTCATGATCGTGTCCGCGTGCGAGACGCCCCCGTGCGAGTTGCTTCAAAGCACCCCCCCAACCACCCGCTCCACCTCCGCCTTCAACCCATCCAGCACATCACGTGGATACAGCGGGAACGGCCACGCCCGCTCATGCACCACGCCCGCAACCCCCACATCCCGCGCGGCCTCAACCGCGCCGTGCTCCAGCTCCCGCACGCGCTCCGCGTGCCGCGCCCGCTGCTCCGCAAGGAACCGGTGCAGCGCCTCAAACTCACCCCGCACTGACACACCCCGCGCCCGCGCTGTCCGCACATTCTCCACCAGCACGCGCCGCCGGGCCTCACCCGCCTCATCCCCCAGCACCCCCGGGCTGTGCTTCGCCGCGTGCGCCCGCCACCGCGCCCGCGCGATCTCCTCCGGCGTCCGCACGCGCACATCAAACGGCAGCCGCCGCGTCGCCGTCACCACGGCCGTGGGCGCCAGCCTCACCCCCGGAATCCACTCCGCGAACCACCGCTCCGTGATCTGGTCGTACACACCCCCGCCCGTGCCGTGGATGAACACATCGCACAGAGCGGATCGCACCACCGCCGTCATCAGCAGCGCCCGAGCCGACAACTCCTCAGCCTTGAGCCCCGCCAGTTCATCCGACCACACCGCCCGCCGCGCACGCCCGACCCCGCCGGGCATCCGCCACAGCGGCAACTCCACCCGCGCCCCCTCCACCCTCAGCGGCCGCACGTGCGCCCGCGGCACGCCCGCCACCGCCCGGTTGTACGCCCCGACGCACCCCACCGGGTCGCGCCGCACTTCCTCGAGCACCCGCGCGAACGCGTCTTCCCGCCACAACTCCGACGCGTACACCACGCGGTCCGGCCTGCACCACGGCTCCAGCAGCTCACACATGGCCTCTGTCACCTGCCGCGCCGCGTTCCCCGCGCCCTTGTGCTTTTCGAGCACGCGGCCGATCTGCCGCAGCCCCTCCGTCACGCTCGCGACCGCCCCCTTGGGCGGCTCGCCCGGCTCCATCACCGGCAGAGCACACGCGGGCGTCTCAGCAGAGAACGTGCCCTGGCTGGCCGTCACCCCGCCCGCGAACGGTACTCCCCACACTCCGCGGCTCAGCTTCCCCTCGACCACCGCCGGGTACGGCACCCGCCACGCCTCGTTCGCGTCCTGGTCCACCTCCAGCCATGTCACCTCAGCCCGCCCGCCCCCCGCGCGAACACGCCCCGCCAACGCCCCCGCCGCGAGGTACTTCGCCATGATCCCCGGATGCCAGAACTCCGCCTGGTGCCCCGTCCACACCCGTGCCACCGAGTTGCCCTCACCTCGGTGGTCGTTTTTCAGCAGGTCCCCCAGCGACCCCGGCTCAACCCGCACCCCCTCGCCCGGGCCCGCGCTCAATGCCGGCAGCACCCGTTGCGACGGGTGCGCTCCTGCTCCCGCACGTCCGCCTTGCACTCGTGCCGCGTTGTTTCGGATCCCCGGTCCTGCTCGCACTCCTTGCCCCACGGCTCGGTCACGCCCATCAACGCCGCCCGCGGCAACCTCTCCGCGTGCTTCTCGATCTCCCGGTAAAGCACCTTGCGGTAGTGCGCCAGCCTCACCGAGGGGTCATCCAGCGTCGCTCCAAAGGTCCGGTTCAGGTCGTTGTAAATGAGCCGCACCGGCAGTTCCCGCACCCGCAGACCCGCCGCCGCGGACTGCACCCAGAACTGCATCGGGAACGCGTACCCCTTCACCGTCGGACGCAGCTTCTTCAGCCCGCTCACCCGGTACGCCTTGAACCCGCAGAACGCATCCGTCATCAGCATCCCGAACGCGCTGCTCAGCCGGCAGTTCAGCTCCGCCGTGATCGTCGCGTTGATCGCCCGCCGTTCCGCCGGCGGCCGGTCCTGGCCGTGCGCCGGCAGCAGGTACCGAGACCCGCTGATGATGTCCCACTCGTCCTCTTCCGCAGCGTCCACAAACGACGGGATCGCCGCGGGCTCGTGCTGCTCGTCGCAGTCCATCGTGATCAGCCAGTCAAACTTCTCGTGGATCGCGAACCGGAACGCGTCCCGCAGCGAGCTCCCATACCCCCGGTTCTTCGCATGCCGGATCATCTCGATCGGGTAGTCGGGCAGGATCCGCGGCGTCCCGTCCGTCGATCCGTCGTCGATCACCAGCACATCGGGGTTGTGCATGAGCACCCGCTCCAGCACCTGCCGGACGTACTTCTGCTCGTTGAACACGGGGATGGCAACCAGGGTGCGCATGCACAGACTCCTCGAATCTTCACTGGGTTCGCGGCCCCCGGCCCACTGGATTGCACCATAGCAACGCAACCACGCCCGCACCGCACTTACCGGACAGACCCCGGTCAGCCCCCGCCCGGCTCATCCGCCCCGGCCTCATCCTCCGACCCGACGCTCTCCGTCGGCGATTCCACCCCCGGCGAGGTCAGCATCTCACCCGGCAACCTCGTCCGCGCCAGCGACGTGTACGCCGCGAACCCGAAGGGCTCCTGGTCGTCCTCGCTCTCGCTCTGCTCGGCCGCCTGCTGGCGGATCTGCTCCACCAGGTCCTCGCTGAGCGAGTGGAACGACCGCATCTCGTGCAGCGGCAGCGTGAACACCTCGCCCCCCGGCGTCCGGATCTGGAACACCGTGCACTCCACCGCCATCGACAGCTCTTTCTGCGCGTCGTCCAGGTTGATCCCGCACGCGAACAGCGGGAACACCGCCGCGATCGGCACCCGCTGCCCAAGCTGCGTGATCACCGCCAGCCGCCCGTCGAACAAGTCCTCGTGCTGCCCGCCCTTGCCCGACATCCCCGCCGTGCTGATCACCGACAGGCTGGTCAGAATCTCCCGCATCACGTTCTGCCAGAAGAGCTCGCGTGCCGCCTGCACGCCCTCCAGCGCCTGCGGCATATTCGGCGACGGGCCTTTGGTCAGGAACTTGGCCATGGGCGTATTGTGCCCCGGCCGCGCCCTGATCTCAAACCAGGACCCCACGAACCGAGGCTTTGCCCCATGCTCGACCTCCGCCGCGTCGCTCAGCTCGAAGAGGCCCGCCTCCGCACCGGCATGGCCGAGGTCGCCCTCGCCTCCATCGAGGTCGGCGCCGGCGTCGCGACCCGCGGCGACAAAGGCACCTGGGTCAACTCCGCCGTCGCCATCGGCATGGGCGGCCCTGTCACCCCCGATGACATCGACCGCGTCATCGCCTTCCACGAGGACGCCGGCGCCGAGCCCCGCGTCGAGGTCTGCCCCTTCGCCGACAAGTCCCTGCTCTCCGCCCTGGCCGCCCGCTCGTTCACGCTCGCGGGCTTCGACACCCTCTTCTTCCGCCCACTCTCCCGCGCCGACACCTTCACTCCCCTCTACGCCCCGCCCCCTGACCTCACCATCCGCGAAGTAGACCCCCGCTCGCCCGAGCAGGTCCGCACCTTCGCCCTCACCGTCACCACCGGCTTCGCGCCGCCCGGCAGCCCGCGCCAGCAGGCCGCCATCGACCTCGTCGAGCGCTGCTGCCACCACCCCCGCACCCGCAACTACACCGCCTTCATCGGCGACACCCCCGCCGGCGCCGGCTCCCTCGAGCTCCGCGGCGAGATCGCCGCCCTCTTCGGCCTCAGCGTGCTCCAGGACTTCCGCGCCCGCGGCATCCAGCAGTCCCTCATCGCCGCCCGCCTGACCGCCGCGTGCGAGGCCGGCTGCGCCGTCGCCACCATCAGCTCCGCCCCCGGCAACCACACCGAACGCAACGCCCGCCGCGCGGGCTTCCAAGTCGCCTACACCCGCGCGTTCATGACCCGCCCAGGACCCGGCCTGACGCCCGTGAGCCTGTGACGTGCCACGATCACGCCTCGTGATCGTGTCCTGGACATGCGAAAAAAAGGGCCCGGGGTTCGCCCCCGGGCCCCGTCAATCACACGCTCAAGCCGCTCAGGTGCTCTGCGCCTGCGCCGGCTCGCTGGGCTTGCCCTTGTCGGGCTTCTTGTCCGACAGCGGCGCCACCTCGCCCGCGGGCGCCGGGCCCGCCTGGAAGTACAGGTGGTCCTCGTCCTTCCCATCCGCGTCCTTGCGGCGGGTCACGTTGATCGTCGCGGGCGCCTCGAAGGTCCCCTGGAGCAGCATCTCGCTCAGCGGGTCCTCCACGAACTGCCCGATGCTGCGGCGCAGCGGACGCGCGCCGTACTCGGGGTTGTACCCACGCTCGATCAGGAAGTCCTTCGCGGCCTGGTCCGCCTCCAGCGTGAAGCCGTTCTGCTTCAGCCGCTTGGCCAGCTTCCCGATCTCGTACTCCACGATCCGCGTCAGGTCGTCGCGCGTCAGCGGGCGGAACACCACGATGTCATCCAGCCGGTTGATGAACTCGGGGCGGAAGAACCGCTCGATCTCCTTCATCAGCACCTGCTTGATGTTGTCGTAGTCCGTGGCCTCCGTGCGCTTCGTGAACCCGAAGCCCGCACCGCCCTTGATCAGGTCCGCCCCCAGGTTGCTCGTCATGATGAGCACCGTGTTGCGGAAGTCCACGTTGCGGCCGAAGCTGTCCGTGAGGCGCCCCTCCTCCATGATCTGGAGCAGCATGTTGAACACGTCCGGGTGCGCCTTCTCGACCTCGTCCAGCAGGATCACCGCGTACGGCCGCCGGCGGATCCGCTCGGTCAGCTGCCCGCCCTCCTCGTACCCGACGTAGCCGGGGGGCGCGCCCACCAGGCGGCTCACGTTGTGCTTCTCCATGTACTCGCTCATGTCCAGGTGGATCAGCGCATCCTCATCCCCGAACATGAACTCCGCCAGCGCCTTGCTGAGCAGCGTCTTGCCCACGCCCGACGGCCCGACGAAGATGAAACTGCCCATCGGACGCTTGGGGTCCTTGAGCCCCGCCCGCGCCCGCCGGATCGCCTTGCTGATCGCCTTGATCGCGTCGTCCTGGCTGATGACCTTCTTGTGCAGCTCGTTCTCGAGCTGGAGCAGGCGCTGCGCCTCGTCCTTCTCGAGCCGCTTCAGCGGCACGCCCGTCATCTTGCTGACGACCTCCGCGATGATTTCCTCATCGACCACGCCGTCGGCCTCCTGGGCCTTGGCGCGCCACTCCTTCTGCGTCTCGTCCTTCTTGCGGCGGGCCTGCTCGGCCTTGTCGCGCAGCTCGGCCGCGCGCTCGTAGTCCGCCGCCTTCACCGCCTCGTCCTTCTCGACGGAGAGCCGCTCGATCTCGGCCTCCAGCTCCGCCAGGTTCGGCGGCTTGGTCATGCTCTTGATCCGAACCCGTGCGCCCGCCTCGTCGATCACGTCGATCGACTTGTCCGGCTGCACGCGCCCGGTGATGTACCGGCCGGAAAGCTCCACCGCCGCCTTGATCGCCGCGTCGGTGATGTGGACCCGGTGGTGCGTCTCGTACCGGTCGCGCAGACCCTTCAGGATCTCCACCGTCTGCTCGTTGTTGGGCGGGTCCACCGTGATCGCCTGGAAGCGACGCGCCAGCGCCGCGTCCTTCTCGATGTACTTGCGGTACTCGTCAAAGGTCGTCGCGCCGATGCACTGGATCTCGCCGCGGGCCAGGGCCGGCTTGAGCACGTTTGACGCGTCGATCGCGCCCTCCGCCCCGCCCGCGCCCACCAGCGTGTGCAGCTCGTCGATGAACAGCATCACGTTCTTGGCGCGACGCACCTCGTTCATCACCGCCTTGATCCGCTCCTCGAACTGTCCGCGGTACTTGGTCCCCGCGACCATCATCGCCAGGTCCAGCACCACCAGCCGCTTCTCCAGCAGGATCTCGGGAACATCCCCCGCGATGATCCGCTGCGCCAGGCCCTCGACGATCGCGGTCTTGCCCACGCCCGCCTCGCCCAGCAGCACCGGGTTGTTCTTCGTCCGCCGGCACAGCACCTGCACCACCCGCTCGATCTCCGTCGTCCGGCCGATCACCGGGTCCAGCGTGCTCTCCTTGGCCAGCTCGGTCAGGTCCCGGCCGAAGCTGTCCAGCGCGGGCGTCTTGCTCTTGCCCTTCGCCGCGGCACTGGCCCCGCCCGAGCTCGCCGGCGCAGACCCGGCGGTGGGGGTGCTCCCCATCCCGGCCGCACCGCCGCCCTCACCCGCCTCCGACTGCTCGTTGCCCGCGCCAAGAAGGTTGAGCACCTCCTCGCGGACCTCCTCCAGCCGAAGACCGAGGTTCAGCAGCACCTGCGCCGCCACCCCGTCGTGCTCGCGCAGCAGCCCCAGCAGCAGGTGCTCGGTGCCCACGTAGTTGTGGTTCAGGTTCCGCGCCTCTTCGATCGCGTACTCGATCACCTTCTTGGCGCGGGGGGTCTGGGGCAGCTTGCCCATCGTGACCATCTCCGGCCCGGCCTTCACCAGCTTCTCAACCTCCAGCCGCACGCGCCGAAGGTCCACATCCAGATTGCGCAGGACATTCGCCCCCACGCCCGAACCCTCCTTCACCAGCCCCAGCAGGATGTGCTCGGTGCCGATGTACTCGTGGTTCAGCCGCTGGGCCTCCTGGTTCGCCAGGGCCATGACCTTGCGGGCTCGATCGGTGAAGCGTTCAAACATCTGCGTGCTCCCAGGGGCGGCTTGCCCCAGTGCGGTCCTCTTCCATTGTTCGATGATTATCAGTCCTCAGGTTCGCTCACGCATCCTTGATTTGTCCTGAAGCCGACGCTCACCGACTGGCCCGGCGCGGCCCGCTCCCGGGCCCCGCGCCTCTCCGGCACTATCGGAGCGAGAGGCGTGCCGGTTGCCCAAACTTCTCAAACCCGCGTTCCAAGCCCGCTACAGCCGGTGCCGGCCCGCGCCATGCCAGCCCGACTATGCGCGCGCATCCCCGCCTCTGCCGGAATGGCAGCGCACCACGCCGCACCGCCCACCGGCGCGCTCCGCGCTCTAACCCCTTACACCAAGTGTGATTAGGTCAAACACCCGTCCCTAGGGCTTCGCCGTGCCCGCCCCCGACCCCGCCGCGCCCTTCTTGCGCACCAGCGTGTACTCCGCGAAGCAGTCGTTCTCTAAGTCCATGGGACGCTCGCCCTTATCCCAGTCCAGCGCCACCCCCATCCGGCGCGCAAACGCCGAGTCATCCGCGTTGTACGCCACCACCTCGAACCCCGCCTGCTCCAGCATCTCCCTTGGGAACGGGCACCGCCCGTCCGCCCACGGGATATACCCCTCCCCCTTGGGCTTCTGGGCCGGGCTGATGTTGTAGATCACGAACACCCCGCCCGGCTTGAGAGCCTCCGCCACCTTCTTCACGAACTCTTCCTGCGACACCCCCAGGTCCACCAGCATCCTCGGGTCCACCTTCTCCTCCGGGTTCAGGTACCCGTTCTTCAGCGTGTTCTTGCTCGTGATCAGGTCAAACCCGCCGCCCACCTTCTCCACCGAGTCCTTGGGCCACCGCCCACGCACCAGCGTCAGAGACCCCGCCGGCGGCACATCCTCCATCCCCGCACCCGGCACGCTCCCCACGTCCTCAGGGTCGCTGTACAGCGCCTCCAGCATCGGGTCCACATCCACGCCCACCGCGTGCATCCCGCGGCTGGCCATCATCCTCAAGTGCCCGATCGTCCCGTACCCAAAGTCCATCACTTTCTTGCCCGACATCGACCCCGGCATCGCCGCCGCCGCCAGGTCCAGCGTCCGCACGTACGCCATCGGCGACCCGTACTTCGTGTAGTAGAAGCGGTAGTCGTCGAACGTCACCGCCCGCCAGCCCTCCCGCTCCGCCTCCGCCAGCGCCCCGTGCTGGGCCGCGGTCAGCCACTTGCCCTTCCCGTCCGTATAGATCGTCCGCTCATCCGGGTACGGCAGCCACGTCGCGCTCACCAGCAGCCGCCGGACCTCCACGTTCTCGAACATCGGCACCAGCCGCGCCGCCTCGCGCCGCAGCACATCCACCGCATCAGGCCGCGGCGGCACCGCCTCCACCGGCTTCGCTTCCGCCGGCTTGCCCTCCTGCGCACCCGCCGTGAACGCCACCGCCCCAACCACCGCCGCCATCAGCACCTTGCGCATGTCCGCCTCCATTCCGCCGATCCTACCCGCGGCGGGCGTTCCCGCCTCTGGTATTCTCCCCGGCCCTTTTCCCCGGAGCGCAGCCCATGCTCACACTCCTCGCCCTCGCCATGATGCAGCCCGCGGCTCAGCCCGTCGCCCCCAGCCAGCCCCCCAGCAAGCCCGACGCCCCGCACCCAACCATCACCGAGGTCCTCTTCGCCGTCCCCCGCCAGGGCGACGCCAACCAGGACGGCGCCCGCTCCGCCACCGGCGACGAGTTCGTGGAGCTCGTCAACCCCCACGACAAACCCATCAACCTCAAGGGCTACAGCCTCCGCGACGCCAAGCGCGACCCCAAGCCCTCCGACGCCAGCCCCAGCGCCTCCATCAACGAGAACAGCTTCCGCTTCACCTTCCCCGACCTCACCCTCCAGCCCGGCGAGGTCGCCGTGGTCTTCAACGGCTTCGAGAGCAACATCCCCGGCCCCGTGGGCACCCGCGAAGCCGCGGCACCCCGCAACCCCAAGTTCCACAACGCCTACGTCTTCTCCGTCAAGGCGCAGACCAAGTACGTCGCCCTCGCCAACGACGGCGACTGCATCACCCTCATCAGCCCCGACGCCGTCCCGCTGGAGTGCATCTACTGGGGCGCCAAGCAGCAGCCCGAGACCGCCGCCGTCACCCACAAGGCCCCCGAGGCCAGCGGCTCCATCCAGCGCCCCGCCCCCAACGCCGACTTCGTCGCGCACCAGAACCTGCCCGGCCCCGCCGCCGCCCTCCCCTTCAGCCCCGGCAAGTTCACCATCAAGAAGAAGTGACCACGCACTCCGGCAGCACCACCGTCATCGTCGTGCCCTGCTTCCACACCGACTCCACCCCGATCGTCCCGCCCAGCACCTTCACCGCGTGCTTCACGATCGCCAGCCCCAGCCCCGTCCCGCGCCGGTGCTGAAACCCCGTCCGCGCCGGGTCCACCTGGAAGAACCGCTCGAACACCCGCTGCTGCTGATTGATCGGGATCCCCACCCCGCGGTCGATCACCTGAAGCCGCACCCCCCGCTCCCCCTCGCCGTCCAGCCGCACCACCGTCCGCACCGTCGTCTGCGGGTACGCAAACTTCGTCGCGTTGTCGATCAGGTTCTTCACCACCAGCCGCAGCAGCTTGGGGTCGCACCGCACCCGCGACGCCCCCGCCCCCACATCAAGCTCCAGCCCCACCCCGCGCTCCGCCGCCAGCGGCCTGAACTCCTCTACGACCTCCGCCAGCAGCGCGTCCAGCTCCACCTCCTCCAGACGCACCGCCGCCTCCGGAGACTCCAGCCGCGACAGCTCCAGCAGGTCGCGGATCATCTCCTCCAGCCGCTGCACGTTCCCCGCGATCATCTGCGTGAACCGCGCCCGCATCGCCGTGTCTTCCCACGCCCCGTCCGCCAGCGTCTCCACCGCCGCCTTGATCGACGCCACCGGCGTCCTCAGCTCGTGGCTCGCGTTCGCCACAAAGTCCGTCTTCAGCTGGATCGCCGTCGCCAGCTCCGTGATGTCCCGCATCGACACCACCGCCCCGGCGCCCCCCCGCAGCCGCACCGGCGCCGCCCGCACCTCGTACACCCGCATCCCCTCCGACCGCTGCACCCGCACCCGCCCCTCGCCCGCCCGCCCCCCCAAGGCCGCGGCGTGCAGCGTGATCATCTCCGCCTGCGTCACCAGGTCCTCGATCGCCCGCCCCACCAGCCCCCCCGGCCCGCGCTGAAAGAACTCCTCCGCCGCCCGGTTCGCCAGCGCCACCTCGCCCGTCCCCCGTGTGGCGAACATCGGCCACGCCGACGCCTCCAGC
>JAEYTB010000106.1 GCA_023434205.1 Planctomycetota bacterium | reverse complement strand
CCTCTCCACCCGCGACCGCGCCATCCTCACCTCCCTCCTCGCCACCGGCCTTGACCACAGCCAGGTCCTCGCGCGCATCGACATCGAGCTCGACGAGCTCCTCGCCTTCACGGCACGCCCCGACATCACCGCCTACATCGCCCAGTTCCGCGCCCTCAACCACGCCCGCCAGTTCGACCGCGCCGCCCTCACCCTCATCGAGCTCCTCGACTTCTCCAACCCCGACGCCCCGCCCTACCGCCGCGAGCACGCCATCGAGCTCCGCCGCACCGCCACCACCCTCTTCCGCAACCTGCGCATGGAGCACACAGCCCCCTGGCCCGCGACCAGACCCGCCCGCGAGCGACCCGCCACCCCACCCTCCCAGCGGGAGGGGGCCGGGGGGTTGGTTCAAGAACCGCCCGATACCCCTCCGCCCCGCGACGCCAACACCCCAGCCTCCTCCGCCCGCACCGTCACCGATCACGCCGGCACCACCCGCACCTCGCACCAGCCTCACGAGTTAGGCTCCTCCCAATGCACGAGCCGCCCCCAACCTAGCCCTTCACCTACAGCTGGGGCCTGCGCACCCGCGCTCCCATCATCGCACCGCGATTCAACGGCTACGCCCTCCTCGCCTTCGCCGCCGTCCTCCTCTTCGTCGCCCTCGGCCCCGCCAGGAGCGACCCCCTGCGCTGGGTCTTCGTCGGAGTCGCCGCGGGCGTCGTCCTCGGCGGTGTCGGCATACTCCTCCAGCCCAGGGGCGCCCACAAGCCCGCCCAACGGCTCATCCGCGTCCACCGCGACCGCATCGAGTTCCGCCACGCGCCCGCCGCCGTCAGCTTCCTGCGGACCGAAGTCATCCAGCACTACGACTGTCCACTTGCCGACCTCAAAGCCATCGAGTACTTCCGCGTACTCGGCGACGCCTCCCTCCGTCTCTGGACCCCCCGCGGCGTGTTCACCATCACCGTCAGGCACGGCGTCGGCAAGCTCCGCGAACTCCACACCGCCATCCACAACCTCACCGGCCCCCGCCCACCCGCACTCCTCGCAAGCACGTGGACCAAAATCGCCCTCGCCTGCTTCACAGCCGCCTGGATCATCGCTCTGCTCTGGTCCCTGTTCGTCTAATGTGCCGCCCGCACACACCCCGCGCCTCTCTCCGCCTCTCCCCGACTCCTCCTTTCCTCCACCTCCAACAAAAAAGCCCCCCGCACAGCAGGGGGGCCTCTCTCCTCTCTCTCGACGCTTCTACTGATTCCCGCCCTGGAACAACCCCTTCGACGCATCCGCCCCGTGCGCCGCCGGGTCCAGGTACTTCCCGATCTGGTGCGGCAGCTTGTCCTCTTCAACCACGATCGGCCGGTACTTCGCGCTCGCATCCTGCCGCACGCCCGTCACCTGCCAGCTCACCTTCCCCCCCGGCACGCCCCCCGCAACCTCAAACCGGTTCCCCGACACCTCACGCGATACGTGCAGGTCCCGCATTGAAGCACCCACCGCCGTGAGCTGGTAGCGGAACGACGTGTTCAGCGCCTCGAAGTACCGCGGCAGCTCCACCACCGCCCGCCCCTCCGCATCCAGCGTCGCCATCCCGTCATAGATGTTCAACATCTCCGGGCTCTCGACGAACGAGTGCGACAGGTACTTCTTCTCCGGCTCCATCGGGTGATCGATCTTGAACGCGCCGGCCGACTTGCTCAGCGTTCCCATCACATGCACGTTCCCCTGGAAGTACCCCGCCCAGTTCGTCCCCGGACCCACCGATGTCCCATACACGCCGTACCCCGTGTTCCCCGAAGTCCCCGACTGGGCCCCGCCGTACACCCCGTACGCATTGCGGCTCCCGCCCGCGGCAGGCGCCTGCCCGAACCCCCGCACCCCGTAGATCTGGTTCGCCCCTGTGCTAAACCCGCCCGCAAAGCCGTCCACACCGACCCGCTGGAGCAGCAAGCCGAACCCATCGGGAAGCGCCACGCCGCGAACGCCGATGTGCCCGCCCGTCCCCTCAATCGCGGTGCCCTCGCCGGGGTCACTGGTGTTGAACGCCGACACGCCAAAGTCCGCGTTCGCAAGCTCCGCCGAAGTCCCCGCGCCGAACTGGCTCGCACGCAGCCCGATCCCGGTCGTGGACTGCGCCTGCACCGCCGTCCCGCTCGTCGAGTTCCCGTACACGCCAACCCCGCTGCTCGCGCTCCCAAACACCCCGCGCCCTCCGGGTGCAAAGCCGTACACGCCCCACCCCGACCCTTCCTGCGACCCGTACACACCGATCCCCGACCCCGACGTCGACGCGTTCATCCCGCGCACCGCGGCGGAGAACGACCCCGCCGACGTGCTCAGCACCTCGCCCGTCACCGCCGCCGCGCTCGCCGAGGTCGAGTTGGTCTGTCCCAGCACGGCCGGCGCACTGCCCGTGTTCGCCAGGTGTACACCCCGCACCGCCGTGCCCCCGCTCGCCGACGCGTACGCCTCCAGCACCACCGTCGCTCCCTGCAGAACGACGGGCACGCGCACCGTCCCCGCCTCCCTCGCCGTGTCAGACCGGATCGCGTACGGCGCATACGTCACCCGCTGCCGCGGCGAGAGCGTCTGCCCATCCACCACGACCGAGATCCACCGGTCCTCCCCGCCCGAAAAGTGCGTGTCGCTGAAGTTCAACTCCAGGTTCAAGAGCCCGTCCGTCACGTTCACCACCGGGAACACCAGCGACTGCAGCAGCAGCCCGCCAACCGGGCTGTCCGTCAGGTTCACCGTGACCGACACCGTTCCGTTCACCGGCGCCCCCGCGTTGCGAAGCACCCCCTGGTACGTCACCGGGAACCCGCTCGCCGCGCCGGCGAGCAGCAGCGAAACCGACAGAACCACGGCCCTGGTCACGCTGCGCATACCGCCTCCTTTTCTGTGTCTCCACCCTCCGCGCTGGTCCGGTACTCTCCTATCCGTAGCAATGGCCCATAGCACGTCACACCGCCGCCCCATCCCACAGCGTTCAAGCCGCTGGGCCATCGCACTGGCAGAGGCCCTTGCACGCCGTGGCGTCTCCGCCAACGCCGTTTCGATCGCCGGGATGCTGTTCGCCAGCACCGCCGGTGTGTGCCTGTACGGTGCCGGCCACTGGCCCGAGCACCAGAGACCGCTGCTGGCTCTCGCGGCGGTGCTCATCCCCCTGCGCCTGCTCTGCAATCTCCTCGACGGCATGGTCGCCGTCGAGCACGCCAAGGCGTCGCCCACCGGCGAGCTCTACAACGACGTTCCCGACCGCGTCTCGGACACCGCCGTCCTGATCGGCGCCGGCTACGCGCCCACCGCCATCCCGGAACTCGGCTACACCGCGGCGGTGCTGGCGCTGTTCGTCACCTACATCCGCACGCTGGGGCGCGGGTTGGGCCAGGGCTCAGACTTCCGCGGCCCCATGGCCAAGCAGCAGCGCATGTGGCTCGTTGCCGCGCCCGCGCTGTTCCTCGCCCTCGCACCCCACGCCTGGCGGCCCCAGCACCTCATGACCATCGCGCTGGCCATCATCAGCCTCGGCTGCATCATCACCGCCGCCCGCCGCCTGCGCTCGCTGGCCCACAGGCTCAACCACCCATGACCAACCTCCTCGACACCTCCGGCATCTTCGACCACCCCGTCACCCGCATCGGCGCCTCCGCCGCCGCGGTGGCCCTCGCCCTCGCGCCGCTCCTCACAGTCATCCTCACCCGCGCCCACCTCATGGGCGAGAAGACCAGCAAGGACGTCTGGACCCGCTACTTCACCTGGCTGGTGCTCGCACCCGCCATGCTCGGTGCGGTGCTCGCCTGCCCCGCATCCGCCATCGCGGGCATCGGCCTGGTCTCCATCCTCTGCTACGCCGAGTACGCGCGGGCCACGGGCCTGTTCCGCGAGCGCGTGATGTCCGCCGTCGTCGCCCTCGCCATCCTCGCCACCGGCTACGCCAACCTCGACAACTGGCACGGCCTGTACGCCGCCCTCCCCGCCCTGGTCCTCACCATCCTCGCCGCCGTCGCCGTGCTCCGCGATCAGCCCCACGGCTACCTCCAGCGCGTCTCCCTCGCCGCCGTCGCCTTCCTCCTCTTCGGCACCGGCCTCAACCACCTGGGCCTCATGGCCAACGCCCCCGACTACCGCCCCCTCCTGGTCACCCTCATCGCGTGCAGCCAGGTCTCCGACATCGCCGCGTACTGCGCCGGCAAGGCCATCGGACGGCGGCACCTCTTCCCCAACACCAGCCCCAACAAGACCCTCGGCGGCCACACGGGTGCGCTGCTCGTCGTCGCGCCCCTCGCGGCGATCGCCGCGCACTACATCTTCAAGGGCACACCCGTCGACAACCCCGCCGTTCTCGCCGGGTTCGGTCTCATCATCGCGGTGGGCGCCCAGCTCGGTGACCTCGTCGTCGGCTCCATCAAGCGCGACCTGGGTATCAAGGACATGGGCAACGTCCTCCCCGGCCACGGCGGGTTCCTCGACCGCTTCAACTCGCTGCTGCTCATCGCCCCCGCCGCGTACCACTACCTCAACTACTTCGGCGCGTTCCCGAACCCGGGTGGGCGGCGGTGGCTGCTGGGGGCTTTGGGGGTGGGCGAGTGAAAGAGTGGTCGTACGAGCCCGCCAAGGACCACGAGGTGCCCGCGATCGAGCGCTTCCGCAGCCCCAAGCGCGAGAAGGGCCTGGTCGGCACGCTCACGCACCTGGTGACCATGGCGCTGGTCGAGGGTTACTTCCGCGTCTACAACCGCCTGCGCGTGGTGAACGCCAGGCGGCTGCCGAAGGATGCACCGTTCGTGATCTGCGCCAACCACGCCAGCCACGTGGATGCGCTCGTGCTCGCCAGCGTCCTGCCCGGCAGCGCGCGAGAGACGGCCTACGCGGTCGCCGCGGGGGACGTGTTCTTCACAACGGTAACGA
>JAEYTB010000084.1 GCA_023434205.1 Planctomycetota bacterium | reverse complement strand
ACCTGCTGCTCACGCACCACGCGTGCGACGGTTATAACACCGCGGCGAAGGTGAACCCGCCACTCCGGGAGGACAGAGACGTTGAGGCGGTACGCCAGGGCGTCGCGGACGGCACGCTGACCATCCTCGCGACGGACCATGCGCCGCACAGCGCCGATGAGAAGTCGTTGCCGTTTGAGGAGGCGCCCTTCGGCCTGATCGGGCTGGAAACGGCGCTCGCGTTGTATGCAGAGGCCCTGGTCCACACGGGGCTCATCCCCTGGGCGCGGCTCGTGGCGCTGATGACGATCGAGCCCGCAAAGCTCTGCAACCTCGACCGCGAGGGGCTGGGGATGCTGCGCGTCGGCGGGCCGGCGGACATCACCATCATCGACCCGGAGGCCGCGTGGACCATCACCCCCGCTGCCCTTCGCGGCAGGTCGAGCAACACGCCTTTCCTGGGCCGCGCCGTGCGGGGCAGGGCGGTCGCGACGATCGTGAACGGGCGTGTCGCGATGGAGCTGAACTCGGCGCGTGCAGCGGCGCTCGCGTAGCGCCGGGAACCCCCCTTTCAAGGTCCCGACCACCCATCGCGAGCGCCGCCGCGGTGCTCTAGCCGGCCTTGTCTCAGCAGGCGCCGCCCGCCAGCACCCGGAAGAACGCCTCGATATCCGCGTCGGTGCCGATATCGCCGTCGCCGTTGAAGTCCGCGCTGCTGGTGCACGGCGAGTCCGGGCAGGCGCCCGCCAGGCAGGCGAAGAACGCCTCGATGTCCGCGTCGGTACCGATGTCCCCGTCGCAGTCAAAGTCGGCCGATCCGCACCCGCCCCCGCACGGCACGACGCTCGTAAGGTGGCCCGGGTTGCTCGTTGAGGTGCGGCAGCTATTGGTGACCACACACCGGTACGCACCGACGTCCTGGCTTTGGACATTGGTGATGGTGAGCGTGGGGCCGTCCACGCCCGACAGCACCGAGCCGTGGGGCGTCGCGCCCGGGAAGAGGTTGGTGAAACTCTTCTGCCAGCGGTACACCAGGCCCGGCCCTTCGGCCTGAACGGTGAAGGTCACGGTGTCACCCCCGCAGGCCTCGGGGATTGTGAGGGGCGCTGCGGCGATGTATGGGTCGCCGTCCTGGATCGCGGCCAGGTTCTGCAGCGGGGCATCGGGCGCGCCCGCGGCGAACGTGCCGGCCACCAGGATGCGGGGCCGCCCGCCCGGCGTCAGCGGGAACATCGGCGTGATGGCCACAACCTCCGCGGTCGCGCCCGCGCCGGTGGGGTAGAGGTCCAGGATGGGGTTCCACTGGGCTTCCGGGCCGTAGCGGGCCAGGCCGCGGATCGCGGGGCGGTTGGGCTGCGGGCTCGCCGTGAAGCGGCCGCCGATGATGAGTTCCGGGCCGTTGCGCTCCACATCGGAGTTCTGCGTGCCGTTGAGGTCAACCAAGGCGATGGCGGTGACGGCGCCGTTGACGCCCTGCCACATGTCGGACCACATGACGCCCGGCGTGGTGTTCTGCCAGGACGCGATGTTGGCGCACGGCCGCGCACCGACGGCGCTGAACGCGCCGCCCACGTACAGGCGTGAGAACGCCGGGTTGTTGGGGAGTTGGTTCTGCGCGGCCATGGCGTAGACGGGCCCATTGGGGCCGCCGTCGGGCATGGGGAACCACTGGACGCCGTCCCAGTATGCCAGCCGGCTCGCGGAAATCCCGCCCGCGGTGGTGAACTCGCCGCCCGCGACCAGGCGCGCTGCGCCGGGGCCGTTCCCGTCGAAGTCAAACAGGGCGAACGCGTTGACCGCGCCGTTGAAGCCAGAGCCGATCGTGCCCCAGGTGTTGGTGGACGGCGTGTAGTACGCGATGCGGTTGGCGGCGATACCGCCGATGGTGGTGAAGGTCCCGCCTACGAGGACGGAGGTCGGGATGGGGCCGCTGCCGTCGGGGTCAAACTGCATCATGGCGCGGATGAACTGACCGCTGCCCAGGGTGGTGACGTTGGACCACGTGATCGGATCGCCCAGGGGCGCGCTCATGCGTGCCAGGACGTTGCCGCCCGCGTACAGGATGTCGTTCGTAAAGGGGGAAGAGCCCGGCCGGAAACGGGCGAACGTCCCGAAGAACCCCGTGGCCGACCCCGCGGACTGCCACGGGCTGGTGCCGGATGACCGCGCGAGCCCGGGCAGGCTCATCCCGCCGATCTCCTGGAATCCGCCGTAGAGGTAGACCCGGTCCGATCCGCCGAGGCTGCGCTCGACGTTGGCGATCCCAACGCTCGTGATGCCCGCCGGCACGCCCTCGTTGGGCAGCGGCAGCCAGTCGGTGTGCGTGCTGCCGGAGTTGGCGATCGGCCGCATCCGCGCCACGCTGTTCAGCCTTGTCGTGCCCGGCACAACGCTGCCCGAGGTGCTGTGGCCCCCCTTGACAAAGTCGCCGCCCGCGAAAACCCACTCGGGCTGTGAGCGGTTGCCGACCACGTCCCAGACGCCGAAGACCTCCGCGTCAATCCCGCCGTTGCCGAGAATCTCGAAGCTCAGCGATCCGGGGACGTACGCGTACACCCCCGCGCGCGTGAAGTTGTTGGGCAGGCAGTTGACGATCAGCCTCTCGGGGCTCCCGCCGGGGCCGTCGGGGTCCCACGTGCCGATGCGGTTCGAACTGGGCAGCATGTTGGTGGCCATCGGCGAGTAGTTGAAGCCGTCGTAGATCGCACCCCCCGCGTTCGCGGCTCCGCCCAGGCGGGGCGCCGTGAACATCCCGACCATCGCGAGGGCGTTGTTCGGCGTGCCGCGCTTCCAGCCCGTGATGCTGTAGATGCGGTTGTTCATGCCACCGCCCAGCGTGCTGAACCCGCCTGTGTTGAAACCCGTCGCCGCGGCCATGTGGCCCACGGTGTGTACGCCGTTGAGCTGCTCGAACCATCCGGCGTACACCAGCCAGTCGCCCGCGAAGCCAGCCCCGTCGGGGTCGTAGATGGTGAGGCTGGACACGGAGGCCGCGCCCCCTGACCGCGAGAGCAGGGCCAGCGTCTCGGTGATCGCGCTGGGGCTGACGCCGTCCCAGCGTGCGACCTCCGCCTGCCCTCCCGCCTGCGTGAACGCGAACACGAGGTTGGCATGGCCCGGCCCACCCTGATCCGGGTCCCATGAGATCATCGCCGAAGGCACGATGCTGGTGATGATGGTCCAGGCGTTGTTGTTGAACCGGTGAACGCCCTGCGTGCTCACGGCATACAAGCCCGCGGCGGGCCCGCTGGGGACCACGGCGAAGCGGAACGGGTTGCTGGGCCGGTTGGGCTGCCCGGGCGTCCCCAGGTGGACAAAGGTGGACCCGTCCCACGCGGCGAGTCCGTTCACGTTCGTCAGCGGCCCCGCGTGCTGGAAGTTCCCCCCCACGATCATGAGGTTGGGCCCGCCGGTGTTGAAGCCGTCGGGGTCGTACTGCACAAACGCGTCCACGCGCCCGGGGCCCAGCCCGTTGATAACCCCGGGCATGGGGGTGACGCCCTGGTAGGTCGTGCCCGAGCCCTCGCACTGGCCGGAGGCGTCGGCGAGGCTGAGGCAGGCGGAGGCAAAGACAAGGACGAACGGCAGGCGTCGGCTCATAGCGGGTACTCCGTCGCGGGGCCCCTCGCCCCGCGGTACCCGTCCAGGCGCACAACCGCCCGACCTCCGGCCACGGAAACTCACTTCACCTGCAAGAACTCATCGCGCCGCGCCCGCCAGTGGGCGAGGTCCTGAGCGTGCGACCCCGGCTCGGACGACTCAAGCCGTTCCAACAGGGTCACGCACCGGTCGAGCGCGGCCTTCAGGACGCTGGCACGGGTCTTGACGCCCATGTTCGCGCTGAGCCGCATCAAGTTCTCCGCCGCGGCGGGGATCAGTTCGCGTGCCTGGGCCAGGTCGCCGGCGCCAAGCCGAGCCTCCCCCAGCACACTCCGGACGGCGTACCGCATCCACTCGTAGCGGGCGCCTTCGCTCATCGCCTCACCCTGTGCATCAAGCACCCGGGTGAGGACCCCGGTCGCCTCGTCGTGCGCGCCGCGGGCGACGAGGATCGATCCAAGCCGGTAATGGCTCATCACGGTCTCGATGTGGCCGGCGCCGACCGTCGCCAGCAGCGTGCCCGCGGCGGTCCGCACCGGCCCCTCCGCCTCTTCCCACCGCTGCGCGGCAAAGAGGACGGCGCCCAGGTCCGCGTGCATAAAGCCCATCTCGGCGCTGTCGGCCTCGAGCAGCCGCGAGGCGATGTCCATCGCCTCGCGCTGGAGCCGGATGGCCTCGTCGGCGTTCCCGCGCGCGGAGTTCACGATGGCGAGGTTCTTGAGTGATTCGGCCAGCTTCATGGACTCGCCGTAGAACTCACGGGTAAGGGCGACCTCCTCGCCGAGGGTCACCGCCGCCTCATCGAGCCGGCCGCGGCGCATCTGAATCGCCCCGAAGTTGCGCAGCGTGGTGAGCGATTCGAGAGGGTCCTGGTCTCCCAGGGCTGCCCGGAGTTCGATGCACTCCCGGAACGTCGCTTCCGCCTGGTCCAGTTCCCCCTTGGCGAAGTGGATCGCGGCGATGTTCTGAAGCGTGGTGGCGTGGACGCCCGAGTTGCGCAGCCCCTGCTGGTGTACCAGTCCGCGGGCCTGCGCGAGAAGCGACTGGGCCTCGTCAAGCCGGCCCGCCGTCCGGGCGAGGGTGGCCTGGTTGTTCAGGACCCGCACGTAGAGCTCGGCCCCTTCGCCGCCCGCGTCCCGGGCGATCGCAGCGGCCTGCGCCAGGCGCTCGCCGGCGAGGTCCACCTTTCCCATCTGGCGGTACAGCGCGCCGGTGTTGCTCAGCACCGCGGCGTAGGCCAGGCTCGCCGGGCCTTCGACTTCCCTGCGGGTCTGTTCGGCGAGGAGGAACAGAGGCTCGGCAGCGTCGAAAAGGCTGAGCTCCCGGTACGTTGAGGCGATGGTCTCCGCGAGCTTTGCGCGCACCTCCGGCTCGTACTGGCCGGGGTCGGCCAGCAGCGTTCGTGCCGCGGCGTCCATGACCTCCCGCACGGTGATGTCGGCATTCCCGCCCTCGCGGCCCCGGTCGGCCCGCTTCACCATGCCGGTCATGAGCTCGTTGACGGAATCCGCGGCCGCCGCGGCACGCCGGGCGTTTTCGGCCTCCGCGGTCGCGGGCCGTTCGGCCTGTACCGCGCGGGACTCATTCTCTTTCGCGGCCTTGGCTTCGACCGCGGCCACCCCCTCGGCGTCCTTGGCGCGGACCAGGCCGACACCGGTGCCGATGGTCCCCGCCGCGAGGGCCGCCACCAGCAGCGTCGCGGCGATCACCGGCCCGCGGTGCCTGCGCACGAACTTGCGCGTGAGGTAGACACGGCTGGGCGGGGCCGCCACAACCGCTTCGCCCGCGAGGTACCGGCCAAGGTCCGCCGCCAGGGCGCTGGCGGACTCGTAGCGGCGGAGGCGGTCCTTCTCGAGCGCACGCATGACGATCCAATCCAGCTCGCCACGGAGCTGCGTGGTCAGGCGGGCGGGCTCCGTCGAGCGCTGCGCGGCCACCGATTCGGCGGTGCGTGCCTGTGAAACGCGCGTGCTGGGGCGCGCGGGCTCCACCTCGCGGATGATCCGCTCCATCTCGGCGCGTGCGACCTGGTGGAGCTGGCGGCCCTCGATCGGCGGGGCCCCTGCGAGGAGCTCGTACAGCACGACGCCCAGCGAATAGACGTCCGTCCGGGTATCAAGGTCGAGCGAGCCGTCGGCCTGCTCGGGGCTCATGTATTCGGGCGTGCCGATCAGCGCCCTCTGCTCGGTGTAGATGGTGGTATTCGTCAGCGGCCGGTCCATCGCCTTGGCGATGCCGAAGTCGATCACCTTTACCGCCGGCTTGCCGTCGACCTCGGCGACGAGGATGTTGCTGGGCTTGAGGTCGCGGTGGATGATGCCCCGGGAGTGGGCGTGCTGGACCGCGCCGCACACCTGCGTGAACAGCTCGATGCGCTCGCGGAGGCTGAGCCGCCGCTGGTCGCAGTAGCGGGTGATCGGCAGGCCGCGGACGTACTCCATGACGAAGTACGGGCGGCCGGTGGAGGTGGCGCCGGCGTCGAGGACCTTGGCGATGTTGGGGTGGTCCATCACCGCCAGGGCCTGCCGCTCCTGCTCGAAGCGTGCGACCACGGCCCGCGTGTCCATCCCCAGCTTGATGACCTTGAGCGCCACCCGCCGCTGGACCGGCTTGTCCTGCTGCGCGAGGAAGACCGAGCCGAACCCGCCCTCCCCCACGAGTTCCATGAGCTGATACTGACCGATCCACGTCCCGGGCTGCTCAACCTGGATCGCCTGGGTCAAGTTCGCCGCGGCGGGCGCTCCATTGAGAAACTCATCGGGCGCCTCCGCGCCCGCGAGCAGCCGTTCGACCCGGCCGCGCAGCTCGCCATCCCCGGCGCAGATGCGCTCGAGGTAGGCGGTCCTCTCCTCGCCGCTGAGGTCCAGCGCTTCGGCGAACACGTCCTTGGCTCTGGCGTCCAGCCCTGTCATGCTGCGGCCCCCTTCAGCCCTGCTCGCGCTCCAGTGCATCACGGAGCCAGCCCCGCGCGAACGCCCACTCGCGCCGCACGGTCCGCTCCGAGATGCCCAGCACCGACGCGACCTCCGCGTCCCCCAGGCCCGCGTAGAACTTCATCCGGACCACGCCGGCGGCCTGGGCATCCACCCCTTCCAGGCGCACGATCGCGTCGTCCAAGGCCAGGAATCCGCCTCCATCGTTCGTATCCGCCAGATCGGCGACGTTGGAAATCCGCAGCGCGGCCTTCCCGCCCCCCCGCTTCTCCGCCCCCCTTGCCCGGGCGTGGTCGATCAGGATCTTCCGCATCGCCTCGCTGGCCGCCCGGAAGAAGTGCCCGCTCCCCGCCCAGCGGACGTCCTGCCGGCCCAGCAGCCGGAGGTAAGCCTCGCTCACAAGGGCAGTTGCCTGAAGCGTGTGGCCCCGCCGCTCGTCCCGCATGCGGGCCTTGGCGATGGCGTGCAGCTCGCCGTAAACCACGCTCAGCAGCCGCTCGAAGGCCTGGCGGTCGCCCTCGGAGGCGGCCTGGAGCAGCAGCGTGACCGCGGAACGCCGCTCATCCGGGATCGCCGGGGGGGTCTGCTCGCCCGTGCTGGCCAGGTGGTCCGACATGCGGGCTCCATGGTACATCATCGTGGAAGCCCCGCCGCGGGTTGTCCCGCGAGGTTTGCGGCTACTACCATCGCGCATCAGCCCTTCTCAGGAGCCCTCAATGGCAATCCGCGTCGGCATCAACGGGTTCGGTCGCATCGGTCGCTTGTTCTACCGCATTGGCTTCGAACAGGGGATTGAGGTCGTGGCGGTCAACGACCTGGTGCCCGCGGACAACCTGGCCTACCTGCTGAAGTACGACACCATGCACCGGGGCTTTGAGGTTGCCAACCGCCCCGCCGAGATCTCCGCCACGGAGAACTCTTTCACCGTCAACGGCAAGCTCACCAAGACCATGGCCGAGAAGGACCCGGGCAAGCTCCCGTGGAAAGACCTGGGGGTGGACTACGTGCTCGAGTCCACCGGGCTCTTCACAGACCTGGAAAAGGCCAGCCTGCACGTGAACGCCGGCGCTAAGCGGGTGATCATCTCCGCCCCCACCAAGAGCGAGCCGGGAGAGGTCCCCACGCTCTGCCTGGGCGTCAACGCCGATCAGTACGACCCCGCCAAGCACAAGGTGATCTCCAACGCGTCCTGCACCACCAACTGCCTGGCGCCCATCGCCAAGGTCATCAACGACGCCTTCGGCCTTGAAGAGGGCCTGATGACCACGATCCACGCCGTGACCGCCACCCAGCCCACGCAGGACGGCCCCTCCAAGAAGGACTGGCGCGGCGGGCGCAACGCCTACCAGAACATCATCCCGGCCAGCACCGGTGCGGCCAAGGCCGTGACGCTGTGCATCCCGGCCCTCAAGGGCAAGCTCACGGGGATGTCCTTCCGCGTCCCTACGGCGGATGTTTCCGCCGTGGACCTGACCTTCCGCACCGCCCGGGAAACCTCGCTGGCGGACATCAACGCGGCGATGAAGTCCGCGGCGGGGGGCCCCATGAAGGGTGTCCTAGCCTACACCGAGGAAGAAGTCGTATCCAGCGACTTCATCGGCAACCGGCACAGCTCGATTTTCGACGCCAAAGCGGGCATCGAGCTCAACAAGCGGTTCTTCAAGGTAGTTTCCTGGTACGACAACGAGGCGGGCTATGCCGCCCGCTGCGTGGACATGATCAAGCTGCTGGCGTCCAAGGACGGGGTGCGGTAAGGCGGCCGGGGCCGCCCGGTGCAAACCCCACAGCCCCTACGGGCGTACCCACCTGGCGGGGAGGGTGCCCTCTGCCCTTGCTAGAGCCCGGTTTGGGGTTTAGGGTGTATCCGCCGCGAGTCCGCGCAGAAACGGGAGAATGGCCATGCAACAGCGTTACCAGACGGTCCTGCTCTTCGGCGCCCCCGGCGCCGGCAAGGGCACGCAGGGCAAGATCCTGGGCTCGATCCCCGGGTTCTACCACCTCTCCTGCGGCGAGGTCTTCCGGACGCTGGACATGGCCAGCGAGCTCGGCCGCACCTTCATGCAGTACTCCTCCAAGGGCCTGCTCGTCCCCGACGATGTCACCATCAAGATGTGGCAGCACAACATGCACGCCCGGACGGTGCTGAGCGACTTCAAGCCCCGGGCCGACCTGCTGGTGCTCGACGGTATCCCTCGCAACGTGAACCAAGCCAAGCTCCTCGAGAAGCACATCAACGTGCTCTGCATCCTCCATCTGATGTGCCGCGACAAGGAGGAGATGATCAAGCGCCTCCGCCGCCGTGCCCTCAAAGAGAACCGTGTGGACGACGCGAAGGAAGAGGTGATCCGCAAGCGCTGGGAGGTGTACGAGCGGGAGACCTTCCCCGTGCTCGAGTACTACCCCCGCGCGATCGTCAAAGAGGTGGACGCCGCGGGCTCGCCCGGGCGCGTGCTCCAGCACATCCTTGAGTCGGTCGTCCCCGTGCAGGAAAAGCACTTCAACAACCCGATCACCGGCGAGCCGGAAATCCCCGAGACGGTCGCCACGCCGGTGGTCGCAGCACGCGTGGCGGAACCGGCCGAGGCCTGATACTGCGGCCCTTCAACCCACCGATTCGATCCACCCGCCCCCCAGCACGCGGTCGGGCTCATCGCGCCCGTACAGCACCACCGCCTGACCCGCGGCGATCGCCTCCTGCGGGACATCGAACCTGACGTCGAAACGGCCCCTGCGCCCTGACGGGGTTTCGCGCGCGCCGGATTCCAGAAGCGTCACGGTCGCCGGTGCCGCGGGCGTGTTGTACCGGTACTTGGCCCAGCACGCGAAACGCTCGGGCGTCTCCGCCAGCCAGTTCGCCTCCCCCACCACGCACGCGCCGGCGAGCAGGTCGGACTTTGCCCCGATCGTGACGGTGTTCGTCGCCGGGTCCTTGCGGGTGACATACACCCGCTGCCCCAGCGCGATGTCCAGCCCCCGCCGCTGCCCGACCGTGAACCGGTGCTGGCCCGAGTGGCTGCCAACCTCCCGCCCTTGCGCATCGACGATCCGGCCTGTGCTCACCGCGCCCGGCCGCCGCCGCTCCACCAGCCCGGCGTAGTCGTTGTCCGGCACGAAGCAGATCTCCTGGCTGTCGGGCTTGTCGAACACCGGCAGCCCCAGTTCGCGTGCCAGCTCCCGAACGCGTGACTTCTCCATGGCCCCGATAGGCAGGAGCATGTGCGGGAGTTGCTCCCGCGGCACGCCGAACAGCACGTACGACTGGTCCCTGGAATGATCCACGCCCCGGTACAGCCCGGGCTCGCCGCCGGCGCCCGGCATCACCCGCGCGTAATGCCCGCTCGCGACGAACTCCGCTCCGATCTGCGCCGCGTACTCGTGCAGCTTGCCGAACTTCAGCCAGTCGTTGCAGCGCACGCAGGGGTTGGGCGTGCGGCCCGCGACGTACTCATCTACGAAGTAGTCGATGATCCGGCCGAAGTCCTTCTTGAAGTTGCAGACGTAGAACGGGATGCCCAGCCCCGCCGCGACCAGCCGTGCATCCGCGGCGTCGTTGATCGAACAGCAGCCCTGGTGCCCGATCTTGACACCGGGCCTGCACGCCTCCTCGGGGGGCAGCAGTTCATCGAGCGTCTCCCCGGGCGACCCCAGCCGCATGAAGCAGCCGACGACGTCGTACCCCTCGCGCAGGAGAATCGCCGCGGCGACGGATGAGTCAACGCCGCCCGACATCGCAACGAGCACCTTGGGTCGGTGTGTGGACACCACCAATCGTAGGGGCACTTGGTGATCTTGCGGCCCCTTCCCACGCGGCGCTGATCGACGGTCTGGGGTCTTCTCCTGGGCACGGGACTGCCGACGGATCGGCACAGGGCCGTCACCGAGAGTCGCTGCGTGGGCCGTCCGTCCTCTTTCTACACTGCGCTCTATGTCCCGCCCCAGCCCGACCGCCATCACGCTCCGACGCACCGCCGCGGCGGATGTACCCCTGCTGCACACCTTCGAACTCGACGAGGCGTCCAATGCGCTCGCGGGCACCAAGCCGCGTGACTGGGCTACTTTCCAAGCCCGGTGGACCGAGATTCTCGCGGACCCATCCGGAAAACTAACCGGGGTCACGCCAAGGGTCATCCTGGCCGACGGCGTCCTTGCCGGCGCGGTCAACATCACTCCGCAGGACGGCTCCGACTTCATCGGCTATTGGATCGGGCGGCCGCACTGGGGACGAGGCATCGCGACACGGGCGGTGGCCCTGATGCTCGGCGAGTTCAAGAGCCGTCCGCTCTACGCCACCGCCGGGGCACACAACCTCCCCTCGATCCGCGTGCTCACAAAGAACGGGTTCGAGATCATCGCGAGGCGCATGACACCCGAGACGACCCGGACGGTGCAGCGTGAGACCGTCACGCTCAGGTTGACCTGAGCCTGCGGCGTCTGTCTTTTGCGTGGGTCTCGTGAGTTCTCGCGCGTGGGGCGGAGTGAGGCGCCGGCGGGGTTTTGGAGCGTGCTCAGACCACTCGTGCGCTGAAGGGCGTCCGCCAGACCCCGTGCTGGTTCAGCACGCGGCGGAGGTGAGACGTCGCCAGCGCGGCGTCCCGCACTCCGGCTCCTGCGGC
This sequence comes from Planctomycetota bacterium, assembly GCA_023434205.1. Taxonomy (GTDB): domain Bacteria; phylum Planctomycetota; class Phycisphaerae; order Phycisphaerales; family UBA1924; genus JAEYTB01. Next base: position 10,460 of record JAEYTB010000084.1, on the reverse strand, counting down.
GAGGGGTAGTGAACGTGCTCGAAGCCGTGGCCGACAGTCAAGGGCCGATCGCACGCGCCCGCAATCACACCGAGCTAAAGTCCATGGGCATGAAGACTCAGTACTACACCGCAGCGAGCCTTGATGGCTTCATCGCGACCGAGGATGACTCGCTCGCGTGGCTCTTCAGCCTCGGCGAGTTGTCCAGTTCGAGCTACCCCGACTTCATCGCCAAGGTCGGTGCGATCGCGATGGGCTCGACGACTTATCGCTGGATCCTGAACAACGCGGAGCAGGTCGCCGCCCAGACAGGCTCGGCGTGGCCGTACACATGCCCCGCGTGGGTCTTTTCCTCACGTCCGCAGCCCATCGTTCCCGGCGCGACGATCACGTTCGTCAGCGGCGACGTGCGTGCGGCGATTCCCGAGACGCGCAAGGCTGCCGGAGAACGGAACCTCTGGATCGTCGGGGGCGGCGATCTGGCCGGCCAGTTCGCCGACGCGGGCTTGCTCGACGAGCTCATCGTTCAGGTCGGCTCTGTCACGCTGGGACGGGGCAAGCCGCTTCTGCCGCGCAGACTTCTGAGCCCCAGGCTGCGTCTGACGCGAGTGAGCCAAATGGGCCCCGAGATGGTCGAACTGCGGTACGACGTTCGACCCGCTTCGTCGTAGTTGCCCGCCGGGACGCACGCTTGTCGAGTTGGCCAAAAACGACAACCCCCGAGCCTTGCGACCCGGGGGTTATGCGAATAGAGGACGGGGGGTGGTGTGACGACGTGGTTTTCAGAGCCCCAGAGACACGGCGATGTGATGCGGTCTGGCGGCACAGTTGTCGGCGTGATTTCGCGGGTTCCGGAACCACCCCCACAGAGACAGTCTCAAAGTCGCACGTTTGCGAGGGCTACGGCCCCGAATGTGCGGGTCGGCTGGGCAGATCGCCCGGGGACTTCTTCACGTCGTCTGTGACCCTTGGACCCGGTTGTCGCCTTGGCCGGGCCAGTACGGAGCCGCCAAAACAGATACGGCGACGCCACAATCGTTACGGAGGGCCCTTTCGGCACCAAAACAGTTACGGAATGGCCAATCTCAGGGGGTTTGCATCCTTCAAGAGTGTCTACGCCGCCTTCCAGTACCGCTTGGGCCGCGGGACGTGTTGCACGGTGACCACCGCTCCGTCGCCTGAGACCACCACCGCGACGTTCCGGGCTCGATCCGCGACACGCCGCAACTGTTCGGCGTGACGACGGACGGCCTGCTCGCCGAGGAAGTACGCCACGCAGCCGTCGCCGGCGCGGTAGACATCGCCGAAGGCAAGCACTGCCTCCATAACGCCGGCGAGAATCCCCCTTTGCTGTTGGCGAACGCTCGCGGGGTTGGTCAGCTTGAGTTCTGAGATCGACGGGCGAAGTGCGACGATTGGCATCTGAGGCTCCTTTGTGCAGGGAGCGGTTGCATTCGCCATGCCAGCCACGTGTGCGGGTTCTGGGGCCAGCGGGGCCGCCAGGGAGCCGTTGGCCGCCGAGCAACCGGGTCGTTTCACCCGCAAGCGGGCCATTCGTGTACTATGGTGAGAACCTCGGTCTGCCCTTGGTGGAGCAGAACCCCATCGCCGGAGTTGGCATCGGCGTTGTAAGAGGTGCACCGGAGCGGGCGCCAGTCACAGCGTCTTGCCCGGAAAGGACCCGATGGCATCCCTTTGGTACGAAGCACTCGCCGCCTATGACCCATCGCTCGCGGTGGATCGTGTCGAGAAGTTCGCCCGCAGCGGCATCGACGAGTTCGTTCAGTATCTTCAGCTGGCACGGAATCACCAGGAGCGAGCGGCGATCCGGGCGGCGTGGCAGCGTGATGCCGAGGAGGACAAGCGGCGGGACGACAGTGTGTGGGTAGAGCTGTGCGCCCCGACGGGTAACGTGGACCGCTTCGAAAAGGATGCCAAGAAGTTCTTCGCCGATCAGGTCAGGGAGGTGTATGAGGCGGAGCCTGCAGCCAGTGATGCCGAACCGGAGCGACCCCAGTTCGACGAGTCACGTCGCATCGGCGTTCTTGATGTGGACGAGAACTCCGGCCGCCTTCTCCTGGAGCGCGAGCCTGAACTCGAACACCTCCTGCTCCGTCCCAACACCTATGCACTCCATCGGCAGATCCAGGCGATGCGGCAGCTTCGCAACGAGCCCCGTCCGGAGAATCTGCCGCTGCTGCGCCTGCTCGGACCGGCCCGCCCAAAGGATGGGGTTTGGCCTGGGGGCCGGGAGATCGGGACAGTCGAGTGGCCCGAGCCAACCCCGTGCTCTATCGATGCCTGGTATGTGCTCGACAAGGACATCGAAGGCGTTGAAGAACAGAGAGGGTTCGTCGCCCAGGCGCTGAGTTCACCGGACTTCGCTGTCCTGGAGGGGCCGCCCGGTTCTGGCAAGACCACGGTCATTTGTGAGCTGGTGATGCAGCTCGTCGAGCGAGGGAAGCGTGTGCTGCTGTGCGCGTCCACTCACGTCGCAGTGGACAATGTTCTCGAACGGCTGAAGAGCGACACTCACCGTTTCCGAGATCATGTGCTCGCCGTGCGAATCGGGGACCGTCACAACGTCTCGGTGAAGGCTAGACCGTACCGCCTGGACGAGTTCAAGCAGACGACGCGAACGCAGATCACGACGCACCTGCAGCAGCAGCGGGGCCGGACTCCCGCACAGGAGGAGATGCTCCGCGCCTTGCGTGGCGACGACACCATGATTGAGCGGCTCGTGCTGGAGTGCGCCAACCTCGTCTGCGGCACCACGATCGGCATTCTTCAGCACCCCGACATCAAGGCTCAGAAGGATGAGAGGCGGGGTGTAGATGCAGCGTTTGACGTGCTCATCGTGGACGAAGCGAGCAAAACGACGTTCCAGGAGTTCCTGGTGCCCGGCCTGCTCGCCAAACGGTGGATACTCGTCGGAGATCCGCTCCAGCTGTCGCCGTATGTCGAGGACGATGAGGTGGCCGCCAGCGTTCAGGCCGCGATGCCCAACCCAGAAGCGCGGCACGCGTGCCTGGATGTGTTCGACAACCATCGCAGCCCCGACGATCCGAGTGGCTGGAAACCCACCGTCGTGGTGTCGGATGATCCAGCTGTTCATGAGCTGTATGCCGCCCAAGCCGCCGCACATGGAGTGCAGTGGGTCGATGGAGACTCGGCTGATTGGGCGTCGCTCCACAGCGCACCGCTGATTCTGGCGACATCCGACGGCGTGTCACGCTCTCAGGAGTGGCCCATTGACCTTGCCGTGATTCATGGCGAGTTTGATGGGGTGGAGCAAGTGCGACGTCGAGCACGGGCCTTCTGGGACGGTCGAGACCGCTTGATGGATGAGGATCGCAGTTGGGAGAGCGAGATCGCTTGGCGTCTTTCTCGGGAATATGAGCAGCGGCTGTTCGAGCGGGACGGCGTTCAAAGCGCCACGGCCCAGCGGTATCGGCGCGATCGACAACTGCTTCTGCCAGCCGCTGGCACGGGCATCAAGGCGGATGGAGTCAGTGACTACCTGGTGAATATACAGCGGATCGCGCTGCCGTCGGTCCTGGAATCTCTTCGGTATGGATTTGGGCGCAAGGGTGCGATCACTCCGACAACGCTCTCGGAAGGGTTGCCCCAAGCAGTCCTCGCGGAGCGTCATACACGGCTCACCTATCAACGACGAATGCACCCGGAGATCTCGGCGTTCCCTCGGGAGCACGTATATCACGGGCATGCCCTGATTGATCCTCCGGACATGATGTCGCGCCGGGAGTGGCCCAACGGAGGGCCGAGGCGATACTCCTCTCGCGCCGAGTGGCTCGATGTCAAGACCCTCTCGAAGGGGCACAGCAGAGAAGAGATCGCGGTCGTCATCGAGGAACTCAGGCAGTTCATGGCGTGGGCCGCTCGCAATGCACGTCCGGACGGACAGTTGTGGGAGGCTGCGGTGCTGACGTTCTACAGAGCGCAAGAAAAAGAGCTGCGCTGGGCGATCCGAGGCCTGAGCGGCGAGCGGTACGCGATGCAGGAGTCGGTCCTGAAACACTCCGGCGTCCCGGTCGTGTCCGCGCACGTATGCACCGTCGACCGCTTCCAGGGGCATGAGGCCGACATCGTCTTTCTCTCGGTTGCCAACGGATGGCCAACCAGCTTCCTGGAGAGCCCCAACCGGATCAACGTTGCGGTGACTCGGGCGCGGTACCAGTTGGTGGTCGTCGGCAACCGTCACGAAATGCTCAAATGCCGGTCGCCGGTGCTGGGCGGGCTCGCCCGCTCACTCAAGTACGGGCTTCGCTTCAATCCCGCCAAAGGGGGGCATGCATCATGAGTGTCCAGTTTGTTCTAACTCGCAAGGTCCCTCTGCGGCGATTCGATCTCGTCGCGACCATCGCCCGTGAAGAAGCTCGTGCGGAACTGGCACCGGTGCTGGTATGGGCGAAGCAGGAGGTCGATGCGAACCGGCAACTGGGCCCCGAGTCGCTGGCCCAGCATCTGCTCGGCCCCGGCGCAGGCATGAACACCGTCGCAAAACGACTACTCCTCATCTGTCGCGATCTTCATCTGGTCACGGATGGCTTCGAAGGGCTCACCGAGCAGGGCGTCGCGGCTGCTAAGACGGGCAAGGTGCTTCAGCCGGACAAAGGCGAGTGGTCGCTGTGGACCGCCGACGATCCGCTGCTGGAGTTTCCAGTCATCGGCGTCGCGCCGCGCCCCGTGAACCAGAACGGGACCGAGCAACGCAAGCGTGATGAACCTCGCCCCCGGGCCGAGGAGTTGCCTGACTGGGTACGTCCAGCCGCTGGACAGGTGGCCAGGATGCTCATGGACGGCCGCCTTGCACGCTTTGACGACCTCGCTGCCGCAGCGATCGAGACCAACACGGCCGACGAACTGGAACTGCGCTGGACCCTGAGGGACACGCCCGAGCTGCGCATCGTCGGGAATGTCAACGGTCGGCACCGTATCGATCAACCGATCACGCGAGATGATCTTCCGGATCTCGGAAGTGTGTGGGACGAGCTTCTGGCATCCAAGCGGCTTGATCGCAGCTGGGACCACAACCGTCAGGCGTTGATGATCCCGTTTGCCGCGGCGACTACAGAGGACGAGCGCCTCAACATGCGAACAACGCTGGAGTTCGCATCTCCCAGTCTTGACGGGGCGGGGTCATTCCGCGACGTAAAGGTCCCGAGCATCAGACTGTGCCCAGATTCGAATCGCGCTGCAACAGAGTGGGCCAGGCACCAGATCGCCGCGCAGCTCAATGGGATTCAGACAGCCCGCGTGTTCGAGAGCCTATCGCAGCGTGTGCGCTCAACGTTCGCCGGATGGAATGTAGAACTCCCGGGCCGGGACGAGCTCGCGCGGCAGCTGGCCGCTGGCACCCGAAATGACGCTCGCCCTCGGTCCTACTGGGCGGTTCAGGCAGCACTGGATTGGAATCTGTGACAGGGGACGTGCAGACCATGTGGGATCAAACCATCGAACACACCGTTGATCAGCGTGCACGGCCTGTGCCGCCTGTGCTTGTACGGGCAAACGCATCGAGATCTGACGCGAGGCCGACCGCGCCGAGCAACTGGCGAGTCGCCGCGACCGGCTTGGATCGTGCCGTACTGACCGAAGCACTGTCGCTCATCCGGGCGGCGCAGCAGGTCGTCGTGTTCAGCTCGTTCCTTTTGTCTGATGGCGACATTCAGAGGGCGCTCATCGAGGCGGCGGCTCGTGGCTGCCGGATCTACGGCCTGATCTCAGCCGAAGCCAAGCTCGATCGCGATGTCAGCGATGAAGACGACTTCGAGGCAAAGACCACAGAGTCCCACAAACAGATGCTCAACGAGTTCGCGGGTCGCGTGCTGATCCGCTCGTCGCCATCGTTCCATGCGAAGTGTGTGCTCGCAGATCCAGCAACCGCCTCTGCACGGGGTCTTCTGCTCACCGCCAACCTGACCACCGAAGCTCTCACAAGGAACGAAGAACTCGCCGTACGGCTGAGCCCGACCGAGACTCGGGAGATGTTCGAGCAACTGCGATATGCGATCTGGGAGGTTGCGGAGCGGGAGCTGGTAGGAAAGGGACAACTCGACCGTGTCAAGCCACTCGGCGAGGTGTCTCTGCCTTCGCCGGCGCAGCACGTCATTGCCACCATGGGCGGGCGCTGTCAGATTCGGGATGCCATGATGGAGATGATCGGCGCAGCGCGCGGCGGCATTACGGTGTCAAGCTTCGGTTGGGATGTGGATCATCCGGTCGTCGCCGCGCTGTGCAAGCGGGCCAATGAAGGTGTGCCCGTCACGGTCCTGGCACGGTATCGGGCGACTTCGCTTCCTGCGCTTCTGAAGCTCCGCAAGGCCGGGGCGACAGTGTTCTGTTTCACATGGCTGCACGCAAAGGCGCTCGTGTGCGACGATCGGGCGATGGTGATGTCGTCGAATCTGCAGAAGCACGGCCTCGACGATGGCTTCGAACTCGGCGTCCGGTTGACGGGCCCGGACTCCCAGGCCCTCTCGGGGCTCCTGCGGGCGTGGACTGACCAAGCGCCGTGGCAACTGGAGGTTCCCGCGACACTTGGGGCAGTCTCGGGCGAGGTCGTGCCGCTGCCGTCAACATCCGTCCCCAAGAAGCCCGAGCCCACAATCCGGATCAAGGCAAGTGAGACGGTAAACCTAGATGCCGTGACGGCGAAGTCGGCTGATCGCCTCGACGAGGCCAAGCCGTCGGAAGCCAGTCTCCGTCAAGAAGTCGAGAAGCGAGGACTGACGTGGGCACAGCAGGTGGTGGTCAGGTACTCGCTTCGAGCACCGCGAGTGCCCAGCACCGCCAAGCGGGAGGATCGCTCCAAAGGGTCCAAGGGGGGAGAGGGCCCGACCACCGACGGCGCGAGGGTCTATCGCCTGACGGACGGGTCGAAGGTCATAGGCGTCGGTACGCCCGACGAGGTGAAGGCCGCGCGGGCGGTGGCTGAGACCCTCGGTATCCGGAACATCTTGGTCGAGGAGCTCGCGTCATGAGCACCAAGAGTGGAACACTGCTCGCCTGGCACTCCAAGAACCACGGCATAGACGTGCTGCGAAATGCCATTCGCCTTCTGAAATCGAAGGGCTGTCCCATCGGCAAAGTGATCTACCTTTGCAGAAAGACAGAGCCGGTGACTCTCGGGCAGGAGTGGGACGGGCCCCCCATTGACGTGCAGACATTGCCGGTGAGTGATCCGAGCAACCACGCGCAGATCTACGAGGCGATCACCCGGCAGGTAATTCCAGAAGTTCAGAACGCTTCGCATCTCCATGTGAATGTTTCGCCGGGGACGCCGGCGATGCACTGCGTGTGGCTGCTGTTGCACGCGGGGGGGGCGTTCCCAAACGGCACCCGGCTGTGGTCATCACAGCGGGAAGGGAGGGACGGCCCACTCCGGATCGATTCGGTTGAGTTTCCAATCTCGACGTATCTCGCGGAAGTGCGTGAGGCCGCGTCGGTGCGCGCGCCGGTCGCGCAATATGACCCCGAGGCGAAGTCTCCGGCGAGGCGTCGGGCGCTGGAGGACCTGATGCGGTACGCGGGTGTGGCTGGTGCGCCGTTGCTTGTGCTGGGGGAGCGGGGCACCGGGAAGACACGGCTTGTCGAGACCATCGTGGCGACCATCAAGCGTCGCAGCAATGTCGTCACGGTGCCCTGCGGGGCGCTCGATTCCACGCTGGCCGAGAGTGAACTGTTCGGGCATGTCAAGGGGGCATTCACTGGTGCCGAGTCCGTTCGCAAAGGGCTGCTCGGAATCGCGGACGGCGGCATTCTGTTCCTTGACGAGGTGCAGGACCTTCCGATGGGCATACAAAGGAAGCTGATCCGTTTCTTGCAGGATCGGCATCGCCGATATCGGCAGGTGGGTGGCGACAAGGAAATGTCGGTCGATGTTGAGGTGGTGTGTGCCAGCAACGTTCCGATTGCGGAACTCGCAAAGCGGCTCGCCCCCGATCTGTTCGACCGTCTGAGCCACCTCATCGTAACGGTTCCGTCTCTCAGGGACTGCCGGGAGGACCTTGCAGACGATTGGGTGCGGATTTGGCGGGAGTTGCGAGTGACAACGGCGGTGCCCGCCGACCCGCCGCAGCACCGTCTGTTGGCGGAGGCACTGGCGTCGCACCCGTTTTCAGGCAACCTGCGTGACCTGCAGCGTTTGGCGGTTCTCGTCATCGCCTGGTGGCATGGCCGCTCGGAGGCCGATGCTGTGGCACACGCCGTCTCGGCGTGGCGAGACGTTGGATTCCCCATCACCAACGTGAAAGAGGCCTCGCCTTGGGGTGACGGCACTCGACGTGAGCGGATTCGACACTTCCAGCGCGGATTGGCCGAGTGGGCCAAGGAGCGGCATGGCACATGGGCGCGAGCTGCGAAGGCTCTGGGCTGCGACGAACGCACGCTCCGGGAAGATGCGGGGGAGTAGCAGTTCAGGCGGCTCTGCACACTCAAGCGAACTCACGAGGACACAGGGTCGCCTGAGGATGGTGCCAACAGCCTCCGAAGCTCGTTTACCAGGAAGTCCGGGTCCACTTCGGGCGTGGAGTCTCGGTTGGCCCGCTGGTATTCCAGCAGGCGAAGTCGGCCAACGCCCTCCGTCGGCGCGAGGAGCGTGTCGATCGTCCGGTTGCCCTCGGCGATCTCCGCATGATTGGCGTACTCGCGTGCGAGCTTCGCAGACACTTCGACCTCTTCCTCCGTGAGCAGCCCAACGATCCGGTACAGGTCCATCGCGTGGTGACGGCCTTCCTGCTTGTTTTCGTCGTTGATGCGGTCGCGGAGGGCGCCTAGCTTCATGAGTGCATAGGGGAACGCCCGAGGGATGAGGACTTCGCAAGATGCGTCGTTGCCGTCCGAGCCCAAGCCTTTCAGCGGTATCCGCAACGGCCCAGTTTCGATGCCCAAGGCTTCCTCTGTGACGAAAGCATGCAGCCCGGACTTGCCGCCGAGGCCCCTGGGTCTGGCGCGGGAATCCTTCAACCGGATCGCTTCCGCGTGTTCGCCCAGGGGGCCAACCATGACGTCGAGCAAGACCTCCGTGTCTTGAACGTCGCGTTTGAACTTGAGCCACTCCGATCCAGGAACGACCACGAACCCAAGCTTGTTCAGCGCAGCGCGGTAGCGGGAGACTGCGTCTTGGCTTGCAATCACTTCTGCGCGAAGGAACAGATCGACGTCCTGTGTGGTTCGAGCGGGCGGCAGGCGATCCAGCGGCAGCAACGTGCGTGCGCCGGTGGTGCGCAAATGCTCCTGTTTCAGGTACAGGCCGAGGCCGCCGCCCAGCAGCAGTTCGGCGTTCCCACCGAGAGCGGAGTTCAGATCCAGCACGCTGGTGATCAGTGGCTTCATGGCAGGGTTCCGATTATCGACCGAGGTCCCGCAGGATGCGTGCACGGACCTGCTGGGCCATCTCGGTGTCCCGCTTGTCCCCTCCGGCGGCGAGTTCGAGGTACGCCTGCACCGGAGAAGCGAACGAAGCGCCCCCGTCATCACGGCGTGCGTCGAAGAAGGGGGTCGGATCCCGCGTCTCAATCACTGTGAGGTTGGCGAAGCGATCCACAGGCTTCCAGGTATCGCCGATCCGCCGCTTCAGTTCGTTGAGGTTATTGGCGTACACGATCGGCACATCGGCACGGAGCCCCCCGGCGTAACGGTCCTGGGCGGACGCGCCGGAAAGCACCATCTGCAACTTCGTGGCCGACCCGACGGCCCCTTGGGCGCGGCGGAAGAAGTCCTCCAAAGGCAACGGCGTCTTGAGCTGAGCCGTACGCTCGGGCTTGGGGGCAGCGAAGTTCTCCACCAGCGCGTCGAGCAGTTTGTCGGGCTGCACCAGCGCGATCCGGCCTTCTGAGCGGTCCACGATCAGATCGTCCGCCATCCTCGCGAGGGCTTTGGAGACTGTCGAGAGCGCCACGGTCCCGCCCGCTGCCTCGATCTCGTCCCGGACCTGGCCGACAGACGAATACTCCGCGCGACGGAGGAACACGCGGGGCACCAGCGAGGTGGCTCCGCGATACGCGAACCGGGCCGGCCTGGACTCGGGGTAGCGGTTCGGCTGCCCCGTTCGTCGCAGCAGAAGGCGGCCTTGGACGAGGATCAGACCGTTGCCGCAGAGGTCGAGGCCGGAGATGCCTTCCTCCTCCAATCGCTCGATCCGCTTCTCGCCGAGGAACGGCACGACCACCATCGGTAGTCGGCCGGAATCCGCAGCCCACCGCCGCGACTGGCGGAGAGCCTCGTCGAGCACACGCGGCGTGTTGCGCATCTTCGCCTCGGCCGCGAACTCGTATCGCTCCGTCCCCCATGCGACGCTCACCACGAAGTCGGCAACGGCACGGCCCGGCGTTTCGCGCTGGCCCGCTGGGCGGAGTTCGATGGTGACTTGCCTACCGAAAATCGGACCCAGCCGCTCGAAGAGCTCGGGTATTGCGGATTCAGAGATGGCGGGATCGGAGTACATGGCTTTCCAGTTT
>JAEYTB010000208.1 GCA_023434205.1 Planctomycetota bacterium | reverse complement strand
TCTTCGGAAGGGATGCACCAATGCTGATGTGGGCGCGGTGGCTGCTGCTTGGCGTTCTCCTGCTCGCGGGGGCGAGGGCCCATGCCGAGACGGTGGACTGGATCAACCCCGACGGGGGCGAGTTTGAAGTCGCGGCGAACTGGAGCACCGGAGAGGTCCCCGGCCCGGGCGATGTCGCACGCCTCGCGCTGGACGCCTCGTACACCGTGACCGTCGCGCAGGAGCTGCAGCTCCACGGCATGATCCTTTCCGGCGGGAACGTCACGCTCAACATGGGCGGGCACGACGTCCGCCTGGGCGAGTTCTTCGACGGCAGCGGCCTCTCCATCGGCGGGGCCGTCACGCTCCGCAACGGCGCCGTCATCATGGGCTGGGGCGACGTCACCATCACCGGCGCGCCCTTCCAGATGCACAACGCGACGATCAGCGACAAGGGCTCCCGCGGCGGGCGCAGCTCGCTCACCGTGCTCGGCGGCTCCGTGCAGATGTCCAACGCTTCGATCACCACCCGGACAGTCCGCCTGAGCGGCGGCCTGACGCTGGTCAACAGCGGGTTCGGCGGCGAGATCGTCGTGCTCCAGGCGTGCGATATCAGCGGCGGCTGGGCCGGGGGCAGCGAGATCACGCGCGTGACCGGCCCGGCCCGGCTGCGCGACGGCATGGTGCTGAACCCCTTCACGGGCGTGCTCACGATCGCCGGCGATGTGGACGCGGAATCGGGCGCGCTCCTGCGCAACGTGTCGCGCATCGAGGCGGGCACGACCACCGTTGAGGGCGCGACGGTGAGCGGCGCATCGCCGTCCTTGGGCGTGGTGGAGGCCGGCCGGCTTGAGCTGCTGAGCGGTTCGGGCTGCACGGGGTCGCTCTACATGACCGGGAGCGGGGCTCTGCGGGTGGGGGCGGGCGCTGCGGGGCCCGAGGCGCTGGAGTACTACGGCGAGCCCGGCGTGCGGCTGGAGGTGGTGATCGACGGCGCGGCGAGCCCCGCGTTCGAGCCGCTTCTGCTGACGCCCTGGGCCACAACGCTGGGCGGGACGCTGCGCGTCGAGGTGCTGAACCCCAACGCGCTCCGCGTGGGGGATGCCACGGACTTGTTCGACAGCGTGGGCGCTTCGGTGGTGGGCGAGTTCGCAACGGTGGAGGTGGCGGAGCTGAACGGCGGGCGTGCGATGGGGGTGGAGGTCGTTCCCCCGGGCGTGCGCATCGCGGTGGTGGTGGGCGGGAACCCCTGCTGGGGCCCGGACTTCGACGGGGACGGGGTGGCCGGCACCGACGGCGACATCGAGGCCTTCTTCGCGTGCCTGGCGGGGGACTGCTGCCCGCTGTGCGGGTCGGTGGACTTCAACTCCGACGGCGACACTGGCACGGACGCGGATATCGAGGGCTTCTTCCGCGTGCTCTCGGGCGGGCCGTGCTGAAGGTGACGGATTGCCCTTGGTAATCCCGCCCTGACGCTGCATACTGAGGCCACGGAAGGGTGGCCCATGAAGAGCGCTTTGGCGGCGTGCCTGTTGGTGCTGGTGTCGGCTTGCGGTGCGCGAGCCGAGGTTGTGCGCTGGATCAACGCGGCGGGCGGGGAGTGGAGCGTGGGCGCGAACTGGGACCGGGGAACGCCGCCGGGGGCGGGGGATACAGCGCGGTTTGATCTGACCCAGCCCTACACGGTGACGGGGATGGAAGGGCACACGGTCTCGCGGTGGGAGGTGAGCGGGGGGCCGGCGACGTTTGTGAATGGGGGGACGTTCAGCCTCCAGAGTCTCGCGATTTCCGGGCATGTCCGGCTTGAGGGCGGCCTGTTCAACAGCACCAGCACGATGGAGGGCCTGCAACTGACCATTGAGGGTGCGCCCTTCGAGATGGTGAACGCGACCATCGACAACCAGAATCAGTTTCAGCAGCGGAAGGTATACCTCACGGCCTCGGGCGTCCTCCGGCTCAGCAACTCGACGATGGTCGCACGCCACTTGAACGTGAGTGGCGATGTTGTGGGCGGGTACTACTGGGGCTATTGGACGGTGTGGGGTCCGGGCACTCTGACGGATGTGCGCGGGTCTGTGGCGGAAGGGCCAGGGGTGATTCAAGGTCCAGCCATCATCACCAACGGGTGGTTCCGCGGCGGGCAGTTTGCTGGGCTCCATGTGTATGGAGATTGCACGATTGAGTCCAGTATTCTCGACGGCCTGCAACGCGTGCATCCAGGAACGTTTGTTTGCGGCGCAGGAACGAGCATCGCGGCTGGGAATCCGTTTTTGCTGCCTGGAGCCGGGGTTGTTCTTCGCGAAGGCGCTGCCTGGGAAGGAACGGCCCAGTTCTCGCCGCAGAACCGCTTCCGATTCGAGCCGGGCTCGAGCGGGCCATCAGGGCTAATCGCGAATCCCGATGCAACCTCGCTGTTGGAGTTCGTCATCGACACGCAGCGATCACCATGGTTCCTGCCCCGAGCATTCGTCAGTGCATTCAGCGGGCCGCTTCGGGGCACGTGTTCGGTCGAAGTGTTCAGGGCGAATGCGCTGCGGGTTGGCGATGAAGTGGCGCTGCTCACCTCCGGCGGCACGATCCAAGGTAACTTCGACGTTGCCCATGTTCCCCACTTGGGAGGCGGGCGGGCGATGCAGGTTGTACACCTGGGATCGAGCATTGTCGCGCGTGTCGTTGCAGGTGGTGAGCCCTGCTGGGGCGCGGACTTCGACGGCGACGGGGTTGACGGGACGAGCGCGGACATTGCGGCCTTCTTCGCGTGCCTGGCGGGGGACTGCTGCCCGCTGTGCGGGTCGGTGGACTTCAACTCCGACGGCGACACGGGCACGGACGCGGATATCGAGGCGTTCTTCAGGGTGCTGGCGGGGGAGGCGTGCTGAAGAGCACGACCGTCAGGGCACGGCCGTGGCACGGGTCAGACCGTGGGTGTGGCACGCTGTGACAGCACCGCAATCAGCGTGCGCTGGCCCACCTCCAGCGTCGTCAGGACGCGGGTGTTGTCGTGGATCGCCGCGATCACCAGCTCCAGGGCCCGCCGCTCCTGCATCAGCTTGTCGTGGGCCTGGGTGAGCTGGGCCTCGCGCTGTGCCGCGGCACGCCGCTCCGTCAGCCACATCCAGCCGATCAGGCCCGCGGCGCCGAGCTGGGCGAGGGATGTTGTGAGTTCGGGGGGCATGGGGGAGGGGGGGTTACGCGAAGCGGCGGAAGGTGGCGGTATAGGCGATGGAGCGGGTGCGGGCGCGGTCGGTGGGGCCGTGCTCCTGGTAGCTGATGAAGCTCATGTCGGTGAAGCTGCGGGCGTGGTTGTCGATGAGCGTGCCGGGGACGGGCGGGTCGGCGAGCTGCGCGGTGATGGCGTCGCGCAGCGTCCACAGCGCGGACTCGCTGCTGGCGATCAGGCGGCCCGTGACGGTGATGTCGAGCTCGAGCGGGCCGACGGGCGCGGTGCCGTGGTCGCCGGCGCCGATCACATAGTTGGGCACGATCTCCTCGCCCTGAGCCGAGAGCGAGAAGCGGTGCGGGCCGCTGCCGAACAGGTTGAGGGACTTGAAGGATGACATGCGGGCTCCAGGGCAAGTGCGACAGTGCGATGGTGCGACAGCCGAGGCGATGATCAGGCGAGCGTGATCGGGTCGGCAGCCCCGTCGCTTGAGAGGGCGATGAGCTCGATGGTGCGGGTGGGAGGTCGCTTGAACGCGATCTCGTGGGTGACGCCGGTGACGACGCACGTGGCCGAGAGCGTCTGGGCGGAGGCGTCGCTCGCCGTGGGGCTGGTGGTGAAGGTGAGCGTGCCGGTGTCACCGGGCGTGGGCGCATCCAGGCCGGGGAGGTCCATGACGACGCGGAGCGTGGTGCGCTGCTGTGGGGCGTCGGCGAAGGTGGGGTGCGGGCCGTGGTCGGAGTGGTCGATCACCAGGCGCGCCGCCGTGCGGTCCAGGGCGATGAGCGTGACGTCGTTCCACGGCGAGCCGGCGAAGGTGACCTGGCGGGGGTTGAGGATGAGCATGGGAGCCCCAAGAGCGGGAGTGCGACAGAGCGATCGTGCGACAGTGCGACAGCGTTTCAGGCGCGGGTGAACTGGATCATGTTGAGCATGCGGGTGGAGTCTGGGAGGCCGTCGTTGTTGGTGTCCACCTCAACACGGCAGCGGGCGCGTTCCTCGCTGAAGCGGCGGCGGTACAGCTCCGCCCGCTGGTTGGCGGGCGAGTCGGCAGGAGTGAGCGCGCCCGCGGCGGAGTAGATGAGGTGGAGCGAGCCCAGGGCCTCCAGGCGCGCGAGGGCGCGGGGGTTGGTAATGTCCGCCGCGGCGGGCATGCCGGGCGCGGGGTGCTCGGGCTCGATGCCCAGCATGCGGAGGACCTGGCGGTGGACGATGGCGGTCTGCGGGGCGAAGGTCGCGATGATCGCGGGCGTGTCGGTCTCGATGTCGGCCATGGGGATGACCGGGTCGTCGTTGCCGGCGCGCACCTTGGAGATCGTGGCGTCGGTGTCGTTGATGACCTCGATGATCTCGTAGGGCGTGAGGCCGACGATGACGATGTGCCCGGGCGCGAGGCCCACATCGGTGATCCGCACATCGCTGGACTGGAACTTGACGATGCCCGAGGCGATCTGCACGACGCCGGAGACCAGGCGCTGGCCTGTCCAGGCGACATCGCGGAAGAGGTTGGGCTCCAGCAGCAGCAGGTCCTTGTCGGTGGCGAACATGGGGGGCTCCGAGGGTGCGATGGTGCGACAGGGAGGGGAGGGAAACGCCGCGCGCCGGGTTGGCGGCGCGGGGCGTGGGTGCATTCAGCACGACCATGAAGCGCGGTCGTGGCACATCACTCTGAGGCGGTGGAGAGGCCCCGGACCAGGCCGTGGGCGTTTTCGTTGCGGAACTCCAGCGTGTACTCGCCGATGAGCTGGCCGGAGAAAGAGTCGCCGGTGGCGGCCAGGGGCTTGTAGTGGAAGCTGCGGCCGCTGAGGGGCATGACCTCGATCCGCGAGCTGTCCAGCAGCAGGATGGTGTCGGCGGGAACCCAGCGCGAGAGCAGCACGTTGCACACGCCAAAGTCCGACTCGTAGACGCCCACACCGTCGGTGAAGCGCTTGCCGCCGGCGGGGTGCTCGCGCACGGTGTTGGCGATGAACTTGTTGATGCGCCGCTTCTGCAGGCCGCCGGCGACGATGGTGTCGATGCGGGCCGAGGAGCTCTCCCAGATCGTGCGCAGGGCGGCGTTGAGGACCTCCTCGGTCAGGATGTCGCTGTCGTTGCCGCCGCCGTCGGGGATGGGCCCGACGCCCGGGGCGAACTGGTTGGTGGAGATCTGGCGGATGATGCCGTTCATCGAGCGGCGGACGGTGGACGAGCCCTGCGGGTTCGCGGCGGGCGCCGTGCCGTTGATGATGCAGTTCTCCAGGTCGCGCAGCAGCTCGCGGAGGCGCTCCTGCTTCTGGTAGTCCAGCTCGTCGCTCACGGCGTGGAGGCGGGTGGCCTGCATCGTGCCGCTCACGTCCACGCTCGCCGTGAAGATCTGCGTGTAGTTCTGCCGGCGGACGCGGCTGGTGAAGCGGGCGGCCAGCGCCGCGGCGCCCTCGAGCGCGGCGTTGCCCAGGATCGTGAGCTTGAGGTTGTCGGCCAGGTCGCTCGCCGGCGTGCCGCCGTACTGCCGGACGAACGTGACGTTGTTGCCCGAGACGCTCGTCACCTGCATGACCTCGCGGGCCTCGCCGGGGCGGACAAGGTCCCCGGCCTGGAAGCGGCCGCCGTTGTCCACCGTGATGACGGTGGCCGACGCCGCGTCGGGTGAGAAGCTCGCCTGGTTCACGGCGTCGGTGTTGGGCAGCAGCGTGTCCTCCATCCACTCGTGGATGGTGCTGGTCGCGGCACGCTTGGGGTCGCCCAGGTACGCCAGCAGCGGGGTCTCGAAGGGACTCACGATCGAGACGATGTCGGCGACATCCTCCATCAGCTCGGGGAGGGTGGCGCCAGCGGTGAACGTGGACTTGCCGGAGAAACTCATGGGGGCTCCTTGAACAGGGGAAAGGGAAAGAGCGAACGTGCGACGGTGCGGAGAGGGGGGCACGGCCCGCGGACGGGCCCGTGGCACCCGGTCAGGTGCGTTTGGCGCGGAGGTAGTCGAGCAGCGACTTGCGGTCGCCGGTGGTGCGGGCGTGCTCAGCGACCTCGTCGAGCGTGGGGTTGGACCTGAGGCCCGCGCTCATCGCCCGCGGCTGCGGGCGCTGACGGAACAGGAACGGCTTGCGTTCCCGCAGCGTCGCCACCGCCTTCTGAACGTCGGGCGCGTCCATCTGCGAGAGCGCCGACTCGGTCAGCAGCCGCGCCGCCTCCAGGTCCACGGCGTCGGCGGTGAGCAGCGCGAGGTCGATCTCGTGCGAGCGCTTCACGCCCATCAGCGCCTCCTGCGTCTGGCCGAGGGTGTCGGAGAGCGTGGCAAGCTTCGCTTCGGCGTCGAGAGCACGCTGCTGCCAGTTGTCGGTGGGGGTGTTGTCGGGCATCACGGGTTCCTTATTCGTTGCGGGTTCGAGTGGCGTTGGGGACGAGCCCCGAACGCAGTGAGGGGTGTGCGACCTGTATGTAAACTCGCGCTGTACCCGTCACTCCGTTCCGGGCTCATAACGAACGGTGCTTGTCATCAGGCAATCCCAGGGTCGGTCGGCGCGTAACCCAGCTCCGCGAGCACGCGCTGCGGCGGGACGCCCAGGCGCGCCTTGGCCTCCGCGGCCATCACCTGCTCGCGGACATCCTCGGGGAGGGGATCGGGCCAGGTGAGGCGCACGCCGCGGTCTGTGGGCCGCGTGTGGAGGGCCTGAGCGTGGTGGAGGGCCGCGAGGATCAGGTCGCAGGCGCGGGCGATGCCGGCGCCGTAGGTGACGCGCTTGCGCGCGGTCTTGCTGAGCACGCCCATGAGCGTCACGCGGAGGGCGTTGGCGCTGGACAGGTTGCCGATCTTGGCCTGGATGACGCCGCTGGCCAGGGGCGGGATGCCGCTGGTCTTATCCAGGGCGTCGCGCACCTGCTGGATGTGCGACTCCTCACTGGGCGAGTGCGCATCGCCGCCGAACGCCTCGATGCTGGCGTCGGGGTTGTCGGTGCTGATGAGCTGGCCCGGGCCCACCGGCATCTTCTCAAAGCCGTCGATGCCCTTGCCCAGGTACATCTTGAAGTTCTGGAGGGTGACGCGGCTGGCGCGGTCCGAGAGGCGCGTGTTCAGTTCGTCCTGGAGCGGGATCAGCGGCTCGACCTCGCTCAGGCCCTCGTACTCGAACGGCTGGGCCAGGTTCTGAACGTGGACGACCGGCAGCGCGCCGCCGAAGGGGTCGCCGCTACGGGACCACACCAGCGCGCCGTTCTCGTAGACCTGGCCCGCGGAAGGGCCGATGACCTCGGTGACCTCGACCCGCTCGCGCCGCGCCGGCTGGCCGGCAAGGCGGGGCAGCAGGCGGGTCAGCATGCCGCGCTGCGGCTCGTTGGCCTCGCGCGTGTAATGGATGATGTAGGCCTTGAGGCGGCGGTAGTCGTGCTCATCGAGGATCGGGATGCCGCGCCGGGGCTCGACGACCTCGACGCGGATGTGCTCCGCGCCGGCGAGGGCGCGGGCCTCGGGGGTGGGCTCGGCGCGCGAGAGGGCATCGCGCAGGCCGTCCTCGTCGACGCGCACGACCAGGTCCACGTGCCCGAAGACGTGCCCGAGCAGCGCCGCGTCCTGGAGCAGGGCGATGCCGCCGCTGGCCTCCCAGACGCGGTCGAGCACCCGCTCGATGGTGGCGCGGAGCGATTCGTCGTGCGCGGTGCTGACCATCGACACCGGCTTGCCGAACATGAAGTCCACCATGGCCTGGATGCGCCAGGCGATGTCGTTCTCGATGACGACCTCGCGCCGGCGGTCGTCGGAGCGGCCGACGATCCGCGCGGGCAGGCCGCGTTCCTGGGGCTGGCGGTACCAGCCCGCGTGGTCCCGCCCTGCGCCTACCGGCTGGAGCGCGTTCCTGTAGTACGCCCAGAGCTGGTTCAGGCGCGGGATCGCGCGCCCGTGCTCGTCGATCGCGAGCTTGAGCATCGCCTCATCAAGGCCGACGTCGGAAAACGCATCCAGCCGGTAGGTTCGCATGGGTGGGTCCTCGGGAGAGCGTGCGGCCCTCTACCCATCCCGCGGCCCACCGGCTTTGTGCGCGCAGAACACGACTTACGAACCGGGCATGCCCGTCTGGTGCTGTGATTCTCGAAGCGAAAAAACTGTGAGAAAACGTGAGGTTCTCCAACGAAGCGTCACGTTCTGTGCGCACAAAGCCGGTAGGTCAATGAAAAAGGGCGGGCCTTTGCGGGCCCGCCCTTCAGAGATCCATCAGTGTGGCTGGTCGGTTACTTCACCTTGGACATCAACGCATCCTTCGCGGGCTCATCCAGCTTGTTGAAGCGCCCCACGCAGCCGTCGCAGCAGAAGCCCACCTTGCCGCCCTTGTAGTCCGCGGTGTGGTTGGCGCTCGCGGCGTTGCCGCTGTAGGGGCAGGTCT
>JAEYTB010000291.1 GCA_023434205.1 Planctomycetota bacterium | reverse complement strand
GTGGCACCCGGCGTCGGTGTGAGGCTCAGAGGCCTTCCTGCACGGACATCATGCGGCGGATCATGGCGGGGTTCTCGGCGTGCCGCGTGCGGGCGCTGAGCATCGCGGCGTGGGCGACGGCGAGGACGGACCCGGTGTTGAGCGGGCCGGGGTCGGGCAGGCGGTCGTCGAGCAGGCGGGATACGGAATCGGCGATGACGGAGGCGGCGTGGTCGGGGGAGGCGCTGCCGCGGGTGCGGCTGCGGTGGTCGTCGCGCTTGGCACCGTCGGGGCCGAGCCACTCGAAGCCGTCGTCGAAGAAGCGGAGGCGGCCCTGCTCGCCCAGGAGGGTGACGGTGAGGTTCCAGCGTGCCGCGGCGTTGCTGACGGCGATGAGCGCGGAGCGGCCGTCGACGGTGCGGAGCATGGCGTTGAGGTCGCCCTCGTACTCGAGGAGGGTGCGCTCGCTGACCTTGGCGGGGCCTCCCGCGCCGGGGACGAAGACGGCGTCGATGCTCTCGGTCTCGGCGAGCAGCCAGTGGACGAGGTCGATCGCGCCCACGAGGCGGGCGGCGAGGCTGGCGTGCTGTGGGGCGGACCAGTGCTCGATGAGGACGGTGCGGACGGGGCCGAAGGCGGCGAGGGTCTCCGCAGCCTCACGGAAGACGGGCATGAGGCGGGGCAGGCCGACGGTGCGGACGGACGCCGCGGGGCCGGCCCCCGCGCCCTCGCCGTTGCCGCCGATCCAGCCGCCGGGCTCAAGGTCGAGCGCGTTGCTGGGGACGGGCTCAAGGCTGAGGACGCGCACGCCGCGGGAAGCGGCGGCGGCGACGGCGCGGGCGTCTTCGGGTGCTTCGGCGGCGCCGAAGTCTCCGGCGGCGAGGATGAGGATGGCGTCGGCGCTCGCGCCGGCCAGCGCGGCGCGGAGGTCGTCGGCGGGCTCGCAGCCCAGCGCGGAGGCGACCGCGCCGGACTGGCCGCGGATGGGCGAGCCGGCGGCGACCAGCTCAAGCCCGGCTATCTCGGCAACAGCGCGGGCGAGGGCCGCCTGGCGGGGCGTCGCCCAGATCACGGCGGTGTGTCGCTGAGAGGGCATGTGCGGATGGTACCCGAAGCTTTGCGCGTGGACGGCCCGCGGCGGGCCGTGTCGCTCCCTGACGGTCGCGGTTCCTATAGTTGGGTGTGCGGCTAGGCGGCCGCGGCCGGGTGAAAGCCCGCCTGAGGAAAGTCCGAGCACGGCAGGACACGGTGGTGGGTAACGCCCACCCGCCCCACGGGCATCGGGGCGCGAGACAGTGCCACAGAGAACACACCGCCGATGGCCTCCTCCGGGAGGATCAGGTAAGGGTGAAAAGGTGGGGTAAGAGCCCACCGCTCCGCTGGTGACAGCGGGGGCACGGCAAACCTCACCGCGTGCAAGGTCGAACAGCCCCCGCTATCAGGCCGGTCCGGCCGATGGGGGCGGGTAGACCGCTTGAGCCCCGCGGCAACGCGGGGCCGCAGAGAAATGGCCGCCCACGCCGGCGCGTCGCGTCCCAGCCCCCGTCAATAGGGGCGCGATACGGCCGGGGGGACAGAACTCGGCTTACCAGCCGCACGCCCAGCATCGCGGGCCTCCGGAACTCCGGGGGCCCGCGGCCTTTTTTGCATCAGCCGGCCCCGGGCGGGTGGTCCAGGTCGTAGCGCAGCAGGGTGTGCGTGAACAGCGCGGCAGCGCCCATCTCGAGGCACTCTTCCACAACGATCAGCGCCGTGAAGGCCGTCATGAGCGCGGGCGTGGTGGGCCCGCCGCGGGAGTCGATGACGCCCTCGAACAGCTCGCACCCCACCGCCCCCAGCATGAACAGCGCCCCCGCGAGCACGATGCGGCCCGCGATGGCGCGGGGCAGCCGCAGCAGGAACCCGGAGTACACCGCCGCGAGGGTGATCGCCGCGGCACCCGCCGCGAGGACCCAGGGGTAGTGCAGCAGGCCGCCGGCATCGCCGTCCAGGAACGGTCGGATGCGGTGGTTGAGCCGCTCGTGCAGTTCGGACGCTTCGTCGAGCGACATGACCGCGAACACCGCCGCCAGCCCGAGCCAGTAGATGCGGTCGCGCCCGCCCCGGCGGCGCGTCCACGTCCACGCGGCCGTGATCGATCCGGCGGCCAGGAGCAGCGTCGAGACCCACGTGGGCACGTTACGCTCGCGGTTGAGGTCGAACATCGCGATCACCGCGCCCGCGCCGGCGCTCGGGTGCGCCTCGGCGTGCACCGCCCCGGTCCTCAGCGCGATCGCGATGGTGACGAGGTGCATCGCCCCGAGCAGCAGGATGACCGCCAGCGCCGTCCGGGCGAATACCGCGGGGCTCAGGGACATGGTCACGCGGGGGCTCATCCCCCAACGTACCGCCCGGTCGGGCGCCCCGCCATGAAACTTGCCGACTTCCCGGCGGTCAGGGCGCGGCGACGAGCCTGATGATGCGGTCGGGGCCGTTGAGGACGACGTAGATGCTGCCGTCGGGGGCGCAGCGGACATCGCGCACGCGGCCCATGCCGAAGAGGACCTCCTCGCGCTCGGCAACCTCCCAACCCTTGTCGGTCTGCTTCAGCCGCACGCGGTCGACGTTCGCGCCCGAGAGGCCGCCGGCGAGCAGGTCGCCCTTCCACGCGGCGAACATGCCGTCGTGGACGACATCCAGGCCGCAGGCGCCGATGGAGGGCAGCCAGCGGTCGACGGGCATGGCGATGTCCTTGCCCTCGGCCTGGCCGCGCGTGACGTCGGCCCAGGGCGTGACGAGGGGCATGCCGTTGTAGTTGATTCCGTAGCTGACGAGGGGCCAGCCGTAGTTGCGGCCCTTCTCGATGAGGTTGAGCTCGTCACCGCCGCGGGGGCCGTGCTCGGTGTCCCAGAGGTTGCCGTGGAGGTCGAAGACCAGGCCCTGGGGGTTGCGGTGGCCGAAGCTCCAGATGGCGCCGTACTTGGCCTTGCCGACGAAGGGGTTGTCGCTGGGGATGGTGCCGTCCTCGTTGACGCGGTAGACCTTGCCGTTGGGGCGGTCGAGGTCCTGGGAGCGCGGCCCGATCCCCCGCTCGCCGATGCCGAAGAAGACGTGGCCCTTGCCGTCGAAGACGATGTGGCAGCCGAAGTGGACGCCCCCGCCGGAGTAGTCCTCCTCATCGGCGCGGAAGATGGTCTGCTGGTCGGTCCACGCGCCGTCCTTGATCTTGCCGCGGACGATGTGGGTGAAGCCGTTGCGTCCCCCGGCGCCCACCGCCTCGGCGAACGCGAGGTAGACCCAGCCGTTCTCGGCGAACTTGGGGTGCAGGGCGACATCCATCAGGCCGCCCTGGCCCTGGTTTCGCACCTGGGGCGTGTTCTTGATGGGCTCGCCGAGCTTTCCGCCTTTGAGGTTGCGCAGCATCCCGGGCCGCTCGGTGACCAGCACGCCCCCATCGGGCATGAAGTCCACCGCCCACGGCACATCCAGCCCGCTGGCGACGAGGGTCTCGACGCGGTACTTCGCGTGCTGCGTCGTGTAGACGCCGTTGACGGGGCGGGGCTTGCCGACTTTGGCGCGGTGGTCCTTGGCCTGCAGCTCGCGGATGTAGTTGACCAGCGCCCACATCTGCGGGTCGGAGAGGGCGCCGTCGAAGGCCTCCATGCCGTTCTCGGGGCTGCCCTTCTTGATCACATCAAAGAACGCCCGGTCGAGTGCCGCGGCCCGCTTCTCCGGCGTCAGCAGCGTCCGCGTCCCCGCCCCGCCACCTTCGCCGTTCTCGCCGTGGCACTTGAGGCAGTTGTCCACCCACAGCCGCTGAGCGGTCTGGGCAAACGCGGGGACGGGCAAGGCAAACAGGCACGCGAGCAGCAGGTGGCGCATGGGCCCAGTGTACGGGGGGAAAGGGCTTGAACGCGGAGGTCGCGGATGGGGCGGAGTTGCGCGGAGAAGTGTGAAGGCGTCTCACCGCAGAGCACGCTGAGAGCGCAGAGAAAGGCAGAGGACCGGGTTCGATCCGACCCGCCTTCCGCCTTTCTTGGCGCCCTCTGCGCCCCTGCGAGAGGCTCCGCTTCCGATCAAATGCGGGGGCTCTCGATCACGGCCCGCTCCCTGCCCCTGCCGCCGATGCGCGCTCTGTGTGCCGGTTCGCCGATCGTCACCCGGTCACCACCCGGCCGATAATCCTGCCCCTTGCGCCCCATGAGCCCCGGAGGCCCGCCGAGGGCTCGCCGGAGAACTCCATCGGGTCGACCTTTTGCTCTTTCAGGTCGACCTTTTGCTCTTTCAGGTCGACCTTTTGCTCTTTCAGGTCGACCTTTTGCTCTTTCAGGTCGACCTTTTGCTCTTTCAGGTCGACCTTTTGCTCTTTCAGGTCGACCTTTTGCT